>NZ_VCKY01000553.1 GCF_005889735.1 Nonomuraea turkmeniaca
CATTGTCGCGGGATGACCATCGACGTCGCCACGAGTTTCGCGCGCGACCGCCTAATGGGCCAGCCAGCGCAGCTTTCCTTCGGTGGTCAGGAGGGCCAGCTCACCGTCCGCGGTGTAGGCGGCCGAGGCGGTGCCCGAGTGTCTGGCCACCGTACGGCCGGCCGGGTCGATCACCTCGGTCGCACCGCCGTACGTGATCACGAAGGTTGTGCCGGACGGATGGGCACGGATCTGCGCCTCGTCGGCTATCTCGCGTGACCACGTCTGCTTGCCGAGGGAGTCGACGCCGCTGATGCCGGTGAACCGCCTGCCGCCTCCGTCGCGCCAGTAGGCGTACACGACGAGGCCCTGCGTCCCGGCGGCGCATCCGGCGACGACCGGAAGGCTCGTGGTGATCGGTACCGGCTTGCCCGAGCCGGTCAGCACATAGACGCGCTCCCCCTTGACCACCGCGGTGGCGCCCGATGCGCAGAGCGACCTGACCGGTTCGTCGAACGTGTCGCTGGCCACCTGGCGCCAACCTCGCCGGTCGTGCCGGAACCACAGCGCCTGCTTGCCGGAGGTCGCGACCGCGGTGGTCCTGGACGCGTCCTCCGCCCAGGAAAAGGCGCCGTTCAGTGGGATGCGCACGTCCTTGCCCGAGGGCCGGATCAGGCGCAGGCTGCCCTTTTCCGCGCCGTCGCTCTCGACGATCACGGCGTCCGAGGCATCACGTGCTGTCAGCACTCGCCTGATCCGGGCGTCAGATTGCGCGAACACGCCCGAGAGGGAACGTGGCTCGGGGTCCGCTGCCTCCGCCGAGCCGGAGAACACCGGGTCGGGACAGCGCGCCTGGCAGATCACGTCGGCGCCGCCGGCGTACGCGGCGGGGTCTCGCCAAAGCTCCCTGCCCGACCGGTCCAGCCCGTAGAACGCCTCGGCCCGGTTGTCGGCCACCACGGCACCCTCTGCGGACACGGCCACGATCGCCGGCGGGCGCTCGGTCACCGGCTCGGGCTGATCGGCCGCGGTGCTGCAGCCGGTCAGGAGCACCAGCAGGGCGAGCACAGCTCGGGGGATCACAGATTCTGCTCCTGGGAGAGAG
>NZ_VCKY01000554.1 GCF_005889735.1 Nonomuraea turkmeniaca
CAGCCGGTCCGCCGCGCGCAGGGCCAGCAGCGCGTTGGCCACCCCGTGCCCGTAGGCGCGGCTGTAGCCGGCCGTCGGCCGTTTCAGCACGCCGAGTTCTATGGCCGTGCGGACGTGGTAGGGGGATATGTCGGGATGGGCGGATTTGATCAGGGCCGCGATGCCCGCCACCATGGCCGCCGCCGCGCTGGTGCCGTCGCCGACCACGTACGAGTCGCGGCCGTCGGCCGTGACGATCTCCGTGCCCGGCGCCACCACGGACAGGTAGTCCTGCCGGTTGGAGAACCGCGCGACCTTCAGCCGCCGGTCCACCGCCCCTACGGCGATCACCCCGGGATAGGCGGCGGGGAAGTTCTTCCTGTTGGCGGTCTCGCCGTCGTTGCCCGACGAGGCCACCAGCACCGCGCCCTTGCCGATCGCGTACCTGACGGCCTCCTCCTCGTCCGCCGACCCCTCCCACACGCCGCTCCCGCCACCCAGCGACATGCTGATGACGTCGGCGCCGCGGTCGGCCGCGTAGCGGATGCCTTTGGCCAGCGCGTGCCGTCCGCGGGAGGAGCGCTTGCGGCGCAGCGGGTCGCCGTTCTCCAGCGTGACCCTGATGGACAGCACCTCGGCGGCGGGGGCCACGCCGACGATGCCGTCCTCGTGCTCCTCGCCGTGCCCGCGACCGGCGATCAGGCTGGCCATGGCGGTCCCGTGCCGGCCCCAGAGTCCCGAACTGCGCCCAGCGCCGGTCAGGTCGGGTCCCTGGGTCACGGCGCCCTCCAGGTCGGGGTGGCGGCCGTTGACGCCGGTGTCGAGCACCGCGACCAGCACGCCCGCGCCCTTGCTCGCCCGCCAGGCCTCGGGCAGGCGCAGCGTGTCCAGCTGCCACTGCCCGGCCCGCGCGGCCTCGCCCATGTCGTCGGAGGCGCTCGGCGCGGCGATCCCGACCATGAGCGCGGCGAGCAGGACGGAGACGATGAGTCTGCTCATCGGGTCACTGCCAGGGCGGGCGGGCCGGGCAGGGGTGGGAGAGTGGACA
>NZ_VCKY01000555.1 GCF_005889735.1 Nonomuraea turkmeniaca
CATGTCTGCCTCCTACGGCTTGAAGACGTAGCCGCCGTTGTGGTCCCACGAGTAGCTGGACAGCACATCGCCGTTGGCCTTGGTCACCCAGGCCGTGTCGTTGTTGTTGTTGAAGAACTGGCCGGCGGTGCCGCAGTCGGTGTCGCTGTCGGCGAACAGCTGGTACTCGCTGCCGTTGATCTTGCGGTCGCCGCCCAGCCGGGAGCCGTTGAACACGGTCACGTACTCGCCCTTGGCGATGACGGTCGTTCCGTTGTCCGGCAGATCCACGATCTTGTACGTGTTGCAGGTGTGGGCATCGCCCTTCACCGTCTTGGCGTGCGCCCAGTTGTCCTCGACCAGGACGTTCGCGACGTCGATCGGGCCGTCTGAGACGTTCTGGAACTTCACGAACTCGCGGTTCCGGTTGGCGTAGCTGTCCGCGCCCATGGCGTCGGTGCCGACCTCGACGATCCGGAGGACGTCGCCGGGCACGTCAGCCGACGCGGTCGCAGGGCCGGTGGTCATGCTCGCCGCGATGACGACGCCGACGAACAGGATTGCGCTCTTGTTCAGGCGCATGAGGATGCTCTCCTTGGAAATGGGGACATGCGAAGGGCGGCCCCGCATCCGGCAGGACCACCCCAGGGCGAGACAGGCGTCTCGCGATCAGTTGCACTCATCGACGAGCCCAGGGATTCGCTCCCCAGGCTCAAGCTCCTCCACCGGCTTCGATGCCGCGGGGAGGCGTTCTTGGTACGGCCACGGCCACCAGCGGGCGAACAGGCCGTCGCTCACGGCACCCGCAGCAGGGCAGGCCACGTCTTGGCGCCGACTACCCCGTCATCAGCGAGGTTCATGCGGCGCTGGAACGCCATCACGTCCTCTCGCAACGCGGCGTCGTACTTGGTGGACTCCAGCCAGGACCGCAGCCCTACGGCGCCGCCGTACACCTTCTCGTTCAGGCCGCCGCGGGCGAAGAGGTTCGCCCTCAAGGTCTTCACGTCGTAGCAGTCGTCCCCGACCTCGAGCACGGGCAG
>NZ_VCKY01000556.1 GCF_005889735.1 Nonomuraea turkmeniaca
CTAGACGAATGAGTCCAAGGGATCGCCTGCGGAAATAGGGTGAGGGTGTCCAAGATCATTGTGTGACGAACGACCTGAACACCCTCGCCACCGCACTCTATGTGAAGATCGACGACACGCTGAAGGCTTCTCCGAATCTGGCACCCCGGCGTCCGAAGACGGGCATCGCGCCCACACTCAGTGACGCCGAGCTGGTGACGCTGGCGGTGATGTCGGCGCTGCTGGGCTTCACCTCCGAGCGACGCTGGCTGCGTCACGCGCACGCCAAGCTGACCGGCATGTTCCCGTATCTGCCCGGCCAATCCGGCTACGGCAAGCGCCTGCGCAAGGCATCCGGCCTGGTCCTACACCTGATCAGGATGCTGGCCAGGGACACCTCGCTGTGGAGCGACGATGTGTGGGTGGTCGATTCCACGCCGGTGGAATGCGGCCGTTCCCGGGAAACGGCCAGGCGCAGCGACCTGGCCGGGTGGGCGGAGTACGGCTACTGCGCCAGTCACTCACGGTTCTTCTGGGGGCTGCGGCTGCACCTGCTGTGCACCCTGGGCGGGCTACCGGTCGCCTTTGCGCTCACCGGGGCCAAGGCCGACGAGCGCGAGACCCTGCTCGGGATGCTCGACGAGGCGCGCGACGTGGTGGCCGATCATCCGGGCCAGACGATCATCGGAGATAAGAACTACTACGGTCGCGCATTCGAGCAAGGTGTAGCGGTACGTGATCTGACCTTGCTGCGCCCGGCCCGCAAGGGCGAACCCGAACGGGCCGGAACACGTCTGTTCCGGCCGCTGCGCCAGACCATCGAGTCGATCAACCAGACCTTCAAAGGCCAGCTTGACCTGGAGCGCCACGGCGGGCGTACTCATGCTGGTGTCATCGTGCGCGTACTGGCGCGAGTGCTCGCGCTGACCGCGGCCATCTGGCACAACGACAAGACCGGCCAGCCAATCAAGCGATCGCTGACCGCCTACGACCACTAAACGTGACCACACCCCTTGGACTCATTCGTCTAG
>NZ_VCKY01000557.1 GCF_005889735.1 Nonomuraea turkmeniaca
CGCGCGGCATGAAGTGCTGCCCGGCGTACGCCCTGAGTCCTTGAAGGTAAGCGAAACGCATAGAGAGATGCAAGCCAGGTTCGGGCCAAGGCAACGGGATCCCCTACGGCACAGGCGATCCCGGACGTAATCCTTTACCTACTTCCCACCACGAACGCGGCCGCGCTACTCGCGGCGGACCTGTTCTCCGTGGCCCTTTGCCCATGCCGTCGGCGACCGTGGAAGCCTGCGCGACGGACAGCAGAGGCCCTCCCGAGCGCCCTCTGACCCGAAGCGCTTGCGCGAGCGCCGGTCGATGATTAATCCTTAGTAAGGTTTCCTTTTTATTTACTCTCACCCCCCAGGGAGTACGAGGTGCGCAAGAGCACGATCGCCGCCGCGGTGGCGGCCTCCGGAGTGCTGGCCCTGTTGCCGGCCTCCGCGGCCAACGCCCACGGCACGATGTCCAACCCGCCCAGCCGCGTCTACGTCTGCAAGAACGAGGGACCTGAGACGCCGAAGTCGGCCGCCTGCAAGGCCGCCGTGGCGGCGGGCGGCACGCAGGCGTTCTACGACTGGAACGAGGTCTCCCTCCTGGAGGCAGGCGGACGGCACCGCGAGCTCATCCCGGACGGCAAACTCTGCAGTGCGGGCCGCGACAAGTATCGCGGGCTCGACCTGCAACGGGCCGACTGGCCGGCGACCCAGGTGCGGCCCGGCAGCTTCACGCTTACCTACCACGCCTCCGCGCCGCACGCCAACAGCAACTTCGAGTTCTACATCACCCGCGAGGGCTGGAACCCGACCATGCCCCTCAGATGGTCAGACCTGGTTCACATCAGGACGTTCAACGGCCAGAACCCGAGCACGTTCACCAACTGGACGATCAACCTGCCACAGCGCAGCGGCCGGCACATCCTCTACTCGATCTGGCAGCGTGTGGTCGGCAGCAACGAGGCCTTCTACACCTGCTCGGACGTCGACTTCGGCGGTGGCGGCACCCCCACACCCACGC
>NZ_VCKY01000558.1 GCF_005889735.1 Nonomuraea turkmeniaca
TGATCCAGAACCAGGTCCGCCTGGGCCTGGCCCGCATGGAGCGCGTCGTCCGCGAGCGCATGACCACGCAGGACGTCGAGGCGATCACCCCGCAGACCCTGATCAACATCCGCCCGGTCGTGGCGTCCATGAAGGAGTTCTTCGGCACCTCGCAGCTGTCGCAGTTCATGGCCCAGGAGAACCCGCTGTCCGGCCTGACCCACAGACGGCGTCTGTCCGCGCTGGGTCCGGGTGGTCTGTCCCGTGAGCGGGCGGGCGTGGAGATGCGCGACGTGCACCCCTCCCACTACGGCCGGATGTGCCCGATCGAGACCCCCGAGGGCCCGAACATCGGCCTCATCGGCTACCTCGCCTGTTTCGCCCGGCTCAACGCCTTCGGCTTCGTCGAGACTCCTTACCGCAAGGTCGTCGACGGCAAGGTGACCGACCAGATCGACTACCTCACCGCCGACGAGGAAGATCTGTACGTGATCGCCCAGGCGAACTCCCCGCTCTCGGCGGACGGCGGGTTCGCCGAGCGGCGGGTGCTGGTCCGCACCAAGGGCGGCGAGTTCGAGTACGTCCGCTCGAACGAAGTGCACTACATGGACGTGTCGCCGCGCCAGATGGTGTCGGTGGCCACCGCGATGATCCCGTTCCTGGAGCACGACGACGCCAACCGGGCGCTCATGGGCGCGAACATGATGCGCCAGTCGGTGCCGCTGCTCAAGAGCGAGGCGCCGCTGGTCGGCACCGGCATGGAATACCGTGCCGCCACCGACACGGGCGACCTGGTCATCGCCGGGAAGGCGGGCGTGGTCGAGGAGGTCTCGGCCGACTACATCACGGTCATGAACGATGACGGCACGCGGACCACCTACCGCGTGGCGAAGTTCAAGCGCTCCAACCAGGGCACGAGCTTCAACCAGAAGCCGATCGTGGCCGAGGGCGACCGGGTGGAGGTCAACCAGGTCATCGCCGACGGTCCGTGCACCGACAAGG
>NZ_VCKY01000559.1 GCF_005889735.1 Nonomuraea turkmeniaca
TGATCCAGAACCAGGTCCGCCTGGGCCTGGCCCGCATGGAGCGCGTCGTCCGCGAGCGCATGACCACGCAGGACGTCGAGGCGATCACCCCGCAGACCCTGATCAACATCCGCCCGGTCGTGGCGTCGATCAAGGAGTTCTTCGGCACCTCGCAGCTGTCGCAGTTCATGGACCAGACCAACCCGCTGGCCGGCCTGACGCACAAGCGGCGTCTGTCCGCGCTGGGTCCCGGTGGTCTGTCCCGTGAGCGGGCCGGCTTCGAGGTCCGTGACGTGCACCCGTCCCACTATGGACGGATGTGCCCGATCGAGACCCCTGAAGGTCCCAACATCGGTCTGATCGGCTCGCTGGCCTCCTATGGCCGGATCAACGCGTTCGGCTTCGTCGAGACTCCTTACCGCAAGGTCGTCGACGGCAAGGTGACCGACCAGATCGACTACCTCACCGCCGACGAGGAAGACCGCTACGTCAAGGCGCAGGCCAACACGGTGCTCAACGCCGACGGCTCGTTCGCCGACGCCCGAGTCCTGGTCCGCACCAAGGGCGGTGAGACCGAGCTCGCCCGTGCCGACGAGGTCGACTACATCGACGTGTCGCCGCGCCAGATGGTGTCGGTGGCCACCGCGATGATCCCGTTCCTCGAGCACGACGACGCCAACCGCGCGCTCATGGGTTCCAACATGCAGCGCCAGTCGGTGCCGCTGCTCAAGAGCGAGGCGCCGCTGGTCGGCACCGGCATGGAATACCGTGCCGCCACCGACGCCGGCGACGTCATCAGCGCCGAGAAGGCGGGCGTGGTCGAGGAGGTCTCGGCCGACTACATCACGGTCATGAACGACGACGGCACACGGACGACCTACCGCGTGGCGAAGTTCAAGCGCTCCAACCAGGGCACGAGCTTCAACCAGAAGCCGATCGTGGCCGAGGGCGACCGGGTGGAGGTCAACCAGGTCATCGCCGACGGTCCGTGCACCGACAAGG
>NZ_VCKY01000560.1 GCF_005889735.1 Nonomuraea turkmeniaca
GGCCACGTTCCCCTCCACCACCGTGGCGATGCTGCGGGCGCCGGTGGTGCGGTCGGTGCGGGTGGCCTGCTGGCCGAGCAGGCCGCGTGCGAGGATGCGTTCGGCCGCGGCCCAGTCCCGATCACACGACAGCCCGCAGGCCGGGCAGTGCGCCCACGCCCAGCCCCGCTCGGTGAGCCGGTCCGGGGCCGGGCAATGCTGGAGGATGGAGGTGCCGGTGCCGCAGCGGGGGCAGTACTTGGAGGTGCCGCGGGCTGGGACGGTGACCACGGCGATCGCGTGCTTGGCCGCCAGATGCCGGATCGCCGCCACGATCTGCCCGCGTACCTGCCCCGACAGCCGCGCGTTGGCCCGTCCCCGGCGCCCGCGCGCCTCCAGCGTGGCCAGGTCCTCCAGGTAGATGACCGTCGCCCCGGCGGCGTCGGCTTGGTCGACTGCCCAGCGGGCCGCCGACCAGGCCAGCGCCTTGTTCAAGCGCCGGATGCGCGCGCACAGCCGCTCATGCTCGACGCTGATGACCTCATGCGCCGCGGCCAACGCGGCGAAGCGCGCATCGGCGGGCGTGATACCGGCCAGCAGCCGCTGCTGGTGTTTGCGCTTGGCGGCCAGGTGCTCGCGCTCGGCCCGCAGCCGATGCAGCTTGGCCGACACGCCGCTGGCGTCGTAGGCGAGCGGCCGCCCGTCCGTGACCACCCGGCCCTCAGCGGTCAGATGTCCTATGGTTCCGGTGAGCAGGCTGTTCAGCCCCCAGTCGAAGCCGGACCCGATCATGTGGCCGGTGGCGGGCGCGAAGCCGATCGGCGTCTGGAACGGCAGATCGACGCGCACCCGGCCGTGGTGCACGCGCAGGGTGGGGGCGCACAGTTTCGCCTCCGGCGCCACGGTCGGCGGCAGGGCGATCGGCAGCAGGTGCCAGGCCCAGTCCCTGGCGGAGGCGGGGCAGGCGGTCAGGGGCAGCTTCACCCG
>NZ_VCKY01000056.1 GCF_005889735.1 Nonomuraea turkmeniaca
CGACCACGAGCATGGCGGCAGCAAGAGGACGAGCGAGACGCACGGGTTTCCTTCCAAGACGCGGACGTCTATTCCGCCAGCCGCCGGTCCAGCCGTCAAGGCGATCATGCCGTGAACATCGGCCCGACATACCCGCGGCATACCGCGCACCTCGCCGAGGTGCGCGCGGGCGTCTTCTCGGACACGCGCCACCTCGAGTTCTGGACCGGATGGAACTGAACGGAACACAGCGAGAGCGATCAACAACCTTCTCCGGCGTTCACGTCGTTATAGCAGGTCAGCGGCATATCGTCGGAAACCTCTTCGTTGCCACCGGAGCCACTATTGACGCACGGAAACTGATCGTCTAAATTCCAGGTCACATATCGGTCTAGACCGATATGTGACCTGGATGCCATCGAACGACTGGCTTGCCTCGGGATCGAGGCTCGTGGTGACCCCTTTCCATCGTTTCAAGTCCCGGATTCGGTCCTGACCGAAGTGGTGCGTTCAGGGAGGACTCGCTATGCTCACCCGTCGTCGCCTGTTAGCCGCCGCGGCCCTGGCGCCAGGTGCCGCACTGATCCCGAACGTGGGAAGCGCTTTTGCTGCGGCCGCGGCCGTCGAGCCGCTCGGTTCTCCGCTCAAGGACGTCCTGCTCATCGGTGGCACGGTCGCCCCCGGACCTGAAGGCGGGCGAACGCTCTGGTCGGTCTCCACTGGCGAGCCGGCCAAACTCAACGCGGTGGACCCCGCCACCGGCAAGACGCTGCTCAGCCAGCCGCTGCCAGGATCACCGGGATCGTACGCGGTCGTCGCCGCTCCCGACGGCACCCTCTACGTCGGCGCCTACGGCAGCGGCTTCCTCTACCGCCGCCGACCGGGGCCGGACAGCACGCCGGAGAACCTCGGCCGGCCGCTCCCCTCGGAGACCTACATCTGGCGGCTGGCCGTCGACGACGCAGGCCGCCTCTACGGCGGCACCTCTCCCGGCGGTCGGGTCTTCGGCTACGAACCGCGCACCGGCCAGACCCGGGACTACGGCCAACTCCGGCCCGGGCTCCGGTACGTGCGCAGCATCGCCGTCTGGGGCCACTTCATTTACGCGGGGACCGAGCCAGACGCGCACGTCATCGCGATCCACACAGATACCGGCGCGATGCACGAACTCCCTCTTCCTGAAGAGATCGGCGACGGAGTCGGGGTCACCGCCTACGACCTCAACGCCTACGCCGGCCGGCTCTTCGTGCGGTTCGGCAGCGCGGTCCAGGGCAGACTCGGCGTCTACGACATCTCGGCGGGCAAATGGACCGACCTCATCGACGGGGTCGCCGGACTCGACGTCACGCCACCGGGCCGGCGCGGCGAGGTCTACTTCACCAAGGACAATCGCCTCACCCGATACCAGCCGCGCACCGGGGAGCTCACTCCGGTCGGTCCCGCCATCCCCGGCCGGGTGGCCAACAACCGCGGCATCGGGTGGTGCGATCTCGACCTGCGCGGCTGGCCAGGCCAGACCGTCACCGGACTCCTGTGGCGTGGCGCGCTCTTCCGGCACAATCCGATCACCGAGCACAGCGAGATCGTCCAGACGGACATACCCGGCGAGCCGGTCCCGATCGCCGCTCTCCATGCCGGCCCGAGCGGGGCCGTGTACGCCGGCGGGTTCCTCAGCGGCGGCATCGCCGAGGTCGATCCCGGCACGGGGCAGGCGAGTTTCCATCGCTTCGCGCAGATCGAGAGCATCCGCGAGATCGGCCGCACCGTCTGGATCGGCGCCTACCCGGACTCCCGGCTGTACCGCTATGACCCGGCCCTGCCGTGGTCGAGTCCCGAGTACGACCCCGGGCCGCCGGGAACGGCCGACAATCCGGTGAAGGTCGTCGACCTGAAGGCGCACCACCAGGTGCGCGCCCGGGCGATGACCGACGCGGGCGCCCATGTGGCCTACGGCACCATGCCGGACGCGACGACGCTGAGCGGCGCCCTTGTCATCGTGGACAAGGCCACCCTGGAGGCGACCGTGCATCGGCCGGTCGTCACCGACCAGTCCATCGTCAGTCTCGCCTATGCGGGCGGGATGATCATCGGGGGGACGTCGATACGCGGCGGCTACTCAGTGCCCACGCCGACCCAGACCGAGGCCCGCCTGTTCGGATGGGCGGTGTCCGGCACCGGCACGGTCTTCGAGGTGACCCCGGTGCCACAGGCGCAGGCCATCCCGGCACTCGTGGTGGATCCCGCCGGGCTCCTCTGGGGGCTCGCGGACGGGCAGCTCTTCGCTTTCGACGTCACCACCCGGCAGGTGGTGCACCGGCTGCAACTCGCCCAGAACGTCGGCGCCACCGTCGGTGAGCTCGGCCGCCGCGACGGGGGTGACCAGATCTACGCCCTGGTTCATGGGCGCCTGTTGTTCGAAGTCGACCTCGCCACGCGCACCAGCCGGCTGCTTCTCGACCGGCCGGCCCAGTATCTGGCCGTCCATCCCGACGGCCGCCTCTTCCTCGCCAACGACACCGTCCTGACACGTTTCTGAGCGATCACCGACCCCGATATCCAGGAGGCAGCGGAGTGTTGACGAACGCATCGAGACATTGGTTACGCCTGCGGCGCGTGCTGGCCGTCAGCGTGGGCGGCATCCTGGTGAGCGGGTCGCTCCACTCGCAGCCGGCGGTCGCGGCGGACGAGCCCGTGCCCTGGATCCGGGACACCGGAGTGATCCCGCTGACCGCTACCACGACGGCAGGCGGCGCCACCGCTCGGATGCCGGACGGCTCGACACGGATGTGGCTGGTCGTCAGCGGCGCACCGGCCTACCTGGCCGAGATCGACCCCGTCCAGCGCCGCCTGGTCAAGGCGCACCCGCTCGGGGCTCGGGCGCAAGGCGGCTGGGGCGTCGACGTCGCGCGTGACGGTACGGTCTACGCGGCCACGTACGGAGCCGGAGAGCTCTACCGCCTGGCGTGGGGCGCGGCCAAGGCCGAGAACCTCGGAGCGCCTACACCCGACACCAGCTTCCTGTGGCAGGTCGACACCACGCCGGATGGCGTCGCCTGCACCGGCACGTTCGAGGGCGCCCGCCCGGGCGTGCTCCCGCCGGCTCACCTGGCCTGCTGGAGCCCGCGGACCGGGCAGTGGCGTGACTACGGGACCTTCGGCGACCACAACACCTACGTGCGGTCCACCGCCGTCGTCGGGAACACCGCATACATCGGTACGGGGTCGGTCAAGAAGGAGATGTGGGCGGTCAATCTCGCAACCGGAAAGAAATGGCAGATCGCCGTCCCCGACAAGGTGCCCGACGGGACGGGCTTCACCTACGAGATGGACGCTGACCACCGCTACGTCTACGTCAGGTGGTCGCCCGGTGGCGGCTACGTCTACGACACGCTGCGCGGCCGCTGGACCGGGTCGCTCGGTGCCTACAGCGGCCAGTCGGTCTCCAGCCAGGACGCCAAGGGCGAGGTCTACCTGGTCAGCGGCGATCGGCTGTCGCGCTACGACGTCCGCAAGGACACACTCACGCCGACCGGCTTCGCGACCGGTGGCAGCCGCGGTGTGGAACGGGTCCTCGATCCAGGCTCCGGCCGTACTCTGGTGGTCGGGGCGCTCAGCGACGGGCGGATGTGGCAGTACGACCCCGCCACCGACACGGGCTCCCTGGATTATGTCGAAGGCCTCGCGGGCACTCCCGTGACGCCCCGCGCGATGGCCGTCGGGCCGGACGGCAAGGTCTACCAGGGCGGATACTTCTCCGGCGGGCTCTCCTCGTACGATCCGGCGACCGGCGCCTGGTGGTTCCGCGGATTCCCGAAGCAGGCCGAGGGCATGGTCACCCACGCCGGCAAGCTCTACCTCGGCACCTACACGGGCGCGGACATCTTCGCCTACGACCCGGCGGCGCCCTGGAGTACGTCGAATCCGCGTCCGGTGTTCTCCCTGCGCGACCACGCGCAGAGCCGGCCGTGGGCGATGGAGTCCGCCGGCCGCTACCTTGCGGTGGGCACGCAGCCCGACTACGGCAAGCTCGGCGGCGACCTCGCGCTGTACGATCCCGCCGACGACAGCCTCCACCGCTACCCCGGCCTGGTGACCGATCAGAGCATCACCGCGCTCACATACGCGGGCGGTGTCCTGTACGGGGGCACCATGGTCTACGGCGGCAACGGCTCGACTCCCACCCAGACCACGGCCAAGGTCTTCGCCTTCGACGTCGCCTCCGGCACCAAACTGTGGGAGGCGGAGCCGCTTCCCGGCGAGCGGGCCATCAGCGGGCTCACCGTGGACGCCGAGGGGCATCTGTGGGGCATCACCGCCGGCAAGCTCTTCGAACTCGACCCGGCGACGCGGGAAACGGTGCGGACCCACGAAGTCGCCCCGTTCGACTGGTCGAGCGTCAGCGAATGGAACCCGCTGGCGGCGAAGGTCCGCTTCGACGCCAGCGACGGGCAGTTGTACGTGACGGCGCGAGGCCGCTTCCACCGACTCGACCCTCAGGCCTTCACGGACTCCGCCCCGCCGGGTACCGCGGGCGCACAGCTCGTCTCCCACCCCGACGGCGACAAGTACTGGATCAGCGGGCAGCATCTGTACCGGTCCCGCTGGTACTGACCACCGCCTGATGAGGACATGTAGCCGCCCATGAGCTGGTCTGCGGCACGTGGCAGCGGACCCTCGACGTCCACGCGCATGGCGTGACGTAACGCGGGCGCCCGATCGGGCGCCCGCGTCTACAGCTTCCAGTCCAGCAAGGCGATGACAGCGGAGGAGGACGGCCTGATGCTCCGCCTCACCGAGATCCGGGCCGCCCTCTTGCTGCCGTGGCTGGACCGGATGGAGGAGGAGATCGAGCGGCGCAACACCTTCGTCGAGGCCATCGGCTCCGGCGACCTGCCGGTCAGCCTGGTGCCGCAGCCGCCGGGCACCACCTGAGCACCACCAGCAGCGGTCTGTTGATCTCATATCGCATCGACGGCAGTCCCTACCGGCGGCATGAGTTGCGCGATTCGACCCGGCAGGACCTGACACCTTCTGGACGCCATCGATACCGGCGGCTGGGTCCAGACCCTCCTGTCGGCCCAGCCGGGAACGGTGACCTGATCCTGCTCTCGACGTGCGGCTACCGGGTGTCGGTGATGCGGAAGACGCCGAGCATGTCGGAGTAGCGCGGATCGCTGCCGGAAGGGTAGAAGGACGCCTCGGCGCCCACCCAGCCGTGGAAGCCGCCGTTGTCGTCGATGATCTGCAGCAGCGGCTTGACGTGGGAGTTGCCGGTGTAGCAGAACTCGCCGCGCTCCCTGGCCAGGCAGGTGCACCAGTGCCAGAGGGTGTCGCGCCGGTCGTAGCTGGAGACCTTGACCAAGTAGTACTGGATCGAGCTGTCGTTGGTGGCCGTGCCACCGCCGTAGTTGGGGCAGCCGCCGCTCGCCTGGCACGCTCCCGCTGACGACGGCTGGGCGTAGGTCAGGCACCATGTCGTCGTGGGGCACGTGCGAAAGGCCGGGTGGGCGAACACCTGCCCGTTCGAGGTGGTCACGTTCTCCTTCGCCCAGGACGCGAGATCCTGCTTGAGCGTCCCGGGGAAGGCTTGCACGGTGCTCATCGCCCGGCGCGTGGCCAGCGCCGCGTTGCTGCCGTAGCCGTAGGCGTAGGTGGCGAAGGTGTTGTACTTGCTTTCCAGCCGGACGAGCGTGCCGTCGGCGTTGGGCCGCAGGTACCACTGTTCGGACCAGGCCTGGGCGAAGTTCCACGTGATGTTCAGGACATCGCCGGCGACGCTGAAGGTCCCGGTGCGCGACTCGGGCGGGGAGCCCCTGAACCCGCCCGCCGTCAGCACCTCGCAGTGGCGGGCGCGGGTGTGGCCGACCGCGCCGCTGACGGTCGAGCAGCTGTCGAGGTCGGGTGTGGTGCCGGTGCCCTCACGGGCGGCAGGCGCGGTCTGCCGCCACAGGTACGTGCGCGCTGTGACGGTGCCGTCGGTCGCGAACTGGTACGTGCCCAGGCGCACCCAGTTGTCCCGGACGTCGGCGCGCAGCCGGCCCAGGGTGACGACGTAGTTGGCCTTGCCGCCGGGGAGTTCGGCGGCGTAAGCGGGGGTCGGAAGCAGCGGTAACAGCAGCAGGACGATGGCAAGGAATCGCATCGTGGCTCCAGATTTCGGCCGGGTCCGGAACAGCCCTCTCGCGCCCAAGAATAATGCTTTCCCGGTTTCCGGTCATGACCCTTATTCGGAAATTCTTTAACCGCCGGACTCGTTCGGCGTGGGGTCGGTGACGACCGAGCCGCGTGGGCACCGGCATGGAGATCTCCGGAGCGTTCCTGGGCGCCGGGTACGTCCGCACCATGGCCGAGGACTACCGATCGTGTGGCGCGTTCGGAAGCCCTGGCGCACGGCCACGCCATCCCAGGTCGCCATGCCCGCAAGTGCTTGCATATCAGCGGAAGATCAAAAATCAGGGTCGGACGACCGCGAGCGCGCAGAGACGGGGTGCCTCCCGCACCCCATCTGGGGACGCACTCGGCCTAGTCAGAAGAAGTTTCAGCCGCAGTGCACGTTGTTCAGCTCGATGGTCCTCCAAACCTGTGCAAGGAGGTGCAGGTCACGGGTTCAGTGACGCGGGCGCCACGTCGTCTAGGATCGCGCATGGGCGTACGGCCACTGGCCCCTCGTGCTACACCCGGGGCCCGCTCCTGGTCAGTCAGGACCGTACGTAGCGCCGGAACATGGTTCCTGAGGCCAAGGAACGGTGCTCGACCAAACGCAGCCGCAGTTCTTCTCTCACGGGCAGGTACGGCTTGCCGCCCCCGACGATCACGGGGAACGCGTACACCCATAACTCGTCGATAAGGTCCAGCAGGGAGGTGGCCGGCTCGAGGCCGCCGCTGGAGGGTGCCGTCGATCTCCTGCTTTCGCGTCACCACGGATAGGGCGTCCTTGCGACGGACGATCGTGACCCTTCGGGGACGGTCTGGAGGGTGTCGGAGGACGTACCGTGGCGTCTCCTGTAGAACTGGGCGAACTCCCGCGCGACGGCCGGGGCGCCTTCCTTGCCGAGGTCTTGCGTCCAGGGCGTTTCCATCGCCTCATACAGCCGCCGCCCGAACAGGAACGCCGCGGTCCCGCGAACATGGTCGTTCGCCGCCTGCTGAAAGTCCTCGGCCGGGTCCTGAAAGTCCATGCCACCGTCGGAATCCTCGATGTAGCCGTCGATCGAGGTGTTCATCCAGTAGATGACCTTGCCCATAAACTCCTCCTTGGTCGTAGCGGTCGTCCAGAGTGGAGACCCGATGGAGCGCCGGATCTCATCGCAGGCAGGGCGCGCCAAACTATGCTTTTCCGGATGGACTGGGGTCGTGCCGGACGGCCAGGCCGCTCAGTATGCATTCCAGGCCGAAGGTGCAGCGGCCTTCCAGGACGTCGGTGTCCTCGTGGCCGGTGAAGCCCGCGTGAGCGAGGACGGTGTGATTAACCCGGCAACGATCAACGTTGCCAGCGCCGGGGCCGGCGCGCGGCACGCGAGCGGAGATCGCCGGTTGACCTCGCCCCAGACGTACTGGATGGGCTTGCTGACCTGCTCGAGCAGGGGCTCAAGCAGGAAAGAGCGACTCGCTGGTCATGGCGGTTCCGGAGTCCGTCCGCAGTGGGGCGGCGCCCAAGAACGGCGGCTCCTCCCGCGTAGGCTGCGGGGATGCGCTTGCTGTTGATCCGACATGGCCAGACCCCGGCCTACGTCGCGGGCGAGCGCGACGCCGCCTCCCCGGTGCCGGACTCACCGTCCTGCGCCAGGCCCAGGCGCGCCCCGTCACGGCAGAGCGGGGGGAGAAGCGGATCGGTGGTGTCTACGCCTTCCCGCCTGGTCCGCACCCAGTTCACCGCGGCGCCGCTCGGGTTGGACGTGCCGGTGGTGGCCGCGCGGCGTTGCGCGCCGTCTGCGGACGTCATGGCGATCCGGATGTGGGTCGACGCTGCTCGCTGGGGCGGCGCACGAGGTCACTGGCGAGGGCACGGAGGAAGCCGTGGCCGACGCCTCGTCGTGACGGTTCACGACACACCTGTGGGCCTGCCGGACATGACCTAGGCATGAACGTCACCGACACCGGGCCACCACGCACCCAGCGCTTCGCCCACCTCTACGAGCAGACGTATGCCGCGTTGCTGCGGTTCGTCGAGCGTCGCGTCCACCCCTCCCACGCCGAGGACGTGGTTGCCGACGTGTTCCTCGTCGCCTGGCGGCGCCTGGACGACGTGCCGCTGGCGGCGGACGAGGCGCGGGCCTGGCTGTTCGGCGTGGCGCACCGCACTCTCCGCAACGGGCTGCGGGCCGACCAGCGGCGGCAGGCGCTCACCGTCCGCATCGCCGACCGCCAGCTGACCGGCGCCGCGGCGGCCGGGCTGGACCCCGAGCTGGTGGCACGCCGGCTCGACCTCGTCCAGGCGTGGCGGCGGCTCAGCCCGCGCCACCAGGAGACGCTCGCCTTGGCCGTGTGGGACGGCCTCACAGCCCCACAGGCCGCGCGGGTGCTCGGCATTTCCCCCGTCGCGTTCCGGCTTCGGCTCACCCGGGCCCGGCGTGCCCTGCGCCACCACGCCGACGCGGCCCCCGCCACTACAACCCAGCCCGTGGCGACCGCCACCGTGGACTCCCGGAGCATGCGATGAACGACACCCTCGACCACGCCCTGCGCGACCTCGACCCGGCCGTCACCCCCACCGACCTGGACACCAGCACCGACCCCAAGGCTCGGGCCCTGCTGGCCCGGGTGGTGGCCACCGACCCGATGGAGGCGCCCGCACCGACGAGCAGCAGCCCTCGCCTGCTCACCGCCGGGCGTGTCACCGCTGTCGGCGGAGGGGTGGCCGCCGGCATCGCGGCAGCGCTACTGCTGCCCGGCGTGTTCGGCGGCGGCTCGGCGATGGCCGCGTGGACCGCGACTCCGCACATGGTGAGCGGTGACCGGGCCGCCGACGCCCAGGAGAAGTGCCTCGACAGCGCCCAGGACACCGCCAAGAGGACAACCGGGCGCGAGCTCGGCTTCCGCCCCGTGGTGACCGAGGGCCGGGGGCCATGGACGCTCGTCTACGTCAACGACGGCAGCAGCCACCTGGCCGAGATCACCTGCCTGCTCCGCGATGGCGACCTCATCGCCTCGCAGGGCAGCACGCCGGGGCCCGACGCACAACCGCTTCCGCCGGTTCCGGCGGGGTCGGCGCGGGCCGCCCTCGGCGCGGTCATGAGCACGAGTGAGGAGAGCGTGCGTATCGTGACCGGCCGGGTCGGTGCCGGCGTGTTGGGTCTGGAGCTCTCCACGGAGGCGAAAGGCAGCGTGACCGCGACCGTCACCGGCGGCTACTTCGCGGCCTGGTGGCCGGACGCGCCGACGACGGAGGAGCGCGAGAACGCCTCACCTCGTGGCGGCGTCAAGAGCGTCACGGCAATCCTCCAGGACGGGTCGCGGCACAACGTCTCCCTCGAGGAGCTCACCGGCCGGACGAGCGCGCAGCTGAACACATCGGCCACGGGCGGCTCCACGCGCGACTGACCTGGCCACCCGCGGCGGCGCCGGGCCTCACGGTCCGGCGCCGCCGGCTACTGGGTGGACGGACACGGCGCGGCGCGGCCGTACCCGGACAGCCGGCTCCACCAACGGTTCGCAAGGTCACCAGCTGGCTCTGCGCAACCCAGCCCATATCTGCGCGCAGGAACGGCAGCAACCGGACACCATCACCCATGCCTGCCCAATCTTGGCCACCGTCCGCGATCATAACCAGCTCGCAGGGCTTGCCGCGGACCAGCCGGGTCCGCCGGTCCAGGTGCTCGGGCAAGATGTTGCGGTAGGGGCCGTGAGCGTCGGCCATCATCACCTCGGCCGCGGGCTTGGCGTCGACCCCCCTGCACCACGGCGTTGGCCGCCGCCGTCATCAGCCGCCGACCGCGCTCGCAGTCGTAGCGCTCGGGGGGTGCCGCCCTGTCCCGCTGCGGGCAGACGGTGCTCATGTCGTGGACCTGCGCCGGTGGGGGCGCGGCCTGGCGAGCTGTGCCGGACGTGTGATCAGGGCCGTCCGGCGCGCGGGCGTCGGCGAGTCTGAGGGTTTGGGCGGGCCAGTCGAGCTGGTGCGCGAGCTGGGCCGGTTGCCGCTGTCGATCGAATAGACTGGCGCCTACCCGCATCAGAACCGGCTGAGCATCCGGCCGTGAGGTACGACGAAGTGCAGCACCGCGCCCAGGAAGACCACGAGCGGCTTGGCCAGGTCGAGCTCATCGCAGTCCAGCGCGAGCCACTGGCAGCCGGACTGGATCTCCTCGGCGAGATCGGCCAGATCCGGCAGGTTGAGCGCGTCCATGCCTTGCATCGGCCTCCCGCATCCGAGATCGGCGTACTGGTCGTAGCCCAGGTGAGCCAGATGACGGACGGCGCGGACCAGAGCAGCCGCGTTCTCCTGGGCGACCTCATCCACGCCCTGTGTCACCTCACGCAGCTCGCTCGTGGCTTCGAGGTTCCGACACCGCACAGGGGCGAGGTGGCGCTCACCGATCGGGGTCCGGCAGATCGTCACTGCGTGCCGCCCTGTGTTTCGGTGGCGTCCTTGTCCTGGCCGGCAGTGTGCTTGCGCAGCACTCCTGGCAGCGTCAATGCGACAAGCGTGGTGGTCAGCAGGCCACCGCCACCCGCGATGAGAAGCGTTGTCGGTGCTGAGGTGGCGTCCAGCAGGAACCCGCCCGCTATATATGACAGCGCGGCGGCTACTCCGATTGCTCCATAGAGGTTACCGAAGACTCTGCCGAGCATTCCTTGAGGGACCAGGCGCTGCAGCATGGTGTTGGTGGCCACGTCCATCGCCGCGATACCGAATCCGCGGATGAACTGGGTCGTGAACGCGGCGGCGACGGCCCAGGCCAGCCCGGTGAGGAGGTTGCCGGCGCTGTTCACCGCGAAGCCGGCGACCAGCAGGGTCACCAGCGACATTCGAGCGCTGTAACGGGCCGTCAGCGCGTACCCGAGGAGCAGACCGATGCCGACGGCGCCCAGAAGGAGGCCGACTGCCGACTCGCCGGCCGCGAATGATTCGGTGGCCAGGAGCACCAAGGCGACGTCGTCCACTCCGTTGAAGGCCACGATGGCGCAGAAGCCCAGGGCGATGACCTGGACCACCTTGGCTGACCTGATGTAGCCGAGCCCGCACTTCGCATCAGCCAGGAGCGAGGCTTTCGTTCCTTCCGGGGAGGGCGCTGGGGGAAGCGACCGCAGCCTGAGCAGTACCGCGCCCGCAAGCAGGAAGGAGGCGGCGTCGACCAGGAGCACGCCCCGTATTCCGACGAAGGGAAATAGTGCGGCCGCGGCCAGCGGCCCGAGAGCCTCGGCCGAGTTGGTGCCGAAGCCCAGCGTGGCGTTGGCGGTCTCCAGGTCCTTGTCTCGTACCAGTCCCGGTATCGCCGCGCGTGAGGCCGGCAGAAACACCTGTCCCGCAATCGCGCGCAGCCCGACCAGCACCAGCAGCAGAGGGAGCGGCGGCAACGAGAGAGCGATGAGCAGGAGCGCCATCCCCTGCGCCAGCTCACATGCGATCATCACCCGCTTGAGATCGAAACGGTCGCTGATCGCGCCGGCGATCGGGCTGAGAAGTGAGGGAACGAAATCGCCGACGAGCAGCAGCAGTGAGACCGCGATCGCTTGCCCCGTGGTGTCGGCGACGTGGAGCATCAGCGCGACAAGGCTGAGCGCGTCACCGCCCACCGAGATGACTCGTGCCGACCACAGTGAGCGGAATCCAGTGCTGTCGCGTAGTAGCTGTAACCCGCTCGCTCTTCTTGGTTCGGTTCCGGTGCTTCCGTCGGAGACTGACATGGTCTCTTTCTTCCGGGCTTTAGAACGGCTTTAGAGGCGCTGTGCGTAGTGCGATCGCGGTGTGACTCTGCGATCTTGAGATATGCGTGTCCCGCCACGGGCTGCCGTGATAGTCGAGCATGTGGCAACGGTCCCGTGGCAGGGACCAACACTGAGGTGGAACTCATCGAGCCGCATACGTAGGGCCGAGCGGCTTCGCCCTCCCCCGCCAGCGGGTGGTCCAGCGATTGCGGCCCTCATCTTGTGGGGTCCGGGAGGGCGACGCAAGGGAGATGGACTTCAGCTGGGCTGCCTCCGAAGGGAAGTGCCGCCGGCAGGGAGATTGCACCGGGCCACCAAGACGGAGAGGCCCAGGCTAGGGCGCTACGGGTCCGGGCAGCTCGTGGAGGTGGCTGCCGATCCAGCGGATGGTGTCCGATGACGGACGCCGCGGTGGTGTGGGGACGAAGTTGGCCGCGTGGTCGATGCTGCCGGTGCCGTCGTAGGTGGCCACCAGCGGATGGGGGAAGACCGGTCGTGACCGGGAGACCGCGCCCTGCGCGTCCCTGCCCACGGCGATGACCCGGTCGGGCGCCGCGCCCCGTTCGACCCATGCGACAAGCTCACGGAGCGGGTCGAACTCGCTCAGCCGGTAGCCGCCGCCGCAGTGCGACATCGTGGGCACCATGAACAACCGCGCCCACCGCTGGGTCTCCCGCAGGCCGCCGTTGCGTTCGGACAGCCGTTGGTAGTAGTCCACCGTCGCGGTGGCCGGCAGCTGAGGATCGGCCCAGCCGTGCCACAAGATGAGCTTGCCTCCGGCCCGGCGGAACGCGCCGAGATCGAGACTCATGGCGTTGCCCTTGACGCCTTCGGCGGTCAGCCGGTGGAACTCGGCCGCGGTGAAGGAGGCTTCGGCCAGCGAGGAGTGCGGGGTGCCGATCGGGAATCCGACATACTTGAGGTAGTTGTCCCCCAGCCATGCGGCGAACGAGTTACCGCCCAGTCCGGCAGAGGGCGTGATGATCCCGTCCCAGCCGAGTTCGGAGCCGTGGGTTTGCCAGCCGGGGTACAGCCGGCGCCCGTTCGGGTCCTTCGGCCCTGCGTACAAGGCGCGGGCGACCGCGACCTGACGCGGCGTCAGGCAGTGCGGCTGATCGGTGCCGGCCGGGCACTGTACCTGCACCGGGTCGAACCGGCAGTCGCGTGGATCATCGATCTGTCCATCGGCCAGTCCATCACGCCGATCGCAGGCCGCCACCACGGCCTTGTGCAACGCGGGCAGCTTGTCGCTTGTGATGATCGGCTCACCGTTGGCAGCGGTGTTCGTCCGGGCCAGCCAGGGCGCGTAGACGCCGAACAGCGGGCCCATGGCGTGGGCCGGTGCGCCGGCGATGATGCCGTCGAAGTCGTGAGGATAGCGCTGGGCCAGTAGCAGTCCCTCCCGCCCGCCGTTGGAGCAGCTGCTGAAGTAGGACCGCTTCGGCGGTGTCCCGTAGAACTCGGTGATGATCCGCTTGGCCGCCACCGACAGCACATGCGGCGCCCGATAGAAGTAGTCGTTCCGCGCCGCCTGGTTGTTCGCCGCCCACTGTTCCTCCAGCCCTTGCGACACATGACCGTCGTTAGTGGCTCCGATGGCGACGTCCCCGCCGAGATCGCCTCCGCAGTCGGGAAACGGCAGCTTCGAGATCCGCCCGCAGAATCCGCCGCAGCCATGCTGCACGTAACGGCCCGTGAACGTCTGCAACGGTAGCCTGAGCTGGAAGGTCACCGCGGGTTCGACGTAGCCGTGCACGTCGCAGTAGGCCGGCTCGCTCTGGTCGTTCGCCTGGACCTCCTCGGCGCTCGTGACATGGGTCGTCGCGCCGGGCAGGTCGAAACGCTGCTCCAATTCGTCGCCGCACTCACGTACCGGTTCGATCACCGGACCGGGCGCGGCGACGGCAGGGATGGGTGTGCCCAATACCGCGATGAGCAAAGCCGTGGTCGTTGCTGCCAGGAACCTCGGTAAGGCGCGCGGATTCATGGTGGCGTCTCCATTTCCAGGGACAGGTAAGGGGTGCTTGTTCGTGTGCGGCGCCGAACGTTCAGCTCTGGGGCAGGGCCGGGGCATAGTCGGCCAGGCCGCGTTCCAGGAGGGCGCAGGACCGCACACAAAGGGTCCGGATGTCGGTGCCGAGCCGGGCGGTCCGGTCCTCGGCGATGCGGCGGCGCGCGTGCTCGGTCAGGGTGCGGTGCACTCCCATCAGCGCGTTCGCCGCCACCTGAGGACCGGGATCGTCTTCCGCCGCCCCGGTCTCCGTCGCCAGGAGCCGCGCCAGGGAGTCGGTGTGCTGTTTCATCGCCTGCTGCTCGCGCGCCTGCAGCGCGGCGCTGCCGGCGATCACACGGGCGACCGTCCGTGCCGCCTGCAGAGCGGCCTCGTCTCCGGCTTCCACCTGGTCGAGCAGGCCGTTGGCGTTGAGCAGAAAGCGTTGGAAGGCCATGAGCACAGACTCTCCGGCAGGCCGCCCGGCGATCGCCTCGATCAACCGTGTGCCGAAGGCGTCGAACGGCGCGTAGAACAGATCCTCCTTGGTCGGGAAGTAGTTGAAGACGGTCGCCTTGGCGACCTGTGCCTCACGGGCGACCTCGGCGACGGTGACGTCGTCGAAGCCCTGCTCGGCGAACAGGCGCCACGCCGTGTCGGCGATGAGCTGCCTGGTCTGCTCCTTCTTCATCTCGCGCAGTGACATCATGCCTCCCATACCTAGACTAAGACAAAAGTTAGTCCAAGTCTATAGTTAGACCTGGACTAGCTATATGCGGGCATGCGTACAGGCCGGTGATCGCGGTCGCGACCCGCCCCCGGGCGCCGGATCACTCCTCGGCCTGCGAGCGTTCCAGCGCCGGCTTGGGCGGGAGGCGAATGCGGGAGGCGAATATGGGCACCTACGGCCCACGGCAAGATGACGGCCACCAGCAATGTGGACGCCAGACCACCCGTTCCCGCGACCATCAGCGTGTACGGCGCGCCCATGGCGTCGACCAGCAGCCCGCCCCGGCATAGGATGCCGCGGCCGCCACCCCGATGGCGCCGTAGAGGTGATCCGCGGCGCGGCGTTCCTCCGCGTGCTTGTCCCGCAGATATTGGAGCGCCTTTCGGGCGGCGGGGGTCGGGCGCGGATGGAGCGGACGCGGCGCGCCGCGCGACTCCTCCGCGATGAGCGCCTACATCCCGCCGCTTCCGAGGACATCCCTCGCGGCCAGGGCCACTCGGTGCGCCTCGCGGCCCCGCTTTGCTCCACCGCGCAGCGCTGGAGCAAAGCGTTGCCCTCGTCGACGGCACCGACCCGGCCGCGCAAGGCCTACCGGGTGTACGCCACTCGCATCACCTCTGCCGAACGGCAGCACCACCAGGCAGCTGAGCCCACCATCAGGAGGATGTGCCCCATGACACCGAAGGCATCCGAAACGGGTCGGGCATCAGGGCCTGGTGGCGGTGTGGGCCCGGTGTTCGCGGATCTGGTCGTGGTGGTCGGCGACCCAGGTGATCAGGGACGTGACGATGTGGTGGAGGCTGTGGCCCAGGGGGGTGAGGGCGTACTCCACACGCGGCGGCACCTCCGCGTAGGCGGTCCGGGTCACCAAGCCGTCCTGCTGGAGCTGGCGCACGGTAAGGGTGAGCATCCGCTGTGAGATGCCGGGGACGTCGCGCTGCAGGTCGGTGTAGCGCAGCGGGCCGGCCTCAAGTGCGGCGATCACCAGCAGGCTCCACTTATCCCCGACGCGGTCCAATACCTGGCGGATGAAGTCCATCTGCTCGGCGGGGATGCCGGCGCACGGTCCTCGGTCTGCTGCGGCACCTGACCGGGCTGCGACGTCCATGGCGCACATTCCCTTCCGGCACGCACATCGATGTGCCTTTTGTACGGCCTTCCATACTGGTCCATCATGGCGCTACGCACAAAAAGTAGGAATTCGAGGTGCGCCATGAGAGTCGAGATATGGTCCGAGATCGCCTGCCCCTGGTGCGGCCTGGGCAGCCACCGCCTGGACCGCGCCGTGGAGCGGTTCGAGCACGGCGCCGAGGTGGAAGTGATCCACCGCTCGTTCCCGCTGAGCGACGGTTTCACCGTCGGCAGCACGATCAGCGTCCGCGAGGTCCTGTTGCGGAGGTACGGCCTGGCCGGCGCCCGCCTGGAGGCGTCGACCCGCCAGATCGAGGCGATGGCCGAGCAGGAGGGCCTGAGCCCCTACCGGGTGCTGGACCATCAGGTCGGCAACACCCGGCTTGCCCACGAGTTCCTCGCCCACGCCTCGGCGGAGGGCAAGAACCGCGTCGCGTGGAACGCGATCTTCCGGGCCTACTTCGGCCAGGCTCGGCCCGTCTTCGACCTCGACGATCTCCTCGGCCTGGCCGACGAGATCGGCCTGGAGCGCGAGAAGACCCGGCGCGTGCTCACCGAGGGCCGCTTCGGGCGGCAGGTCCAGGACGACATGGAGACGGCGCAGCGTCTGGGGGCCACCGGCACGCCGTACATCGTGGTCGACGGCCGATACGCCCTTCCTGGAGCGCAGGACACCGACACCCTGCTCGGCATCCTGCGCCAGGTCTGGGACGAGACCCACCCGACCGTTCTCGTCGCCGACAACGACGCGGCGATCTGCGGCCAGGACGGCTGCGCGGTTCCCGCCGACCACGTCGCCCACGCCTGATCTAGACACCTGATCCACCCGCCAGCCGGGCGTCCGCTCTCCGCATGTCCCGGCGGTCACAACACGAAAGAGACCTCACGTGCCCACTCTCGCCATCGTCGGCGCCGGCCCCGGCATGGGCCTGGCCATCGCCCGCACCTTCGGCAACCGCGGCTTCGACGTCGCTCTGATCGCCCGTACCAAGGAGAAGCTGGAAACGCTGGTCGCCCAGCTCGGCCACGAAGGCATCACGGCCGCCGCGTTCCCCGCCGACATCCTCGACCGCGCCTCACTGACCGATGCCCTGGACGCGGCCAAGGCGCGCTTCGGCGGCATCGACGTACTGGAGTACTCGCCGGCCCCGCACTCACCGGTGCCCGGCCTCACCCTGGCCGCTCCCTCGGAGGTCACGGTGGACAATCTGCAGCCGATGATCGAGTACGCCTTCTACGGCGCCATCACGGCGGCCCAGGCGGTGCTGCCCGCGATGCGCGAGGCGGACGCCGGAACCCTGCTGTTCACCGCGGGCGGCGGTTCTGTGGACCCGGTGCCGATGTTCGGCAACGTCAATCCGGCCCAAGCAGCTCTGCGCAACTGGGTGATCAACCTCAACAAGGAGCTGGCGGGCAGCGGCGTGCACGCCGCGCACGTGGCGATCAACGTCTGGATCGGCGGGGGCGGCCCGGACGGCAGCCCGACGGCCACGCCCGAGCAGATCGCCCCCCTGTACTGGGACCTGCACGAAAACCGCGACCGATCCGAGGCCATCTTCAACGCCTGACCGGCCGGCCCGGCCCGCTCCCGGGAGGGGTCATTCGACCCCGCGATTATGGACAAAAGGGAGCAACGCTGCTGCCAGCAGGGGCCCGAACGCCCTCGTGGTTCTCCACCGGGCCTGCCTGCGAGCATGGAACGATGACAGTCGTCGAACCGCAGCCGATCGATCATCAACGAGCGCGTCCGAATTAGCTTTCCGTCGGCCCTCACCCTTCAGCACCCTTCAGTTCTCGCTCAACGACCCTCCAGAATTCACGAACCTACGGGGGATGCAGGCAGGGCAGGATGGGGCGGTGCCGGTGGCCCAGTGCACGCACTCGTTGGCGCCGCCCTCGGAGGTGACGCGGCCGTACCGGAATTCCAGCTACAGGTCCTCGATGTTGAGGGAAAGGATCTCTTCGGCGCGGGCGGCGGTCTCGTACAGCATCCGCCACAGAACGCGTTCGCGCAGACCGCGCTGGTTGTCGGTGAACAGCTTGTCCAGGCGGGAGCGCGGGATCGAGCAGTCGCCGCGGCGGGCGGGCTTACGCCGCTCCCATCGGCCTTCCGGGTTGGTGGCGAGGATCTCCCGCCGCCCGGCCCAGGCGGTGACGAGGTCAGCGCGGACAGGTGCCCGTTCCAGGCCACGGCGGCCGCGCTGGTCCATCGCCGCGGCGTAGTCCTCGGGCGTGAGCATGGCTGCAGCCCGATTCCCGGCGAGCGCGGTGAGGCGCGGTCCCTCATCTACCTGGGCCTACGATGGGCGGCATGGCACTGCGACCTGTTCAGGTGAACTTTAAGGCTCGGGATGACTCGACGCTCGGCCGGTTCTGGGCGGACGCGCTCGGTTGGGGTATGTCCAGCGAGGGACCCGGCGTGACCAACCTCGAACCCGAGGGCTTGGACTGGCCGGACCCCGCCGGCTTCTACATCGATTTCGTCACCGTCCCGGACCCCGAAACGGTGAAGTACCGCGTGCACCTCGAACTCGCCACCACCTCGGCGGCCCATCAGGCCGAGTTGGTCGCGCGCCTGAAAGAGCTCGGCGCGACACCCGCCGATGTGGGCCAGGGCGACGTCCCGTGGACGGTCCTGGCCGACCCGGAGGGCAACGAGTTCTGCGTGCTGGAGCCTCGGGAGATCTACCGGGACACCGGGCCCATCGCCGCCGTGGTGGTCGACTGCGCGGACCCGCGAGCCATGGCCCGGTTCTGGGACCAGGCGATTGACTGGACCCTGCACGAAGTGAGCGACGATCACGCGATGCTGCGCTCCGCCGAGGGCGTCGGGCCGTATCTGGAGTTCCTTCGCTCCCCCGGCGTGCAGACCATGCGGAGCCGCGTCCATCTCGACCTGCTGCCGTACCCCATTGACGACAAGGAGGCGGAGGTGACCCGGCTGCGGGCACTGGGCGCCACCAACAGCGACGTCGGCCAGGGCGATGTGCCGTGGACGGTCCTGGCCGACCTGGAGGGCAACGAGTTCTGCGTCCTCGGCAAGCGCTGACGCGGAGCTTCTTCACCTGCGGGTCGTACAACGGCTCCTCAGCGGCGTGGTCGGGCATCTTCCCGTGCAACGAGGCCATCGCCGTCTGGCCTGCGCTGTCCTGACGTTGGCCTGCGGCGAGCGGCGGCCGTTGTCGGCAGCGAGGTAGGGCCAGATCCGCTTCTCGCCCGTGAAATCGGTCAGGCGTTCGTGCGTGGCAGGTGGTCGGGGAGGTCGGTGAGCCGTTCGATGCGGAGCACCGTCTTGTCTGGTGTCGGCGATGGTCCACCGGTGACGAAGTAGATGCCGCGGTCCAGCCAGATGCCGGTGAGCCCGGCGAGGGCGGCTGCGTTCACGTAGCTTGGCACGCTGCTGCTCGGGGTTCCCATTGGTGAGAACGGTCAGACGCGGTCGTCGGGGAAGCGCCGTCCTCGCCGGCGTGGGTGAGTCGGGAATGGCGCAGGTCGTGCAGATTCCAGCCGTGCCGCCTAAGACTAAGCCTAAGAGTGGTCCAGGAAAGGGCGGTGGCGCGATGACCTCGCGGTCGGACCGCGAGCTGCTCAGCTGGAGTCCGGCCAGCGAGGCCGAGGAGCGCGCCGACATGAAGCAACTCCAAGCTCAGCGCGACGCTGTGAGCGCGCCACCGCCGGTCTGAACCGTCGGTTAGGCGTCCTGTCCGACCTCGGCGAGGCCGCGCGGGTGACTGACCTCGCCGAGGCGGCGTCTGGTTTGGCATCGTGGTCGGAGGCGCGCCGATGCGGCCCCTAAGTAGCAGGCGCCGAAACCAACGCTTGGCCGTGCTGGCCCCACCTCGACATCGAGGGTGTGCCCGACCCGGAGCACGTACCCTGGATCGACCCCGACCCATCCGGTCTGGCGAACGGCCCAGTGTCAGCGGCTTCACCGATCAGAAATCCTCCGCCACGCCGTCAGTTCTGTCAGCCCTCTCGCACCGGTGGAAGGATTGATGACCATGACCGACGCCAGACTGCTGGGCGCCGACGAGGCCACGTTCATCGCGGCGGTCCGCTCAGGCGACACGGCGCGGTTCGCACTCATCACGGAGCGCCACCGGCGTGAGCTGCAGGTGCACTGCTACCGGATGCTCGCCAACTACGAGGACGCCCAGGACATGACGCAGGAGACGTTCCTGCGAGCGTGGAACAAGCGGGAGTCGTTCAAGGGTCACGCTGCGCTGCGGACCTGGCTGTACCGGATCGCGACGAACGCCTGCCTTGACTTCCTGGAGAAGCGCAACGACCGCACACCCGTGCCTGCCGAGCTGCCGGGCGGGGGCTCGGAAGTGCACTACCTGCGGCCCTACCCGGACCGGATGCTCCCGGAGGACCCGCAGGAATCGGTGGTGGCGCGGGAGACGATCGAGCTGGCGTTCATCGTCGCCGTGCAGCATCTGCCGCCGCGACAGCGGGCGGTGTTCATCTTGCGCGATGTCCTCGGCTGGCCGGCGTCGAAGGCCGCCATCGCCCTCGAACTGACCGTCGCATCGGTGACCAGCGCGCTGCAGCGGGCGCGCGTGACGATGCGCGAGCAGCTGCCCGACCGTCGCCTCGACTGGCGGAGCCCTGCCACGCGCGAGCTGTCGGATGACGAGCGCAGCGTGGTGAAGTCGTATATGGACGCCCATGAGCGCAACGACCTCGACGGGCTGATGGCCCTGCTGCGCGACGACCTGCGTTTCACGATGCTGCCCGATCCGGGCACCTTGGTCGTCACGGCCAAGGACGCGGTGGACGGCTGGGTCTCCAGTGGGCTCTTCCAGCGCGGCTACGACGACTGGCGCTGCATCGCCACGACGGTCAACCGCATGCCTGCCGCCGTGCTGTACCTCCGCAGCCCCGGCGACCCGGAATACCGTTTGTTCGCCATCGCGGTCCTGCACATCGTCGACGGGAAGATCGCCGAGCTCACCGGATTCGACGCCACCGACAAACCATGGCTGAGCCTGCCCGCGACGCTGTGATCAGACAAGTACGCATCGTCGACGAGTCCAGCGCACGGGCAGGCGGCACCGTTTGTTCTCATCTTCAGCGAGTCGGTCAACAGCTCACTCGAAACGCTCGCCGATGGTCACGGTGAGCACGCCAGGAAGGCTTTCGACCTGGCCTGACGAGCCGAGCATGTGGCCCGTGCTCATCGCCTCCTCTCGTATCGCGTCATCACCATGCCGCCGGGAAATGTCCGCGTCTCGACCAGGTTCAGGTTCACCCAGCTGTCCAGCGCGGTGAAGAACGGCGTGCCGCCGCCCACCAGGACCGGATGGGTGACGATCGCGTACTCGTCGATCAGCCCGGCCCGCATGGCCGCCCCGGCGAGCGTCGCGCCGCCGATGTCCATCGGGCCGCCGACCTCGGCCTTGAGCCGGGTGATCTCGGCGACCGCGTCGCCAGTGATCAGGCGGGTGTTCCAGTCGACCTTGTCGATCGCCGATGAGAACACCACCTTCGGCATGTCCCGCCACAGGCGCGCGAACTCGATCTCCGCCTGGGTGGCGTTGGGCTGCTGGTCGCCGGTCGGCCTGTGGGAACTCATCGCTTCCCACAGCTTGCGCCCGTACAGCGACAGCTCGCTCGCCCGCATCTGTTCGTACCACCACTGGAACAGCTCGGCGCTCGGCGATGAGTCCGGTCCGTCCCCTCCGCTCCAGCCGAGGTCGTCGCCGGGCGCGGCGATGTAGCCGTCCAGGGTCACGTTCATGCCGAAGATCAGTTTCCGCATCGTGCCAGCCTCCCGTGAGTCGATCTCACACGTACAGACGGGCGCGGCCCGTGTCAGAAGCGGAACCGCACGATGCGGGTGGACCGCTTCATGCCCGGCAGCAGATTCATGATGCGGTACATGCGGCGTACATTCGCGGGCGCCTTGGCCATCAGCACCGGCGAGTCGTTCATCGGCGCCTCATCGACGTATTCGAGCCGCGGGTGCCAATCGGCCAGCTCTGCCGGGTCGTTGAAGCCGCAGTGGAACTGGGCGCCGTACTTGCGCAGCGTGGGATCCCATTTCGAGGTGCGCCACGCCCAGACTGCCACCGTGTCGAACTGTATCTGTCCAGCGGGAAAGGCATCGACGACGCTGACCAGCAGCCGCCGGACGTCAGTCTCGGTCAGATAGGGCACCAATCCCTCGGCGATCATCAGCACCGGCCGGCCGCGGGGAATGCGTTCCAGCCAGGTCAGGTCGGTGACACTGGAGTCGATCAGGGTGTAGTGCTCGCGTGGCGGCAGGAATTGCCGCCGCAGGTCGATGACGGATCGATAGTCCAGGTCATACCAGTCGACGGTGGCGGGCGGGTCGATCCGGTACACCCGGGCGTCGAGACCGCAGCCCAGGTGCAGCACCACCGCGTCAGGGCGATCGGTGAGGAAGCTTCGCGCCCAGTCGTCGTGGGCCTTGGCGCGCACCACGGCGACGAGGCCCATCTGGCTGGTGCCGAATCTGCGCTTGTCGTAGCCGGGGTCGAGGCGGCGCATCGCCTGCTCGGCGTACTCGTCACCGAGGATCGGGTCCGGTAGTCGGTTGTCCAGCGCTTTGGCCTTGAGGACGGGGCTTAGGGCCTGCTGCACTCCGACGAGTTCCGTGTCTCCCATACAGCTACACTAGACTCATTTCATAAATTTCGTGAAGTTCGCGGACACTTCAACAATCAAGGGCAGATAGGGAGCTTCGGTGACACGAGGGGACGAGAATGCCATTGCCGGCTACCAGGAACGGTTCGCGCAGATCATGGTCGAATCCGGCATGCCCCGGATGGCCTCGCGCGTATACGCCGCGCTGCTGGTCACCGACTCCGGCAAGCTGTCGGCCGCCGAACTCGCCGAGCGACTGGGCGTCGGCGCGTCAGCGATCTCGGGGGCGGTCAAGTACCTGGTGCAGGTGCGGCTGGTCGAACGCGGCCGCGAACCCGGTAGCCGACACGACTTCTGCCGCATCCACGAGCACACCTGGAGCCACTACATCAGCCAGTCCGACCCTGTGCTGGTCCGGCTGCAGGAAGGCGCCGGCGAGGGCATCGCGGTCTTGGGTCCCGACTCTCCCGCCGGACGGCGGCTGGACGAGACCCGACGGTTCTTCGCGTTCGTACGCGAGGAGATCAAGCGGTCGATGGCGAAGTGGCAGCAACTCCAGGAAGCTGAACGCGAGCCCGGTTAAGGAGCGCGCGGTGAATTCGCTAGTGGCGCGAGCGTTCGCGGCCGTGCCCGTCCCATGGATTCCGGAGGTCAGGACCATATCCGTTGGATTTCCATCAGTCCGGGCCCCCGTCAGGAAGCGGTGTCATCTTCTGGACGCAGGACGGCGGCGTCCGCGTGGTGAACCTGGACGCCGTTGCCCGGTCGTAGAAGGCATCGACAAACAAGGCCCCTCACTCGGGTCGGCGCCAGCAGGGGCAAAGTAACTCAGTGTAATCACTGTTTGGGTAGTTGGTAGGCCGATGGCCGGCCCCGATGCAGGGGAATGTGACGGAGTGTTGCATTTCAAAGCCGGTACGTCATGATCGCGGGTCCGCTATACCGGTCGGTAGCCGAACGGTTACAAACCATGTTTCTCCTGACTTCAGCGAGATCGCGGAGAAGTAGGGGTGCGGGGCATGCGGCGCGAGTGGGAGCTAGAGGACCTGATCGAGTGCTGGACGCTGGATGAGGAGGAGTCAGCCTTACTGGCGAACAAGTCCGGAACGACGCGGCTGGGGTTCGCGTTGATGCTGAAGTTCTTCGAGCTGGAGGCGCGCTTTCCCCGGCGCGAGGACACCCCGCGGGCCGCGGTGGACTTCATGGCCGGGCAAGTCAAGGTCGAGGCGGCCTTGTTCGCCTCATACGACTGGTCGGGGCGCACCATCAAGGACCACCGGGCGCAGGTCCGGGAGTTCCACGACTTCCGTGAGCCGACGCTGGGCGATGAGGACAAGCTCGCCGACTGGCTGGCCACCAAGATCTGCCCGGTAGAGATGTCGCGGGACCGGCTGCGCGGCGCGCTGCTGACGCGCTGCCGCGAGGACCGGATCGAGCCACCGAAGACGACCCGGATCGAACGCGTTCTGAGCACCGCCGAGGCGATGTCCGAGCGGAACTTCACCCACACCACCCTGGAGCGCTTGTCGCTGGAGTCGGTGGGCAAGTTGGAGGAGGTCATCACCGCGCCCCCGCCTCCGCCCACTGTGACCTGTGAGGATTCGGCCTCAAGCCAGGGCGCTGCTGAGCAGGAGGGACGGACTCAGGCCGCCACCGCAGCAGCCGCTGATGAAGGTCGGCGGCGCGCGTTCTTGCAGGAGCTGAAGGAGGATCCGGGCTCCTTCCAACTGGACACGCTGCTGGCTGAGATCGTGAAGCTGGATCGGGTCGAGGCGATCGACCTGCCGGCCACCTTGTTCGACGGAGTCTCGGAGAAGGTCGTGGCCGGCTGGCGGGCGCGGGCGATGAAGCTGTACCCCTCCGACTTCAAGGCGGCGGAGGTGCCGATGGGCATCACCTTGCTGGCTGCGCTTTGCCACGTGCGGCAGGCCGAGATCACCGACGTCTTAGCCGAGCTGCTGATCCACCTCGTCCACAAGATCAGCGTGCGGGCGGAGAAGAAGGCCGAGGGCGAGCTCAACGGTGAGTTCCGGCGGGTGCAGGGCAAGAACAACATCTTGGTGAAACTGGCCACTGCGGCGCTGGAGCTGCCGGAGGAGATCGTCCGTAAGGCGCTGTATCCGGTGGTGGGCGAGCGCACGCTGGCCGACATCATCGCCGAGGCCAAGGCGAACGAGAAGGTCTTCAATACGCGAATGGGCCGGGCATAAAGGTTGCTAAGACAGGTGGTGACCTTGGAGGCTCTCCTTGCCGACGCGTGCGACCTTCCAGGAGTGCCCCTGTGATCATCGAGGATCTGTCCGAGCCGGAACTCGCCCTCTGGGAGGCGTTTCCCACAGCGCGCCCTGTGGATCTTCCCGGCACCCCCGTTCGGGCTGCGATCATCGCAAGGATGCTGCTCGGCGCCCGGGAACGCCTTGCAGGGCAGACGCCCGGCATGCACCTGTCCGGCGCCCGGATCACCGGCCGATTGGACCTGTCGTACGCCGAGGTACAACATCCTCTGATCTTGACCAAGTGCGAGTTCGAGGAAGCGCCGGTCTTCACCGGAGCCCGCACTGGCCTGGTCGACCTCGCTGCCTCCCGGGCGCCCGGACTGCGGGCCGTAGACGCTGTGATCCGCGGGGCACTGCGCCTGGAAGGCTGCGAGATGGCCGGCCCGATCCAGCTCACCGGGGCCCACGTGTCCGGGACACTGAATCTCAGCGGCGCAGCGATCCACGCACTTCAGGCGGTCCATGCCGACGGCCTGATTGTCGACCGTGATCTTCTGTGCGCGAACGCCGTCATCGACGGTGAGTTACGCGTTGTTGGCGCCAGGATCGGCGGGACGATGACCCTCGATGGCGCACGGGTCGGGCGGTCAGGCGGCTTCAGCCTCACCGCCGAGGGGGTCGTCATCGACGGCGGGTTGTCGTGTGCCCGCGGTTTCCGCTCCTGGGGGGAGCTGAGCGTGCAGGACGCCCGGATAGGGCGCCGGTGCGTCTTCAGCGGAGCCCAGCTGTCCAACCCGGACGGCATCGCCCTGAACGCGGAGAGACTCAGTGTCGAGGGCGGGCTGCGCATCGATGACGGCTTCTCTACCGAAGGTGAAGTCCTTCTGCGCGGAGCCCGCGTAGCCGGCTCGCTCCGTTTCGCGCAGGCGGGCCTCGCCAATCCGGGAAGACGCGCGCTGAACGCGCCGCTGATGGAGATCGGCAGCGGACTGCGGCTCACACCGGGTTTTGTGGCGAACGGAGAGGTCTTTCTGGACTCCACCCAGGTCCGCGGATCGGTCAACCTCGACGGTGGGACGTTGTCCAACCCGGGTGCGACGGCGCTTTCCCTGCGTCGGCTGGGGGTCACCGGCAGGCTCAGCTGCAGCGAAGGCAGGTGAGCAGCAGCCCGCCGCCGGGGGCTGGGCCGGGGTGGTAGTCGTGGGCGTGGAGCACGTCGTGGGCCTTGGTGTCGTCGCGGGTGGTGATGTTCAAGCGGCGCCCTAGGTGCTGCTCCAGGGCGTCGGTGTCGTGCTCGCCGAGCAGCCGGCCGTGGTGGATGATGCCGATGCGGGTGGCCAGGCGGGCGACCTCAGTCAGCAGGTGGCTGGACAGCAGCACGGTGGTGCCGTGCTGGTGGGCCAGGCCGGCCAGCAGGGTGCGGATCTCCACGACGCCGGCGGGGTCCAGGCCGTTGACGGGCTCGTCCAGGATCAGCAGGTCGGGGGCGTGGATGAGCGCTTTGGCCAGGGCCAGGCGTTGCAGGTTGCCCATGGACAGGGTGCGGGCGCGGCGGTCGGCGTACGGGGTGAGGGCCAGGCGTTCGATGACCTCGTCGGTTCCTCCTGGCAGGCGGCGCAGCCGGCGTACGAGGTGCAGGTTCTCCCGTACGGTCAGTTCGGGGTAGGCGACGGGTACCTCGACCAGGTAGCCGACCCTGGCCCAGGCCGAGCGCTCGCCGGCCGTCACGGCGGCACCCAGCACGCTTACCGATCCGGCGGTGGGGGCGATCATGCCGAGCAGCATGCGGATCAGCGTGGTCTTGCCGGCGCCGTTGAGGCCGAGCAGGGCGTAGATCTGCCCCGTTGAGGCCGAGCAGGGCGTAGATCTGCCCCTGCTCGACATGCAGGCTGACGTCGTCGACCGCGGTGACGTCGCGGTAGCGCTTGACGACCCCGTCGACCTCGATGACCGGCATCGCTCCACCGTCGTTCTTGTGTGCCTGATTTGACGCTTCTTGATGGCTTGCCCGGCAGGTGTGCCGGAGCCTGGCCGGCAACTGCTGTCGGCGATTGCTGTCGCCGATCGACTGCGGTGCCCCGCTAGGCGTTCACGTGCCCGCCAGCGGTGTGGTGGTCGGTGAGGAGGAAGGCGCGTATCTGGGCGGCGATGGCGGGGTAGTCGGGGGCGAACCAGATCATGTGGCTGTCGGCGCGGCTTTCCACCAGTTCGGCCCGTGGCATCGCCGCGGTCAGGGATTGGGCGTGGGCGACGGGCACCGAGCGGTCGTTGCGGGTGGCGATGACCAGGGCGGGCTGGCTGATATGCGCGGTGCAGTCGGCCACCGGGAGCATGTCGGCGACGAAGCCGCGGCCCGAGCGCATCGAGGTGTACAGGCCGGTCAGCGTGGCGCGGTCGGCGGCGCTCAGCTGCGCCAGCACCTGGCCGACGGGCAGCAGGGACAGGTCGCGGGTGAGCAGCCGCAGGGCCTGCCCGGGCGCGAAGCGGATCGCCGCGCGCACGAGTGCCCAGGTGACGGCTTCGACCGCCGGGTGGAACAGGATCCGTCCGCCGAGGTGGGTGCGCCGGTCGGGCCAGGGCAGGAAACCGACCGGGCTTTGCAGAATCACCCGCTGCACCAGGTCGGGATGGCGGGCCGCCATGGTCAGAGCGGTACGTCCGCCGGCGGAGATGCCGACCACCGCGGCCACCTGATCGACTCCCAGGTTCCGGCACAAGCGGGCCATGGTGTCGGTGAAGTCCGTCACGGGGGCAGCCCCGGTCGATGGCCCGGTTAAGGGTGTGCGCCCGTAGCCGGGACGCGAGGGAATGAGCACCCGCAATCCCGCATCGGTGAAGACGTCCTCACCGAGGGCCAGCTGCGCCCGCATGTGGCCGCCGTGGAAGAGCAGGACCGTGCCGGGGCCGTCGCCGTGCATCCGGTATTCCACCGTCTGCGCCCCAACGCGGGCCAGGGTCAGACCCCGCTCTCCCACGGGGGTGAGCCGACGTGCACGCCGGCCCGTTCGCGTCGCAGTGGCGTCTGTGATCTCGTCTGCACGGTGCTGTCGCGGGATACCGCTCATCTGCGTCTCCGGGGTCGTCGTATCGGACCTTTGCCGACCAGACTTCCCGGCGCACCAGGTTCACCGTACAACGGCTTCACCCGTCGAGGGGAACACACTTCCCTCCCCCTCGGCCCCGTCGGTTCACACGGTCTCGCGTTCGGCGGCATGCGGTCTCTGATCGCATGAGGGGTTAGCTGCCATCAGCCCTGACCTGCCATCGTCGTTCCCCCTGGACCAGAACCACGTCCAAGTGCATTATATGTTTACGATCCCGTTTCGTTAAATAAATAGGAGGTCGGAACCGTGGAAGCGGAGACTGCTGTCTTGGTGGTGGGTGCGGGCCCGGTCGGCCTCGCGCTGGCGTGCGCGCTGCTGCAGCACGGCGTCACGGTCCGCGTGGTCGACAAAGCCGCCGGCCCGGCGACAACGTCGAGGGCGAACTTCGTGCACGCCCGCGGCTCGGAAGTGCTGGACCGCCTGGACGCCCTCGTCAACCTCCCCGAGGAGTCGGTACGGGCGATGACGATCACCACCTATGCCGGTGACCGTCCGATGATGCGGATCCGGTTCGGCGACCCCGGCCTGGGCACCGCTGCCCCGCCGATGGTGATCTCCCAGGCGCGCGTCGAGGCGCACCTGCGCGAGCGGCTGGCGGACCTGGGCGGCCGGCCGGAATGGGGCGCGGCGCTGGCCGGATTCCAGCAGGACGCGGACGGGGTCACCGCGGTGCTGGGCGACGGCCGTACCGTCCGGGCGGGCTGGCTGGCGGGCTGCGACGGGACCGGCAGCGCGGTGCGCAAGCTGGCCGGCATCGGCTTTCCCGGCGTCAAGGTCAGCGAACGGTTCCTGCTGGTCGACGGCCGCCTTGACCCCGGCTCAGGCTCTGGCCTGGACCGTTCGGGCACCAGCGGCTGGACGCACCCCGACGGCGTGCTCGGCGCGATGCCGATGCCGGGCGAGCAGTGGCGGCTGCTCGCCTACGACGCCGCCTTCTCGGCCGACAAGCCGAGCGAGGAGGAGATCGCCGAGCGCATGCGGCAGATCCTGCCCGAGCGCACCGGCCTGCCCGGCATCCGCCTGCACGACGTCACCTGGGCGTCGCTGTTCAGCGTGCACCGCCGCCTGGCCGACGCCTATCGCGACGGGCGCGTCCTGCTGGCCGGCGACGCCGCTCACGTGCACGCCCCGTTCGGCGGGCAGGGCATGCTCACCGGGCTCGGCGACGCCGAGAACCTCGCCTGGAAGCTCGCGCTGGTCGTCCACGGCGTCGCCGAGGGCGCGGCTGCGGAGCGCCTGCTCGACACCTACCAGGCCGAACGCCGCCCGCTGGCCACCGCCGTGTTGCGCGGCAGCACCGCCGCGACCAAGGTCAACATCGCGGGCAGCCCGCTCGGCCGGTTCCTGCGTGACCAGGTGCTGGTGCGGGTGTTCAACCAGGCGTGGGTCCAGCGCTGGACCACCTACACCACCTCGCAGCTGTGGGTGAGCTACCGGCGCGGCCCGCTCGGCGGGCGAGGCCGCAAGCCCCGCCCCGGCGACCGTATCGGCGACCTGGCCTGCCGGCGCCCTGACGGCAGCCGGACGCGGTTGCACGCCGAGCTGCGCGGCAGGTGGGCCGTGCTCGGCGACGGCCTCGAGTGCGACGCCGCCTTCGAGGCGGCCCGGCAGCGGCTCGGCGACCGGGTGGTCAGGCTCCACGCCGCCGGTCCCGTCGACGGTGCCGCCGCCAGTCCCGCCTTGCTCGTGCGCCCGGACGCGCACCTGGCCTGCAAGGGCGGCCCCGCCGACCTGGCCCGCTGGCTGGATGGAGCCCTCGCGTGAGTGCCACCCGGGGACGCGGACGCCCGCGCGACCCCCAGACCGATACCGCGATCTTGAATGCCGCGCTGGAGTTGTTCGTCGAGCGCGGCGTTGAGGGCATCAGCATCGAACAGGTCGCCAAACGGGCTGGGGTGGGCAAGCCGACCCTCTACCGCCGCTGGAGCACCAAGGAGGACCTGATCGCCCAGGCCATCGAGCAGTGGGTCGCCACCGAGGTCACCCCCTCGGCCGCCGACGTCTACGCCCTGCCGCTGCGCGACCTCGTCGAACGCGTCCTGCCCGCGGCGGCCGAGACCGCCGCCAGCCCTGCCTTCCGCGCGCTGGTCGCCCGCATCATGGGCTCCGCCGTGAGCCACCCTTCGCTGATGGCCGTCTACTGGAGGCACTACATCGTGCCCCGCCGCAAACTGGCCGCCGCGATGCTCCAGCGCGCTCAGGCCGACGGCGCCCTGGCCCCGGACACCGACCTGGACGTGCTGATCGACATGATGGCCGGCGCGGTCACCTACCGTGTGCTGCAGCCCGACCCGCCGGACGCCGCCGAGATGCTGCGCTACCTCACCGCCGTCTACCGCCAGGCCGGGCTCTATCCACCCGCTCATGACGGCCCATGACCACCGGCCCGGCATGCCGATGTCAAGGCTGCTTCGGACCCGAGCGGGGTGTCATCGCAGGGTCGCCACGTTGCTGACCGGTACACGCCCACTGTGTCTGATCTTGACGCGTGTTGATAGGTTCTCTGCAGGTGCGCCGGGAAGTCTGGTCGGCAGTCTTATCGCCGACCGTGAAAATGGGGCCCGCCGTGCGCGCTCGTGACCTGCTTGCCGCCTTCCCGACCGTCACCGCCGACACCCCGGTGATCGCGGCTGCCCGGCTGCTGGCGGGCCAGGACCTGCCCGGCCTGATCGTCGTTGACGAGCGCGGGCTGCCGGTCAGCATCCTGCCCGGCACCCAGGTGCTGCGCCTGGCCGTGCCCGGCTACTGCCTGGACGACCCGGCGCTGGCCCGGGTGGTGGATGAGGCGCACGCCGACGCGTTCGCCTCCGCACTGGCTGACCGGACCGTGCGCCAGGCGCTACCACCTGATCGGCGGGAGCTGCCGGTCACCGATCCGGACGCCACCGTGCTGGAACTGGCCGCGTTGATGGCGCGCACGCACAGCCCGCTGGTCGCGGTCGTGGAGCAGGAGCGGCTGCTGGGCGCGGTCACCCTGCAGGCGCTGCTGGACCGGGTGCTGGCCGCATGACGGTGCTGGCCTGGCTGTCGGTCGCGGTCTTCCTCGGCGCGTATGCGCTGATCGCCTCGGAGAAGATCCATCGGGTGGCGGCCGCGCTGGGCGGGGCCGGAATCATGCTGGCCATCCACGCGACCGACGCCGGAGCGGCGTTCTTCTCCGAGACCAGCGGCGTCGACTGGAACGTCGTGTTCCTGCTGCTGGGCATGATGGTGATCGTCGGGGTGCTGAAGCAGACCGGCGTGTTCGAGTTTCTGGCGATCTGGGCGGCCAAACGCGCCCGCGGCCGGCCGTACCGGCTGATGGTGCTGCTGGTGGTGATCACCGCGAGCGCGTCGGCGTTGCTGGACAACGTCACGACGGTGCTGCTGATCGCGCCGGTCACGTTTCTGGTGTGTGAGCGGCTGGCGCTGCCGGTGGTGCCGTTCCTGATCGCGGAGGTGATGGCGTCCAACATCGGTGGCGCGGCCACTCTGGTGGGCGACCCGCCGAATATCATCATCGCCAGCCGGGGCGGGTTGAGCTTCAACGATTTCTTGGTCCACATGGCGCCGATGGTCGTCGTGTTGATGGTCGTGTTCGTCGCGTTGTGCTGGCTGCTGTTCCGTAAGGCGTTCGTTTACGATCCCGCCCGCGCCGAGGAGATCATGGCGCTGGATGAGCGGGAGGCGATCGCCGACCGCAGGTTGCTGTGGCAGAGCCTGACGGTGCTGGCGCTGGTGATGGCGGCCTTCGTGGCTCATCCGGTGTTGCACTATGAGCCGTCGGTGGTGGCGATCCTCGGGGCGGGAGTGCTGGTGGCGGCCACCAAGGTGACCACCGAGCAGGCCATCGCCGAGGTCGAGTGGCCCACCCTGGTGTTCTTCATGGGTTTGTTCGTCATGGTCGGCGCGCTGGTGCAGACCGGCGTGATCGGCCAGGTCTCCCGGCTGGCCGTGGAAGCCACCTCAGGACAGCTCGGGCTGACCACGATGGTGCTGTTGTGGGCCTCAGCCGGGCTGTCGGCGATCGTGGACAACATCCCCTATGTGGCCACGATGAGTCCCATCGTCGCCGACCTGGTCCAGGCCAATGGCAGCGACGGCCCCGGGCAGGTGCTGTGGTGGGCGCTGGCCTTCGGCGCCGACCTGGGCGGCAACGCCACCGCCGTCGGCGCCGCCGCCAACGTCGTCGTGATCGGCATCGCCGCCCGCAACGGGCACCCGATCAGTTTCTGGCAGTTCACCAAGTACGGCCTGATCGTCACGGTCGTCACCGTGGCGCTGGTGACGCCGTACCTGTGGCTGCGCTACCTGGCCTGATCTGACTTGACCCACCGGAGCGAAAGGCAGCCGATGAGTGCGACCGGCCCACGGTCGGCGGAGAGCCTGCCTCCCGCGACCCATGACGAAGGAGAGGCCGTCTGATGGGCTCGCTGCTGCTCGCGTTCGCGGGCATGCTGTTACTGGCCGTGCTGCTGTCCAGCCTGGCCCACCGCACGATCTTGTCGACGGCGGCGCTGTTCCTCATTGCCGGGTTCGTGCTCGGCGACGGCGCGCTCGGCGTGGTGTCGCTGGCGCCCGGCGATGAGCTGGTGGGCACGCTGGCGGAGCTGGCGCTGTTCGCCGTGCTGTTCACCGACGGGATGCGGGTGGGCTGGGCGGAGCTGCGCAGCGCGTGGCGGCTGCCGGGCCGGGCGCTCGGCTGGGGGCTGCCGCTCACCCTGGCCATCACCGCGGTGGGCGCGCACTACCTGGTCGGTCTGGGCTGGATCGAGTCGCTGCTGATCGGCGCGATCCTGGCGCCGACCGACCCAGTGTTCGCCGCGGCGCTGGTCGGCAACGAGAAGGTGCCGCCCCGGCTGCGGCGGCTGCTGAACGTCGAGTCCGGCGTCAACGACGGGCTCGCGCTGCCCTTCGTCATGGTCTTCCTCGCCATCGCCGCCGGGTCGCAGGACCTGCATCTAGGTGAGCTGGGATTGGAGCTGGGCCTGGGCGTCGTGATCGGAGTGGCGGTGCCGTGGGCGGCGATCAAGCTGGAGCAGACGCGCTGGTTTTCCGCCTCCACCCCATACGAGCCGCTCAACGCACTGGCGATCGGCCTGCTGGTTCTCGCGCTCGGAAAGGCCACGCACGGCAACCTGTTCCTGGCCGCGTTCGCCGCCGGCATCACGGTGGCCACCTTCGGCGAGCGGCAGCGCGAATCGTTCGAGCATTTCGGCGAGCTCATCACCGAGCTGTTCAAGCTGGCCGCGCTGCTGGTCTTCGGCGCGCTGATCACCCCGGCCCTGCTCGGCTCGGTCGGCTGGACCGGCTGGCTGTTCGCGATCTTGGCGCTGGTGCTGGCCCGCCCGGCGGCGATCTGGCTGTCGTTCCTCGGTTCGGGGCTGTCGGTGCGTGAGCAGGCGGCGGTCGCCTGGTTCGGGCCGAAGGGTTTCGCCTCGGTGGTGTACGCCCTGATCGTGCTCAGCTCCGGCATCGCCGCCGCCCAGCAGGTCTTCCAGCTGGTCGCCGTCACCATCGTGGCCTCGATCCTGCTGCATTCCTCGACCGACATCGTGGTGGCGCGCGGCTTCGACGACGAGCGCGACGTCCCGGCCTGGTTCGGCAAGGCCCGCCGGCTCCGGGGGCGCCTGCCCGAGGACGGGCAGAGCTGAGCTCGAGATTCTTGCGGGTGCGGCTGCCGCCGAGTGAGGTGTCGACCAGGTCCATACCGTCGGTGCCGACGCCTCGGCGGTGTTGCGCCAGTACAACCGCGGCGGAGAGCCGGCTGCGCCACGAACGGCCACATGCTTGTTCGGATCGATCCGAACAATCCGATATAGTCGCCGTCGTGAGTGTGGTCAGGTTCGTTGAAGATGCTGGGCTGTTCTACGAGCGGCTCGGGCTGAGCCGCACGGCCGGGCGGGTGATGGGCTGGCTGCTGGCCGCCGAGTCCGGCGACGCGGACGCGCCGGAGCTGGCCGAGGCGCTGGCGGTGGCCAAGAGCAGCATGAGCGTCGCGCTGCGGCAGCTCGAGCAGGCGGGGCTGGTGGAGCGGTTCCGGGTGCGGGGTGAGCGCCGCGACCGCTACCGGCTGGCCGAAGACGTCTTCGCCCGCGCCTTCCGGGCCAAGATGGCCGAGTTCGAGGGCTTCCGGGCGCTGGCGGAGCAAGGGCTGAAAGCGGTCGGCGACGACCCGGAGCGCCGGCGACGACTGGAGCTCATGCGCGACATGTACGCGTTCATGATGGATCGCTTCCCCCGCCTGCTGGACGAATGGGACGAGCTGAAGGCCCTGCGATGAGACCCTTGCTGATCACCGCCGGCAGCCGCGGCGACGTCCAGCCGTACCTGGCCCTGGCGTGCGGGCTGCTGGCCGCCGGGCATCGGCCGCTGCTGGCCGCGCCCCGCCGCTTCGCGCCGCTCGCCGCCGCGCGCGGCGTGGAGTTCGCGCCGCTCAACGACGAGATGCTCTCCCTGCAGGACTCCGTCAAGGGCCAGGGCGTGCGCGCCGCCATCACCGCCGCCCGCTCCGTCACGCCGATGCTGCGCCGCCTCCTCGACGACCAGGCCGAGCTCGCCGCCCGGCGGGAGTTCGACGTGGTCGTCTACCATCCCAAGTCCCTCGGCGGGCCGTACATCGCCGAGAGACTCGGCGTCCCCGCTCTCGCCGGCCTGCTGCTGCCGCTCTACCTGCCGACCTCCGCCTTCTCCTCTTCGATCCTTCCGGTACGGGTGCCGTCCGTGCTCAATCGGGCGAGCTGGCGCATCTCCTCGGCCATCGAGGCCCCCTACCGCGGGACGGTACGGACCTGGCGTCGCGAGAAGCTGGGCCTGACGGGCACCTACCGGCCGATGGCCGGCCTGGTCAGGGCAGGTGAGGTGCTGCACGCGTGGAGCCCGCATCTGCTGCCCGCCCCCGGCGACTGGCCCGCCGCGGCCCACCCGACCGGCTTTTGGACGTTGCCCGCCGACGACGTCTGGACGCCGCCCGAGCCGCTGGCCCGGTTCCTGGCCGACGGGGACCCGCCGGTGTACGTCGGCTTCGGCAGCTCGGTCGGCGGCGATCCCGAAGAGCTGGCCGCCACGGTGCTGGAGGCGGTCCGGATGTCGGGCCGGCGGGCCGTGCTGGCCACCGGCTGGGGCGCGCTGCGGCCGGGACGGCAGACGGACGGCGTCCTGGTGATCGAGGAGGCACCGCACGACTGGCTACTGCCGCGGGTGGCGCTCGCCGTGCACCACGGCGGCATCGGCACGGTCGCGGCCGCGCTGCGCGCGGGCGTCCCGCAGGTCGTCCGCCCGTTCCTCGGTGACCAGCCGTTCTGGGCCGCCCGCCTGCACCACCTCGGCCTCGCTCCGCCCCCGCTGCCCCGTCGGCTCCGGCCAGAGCGGCTGGCCGCCGCCATCGCCGCCGCGTCCGAACGCGCCCCGGCCGCCCACACACTGGCGGCGCGCCTGGTGACGGAGGACGGTGTCGCCGCCGCCGTCACCCGCCTGGAGAAGTTGTCGGACTACTGAGGGATGCGCCGCATCGCTCTGCTGCTGCGGCCCGCACGCGAGTGCGCTGTCGGCATGGCGGTCGGCTTCGGACCGAGTGCACCTACCGCTCCATCTGCTGTGGCGCTGTACACGCGGTTGCGGTCGCCGACGATCGTGCGGCCGGACTCCTCAGTTGCCGCCCTCACCGCGCCGCGGGCGGCGATCCCGTAGCACCCGAACTGTCCGTGCCGGTGTGGACACGCAGACGAGAGCGGCCCATACCCCGAAGGCGCATGCTCACGGCGATGAGCCAGCAAAAGCCGGCCAGCAGGGAAAGGTGTTCGAGCAGGCCGGCGGGCGCCGGTTGCCACAGGTTCAGGATGTCCAGGCGGTAGGCGATGCCGGCGGCGAAGGCGGCGACGATGACAATGGCGCCGGACAGCCGGGAGTAGACGGCCCAGCCGCGGCTCGTCTCACCCAGCCGCCGGGCCAGGGCGAACGCGGCCCCGCTGAGACCGAAGAACAGCAGGAATCCGGCCACCTGATGGATCCGGCCGCTGGCGGTGATGGCCGTGGCTTGCCCGGGTGGGTAGCCCAGTGCGGGATCGGTGGGCACCAGACCGGCCACGAGCAGCCCCGCCGCGGTCGCCGCGAGCAAGAGCGGCCCCCAGGTGCCGCCGCGCCCACCCCGAAGAGTACCTCGCACGCCGGCGGCGAAGGCGGCCAGCAGCAGCCCGCCGAGCACGAAGTTGATCGTCTGCAGCCAGCCGCGTTCGCCGGTGCCGAGCTGGCTGGCGCCGTGGTGCCACAGGCTGTAGCCGGGCCGGGTGGCGCCGTCGGCCCACAGCAGCGCCGGCACCAGGACGCCGGCGGCGATGCCGCTGCCGAGCAGCACCGGCAGGGTGCGAGATGACATCGGGGAGAGTCCTCCTGTTTCTCCGCGACGGATCGTCGCGGGCCGACCAGACTTCCCGGCTCTCCCACAGCACGCCCCGGCCGGGGCATATCCTGATACAGCGACTTTAGCTCATACTGAAACAACTGCAAGAGGAGGCGGAGCCGCGTGACCGAGCAGGAGCCGTTGCTGGAGTGGGTGGAGCGGGTCGCCATGTATCTGGCGCGCGACGGGGTGCCGCCGATCGCCGGGCGGGTGCTGGGCTGGCTAATGGTGTGCGATCCGCCGGAGCAGTCGGCGGGGCAGATCAGCGAGGCGATCGGCGCCAGCCGCGCCTCGCTGACCTCCAACCTGCGACTGCTGACCGGCATGGGATTCCTGACCTGGCGCACGAGGCCGGGCGAGCGGACGGTCTACTACCGGATGGCCGATGACGCCTGGGCGGTGGTGGCCCGCCAGCAGATCGCCGGCATCACCTCCTTCCTCGACATCACCCGCGACGGCCTGAACCTGGTCGGCCCGGACGACGGGAGGGCCGCGCGCATCCGGCAGGCGCACGCCACCTTCGAATGGATGGCAGGCGTGTTCAAGGGCGCGCCGCCCCTGCACGCCGACCCCGCCAACCTCGCCAACGTGGGCCCCGACAACGACCATGCCGGCGACGAACCCGCAGGCGATCTTGACGATGAGGAGACACCATGACCGGACGGGCGATCGTGGTCGGCGGCGGCATCGGCGGCCTAGCCGCTGCTTTAGCTCTGCACCGGATCGGCTGGCAGGCCGTCGTGCTGGAGCGGGCGGCCGAGCTGCGCGAGATCGGCGCCGGCATGTCCCAGGCCCCGAACGCCATGCGCGCGCTGGCCGAGCTCGGCGTGGGCGAGCAGGCGCGCGCGGCCGGGGTGCCCACCTACTCCGCCGGCAACCTGCGCCTGCCGGACGGCCGCTATCTGCAACGCGCCCGCCCCGGCGACCCGACCCCGTTGACCGCCTTCCACCGCGCGGACCTGCACCGGGTGCTGCTGGAAGCGGTGCCCGCCGGATGGGTGCGCACCGGCGCGGAGGTCACCGGCATCCAGCACGACCAGGACGCGGTGACAGTGACCTGGAGCGGCGGCCAGGCCAGCGCCGACCTGCTGATCGGCGCCGACGGCATCCGCAGCACGGTGCGCCGGCTGCTGTGGCCGGACGCGCCGCCGCCGCGTTTCCTGGGCCGCACCGCCTGGCTGGGCATCGCCGAGGTCGGCACCGGCGCCTTTGCGGACGCCGACGGGCTGTCCGGCAGCGTCACCATGGGCCCCGGCGGCTACTTCCTGATCCATCCGATCAGCCGCGGCCGCGCCTACTGGGCCTACGTCACCACCGCCGACCAGGCCGGCGTCCGCTACCCGAAGGAGAAGAGCGAGACGGCCCGCCGCCTCGCCTCCTGGCACGAGCCGATCCCGGCGCTGATCGCGGCCACCACGGCCGAGGCGGTGATCCATATCGACATCTGCGACCTGGACGCGCTGCCCACCTACGTTCGCGGCCGGGTGGCGTTGCTCGGCGACGCCGCGCACGCGATGAGCCCCGATCGCGGTCAGGGCGCGGGGCAGTCAATCGAAGACGCCGTCGTGCTCGCTGCCGCCCTCGCTGATGAGCCCGCCGGTGCGTTCACGGTTGAGGCGGCGCTGCGCCGCTACGACGCCGAGCGCCGCCCGCGCACCCAGGCCACCGCGCGGGGCGCCCGCGCCGACGGCCGCCGCACCACGTCGGCGGCCGCCTACCGGGCGCTGGTGACCATGATCCGGCTGATGCCCGCACCGCTGTGGCGCAAGGGCATCGCCGCCGACGGCAACCCCACCTGGCGGTGGCAGCCGCCGCACTTGCCGTCGCCGACCACCCGCCACTGACCCGGAGCGGCCCTTTGCCGCCCCGGGAGTTGGGCCGGATCGTTTCCGGCGGGTTCAGCCCTTGATGAAGCGGCGGATCATGTACCGGCGCACCGGCGGCAGGGCAGCCAGACGCAGCGGCAGCTGGGTCAGCCACAGCACCAGCGGGTTGGCGGGGGCGTAGACGCCTTTGACCCGGCGACCGAGTTTCTGCTTCGCCTCCACCTCCGGCCGCAGAGCCGTCTCCCAGGCGGCCAGGGCGGCGGCGATGTCGCCGGGGTGGCGTTCCAGCTCGGTGCCGAGCCGGTCGGCGCCGCCGACGGCCAGGGCGGAGCCGTAGCCGGCGAACAGGGTGACGCACCAGGCTGCGTCGCCGAGCAGGACCACACGGCCGCGGCTCCAGGTGGGGGCCACAACCTGGCTGATGGTGTCGAAGTAGACCGAGTCGGTCCTCGCCATGCCGGCGAGCGTTTCGGGGATGATCCAGCCGAGGTCGCCGTAGACCTGTGGCAGCACCGTGGCGGGGTCGTCGGCGCGGGTGCCGGTGCCGGCTTCGGTGCGGTAGCCGAAGAAGGCGACCGTGCGGCCGTCGCCGACGTTGATGACCGCGACCGTGCGGCCGCGCGAGGACAGGGTGCCGGTGGTGCCGGGGGCGATCGCGTCCGGGCGCTTGTCGAGCATGTAGACGGCGACCATGTGCTCCAGGTCGAGCAGGTAGTCCTCCTCAGGCCCGAAGACCAGGGCGCGGGTGGCCGAGTGCAGGCCGTCGGCGCCGATCAGCAGGTCGGCGTGCTCCACGGTGCCGTCGCTGAGGGTGGCGTGCACGGCGCGGGTGTCCTGGTCGACGGCAGTGATGGTGGTGCCGAAGCGGATCTCGGCGCTGTCGCGGACCTGCTCGTACAGGACGGTCTCGATGTCGCCGCGCAGGATGTTCATCGAGCGGGGGCCCATGGTCGCGGCGATGATCTCGCCGGTGAGGGTGAAGCGCCGCTCACCGTTGGGCTTGTGGTAGACGAGCTCTTCGGTGATGAAGGCCCGCTGGAGCAGGTCGGGCAGGATGCCCATGCGTTCGGCGGCGTCGTAGCCGATGCCGCCGAAGGTGACGCCGTAGCCGCCGCTGCGGCGCGTGGGGGCGCGTTCGATGATGAGGCTGTGCCAGCCGATCTGGGACAGCCGCAGGGCGGCGGCCAGGCCGGCGATGCCGGCTCCGATGATGATGGCGCGCATAGAAGGTTCCTTGCTGAAGAGCTGGTGGAGGGGTCAGAGCTGGTCGAGGACGCGCTGTTCGGCGGCGGAGTCGAGCCAGGTGCCGGGTGAGGGGGCGTCCGGGCGCGGGGCCGGGTCGCCTTCGGCCTGCAGCCAGGCCCAGGTGCCGGCGAGCATGTCGCGCAGCGGCCGGGTGCTCAGCCCGGCGGCGAAGGCGGCGCTGACGTCGGCGTCGTGCATGCCGGTCGGCGTCGGGTCGTGCGGGAAGCGCAGCCCGAACTCCATGCCCAGCCACACGCCTTCCCGGCGCGGCAGGTCCTCGCTCGCCCACACCAGCTCGGCGTCGAAGCCGGTCACCTCCAGCGCCGTCTGGAGCAATTGCCCGATCGTGGCCGCGCCGGGGCGGCCGGTCACCGTGTAGGCGCCGCCGAGCCGGCGTTCGGCGCACTGCAGCATCCAGGCCGCCATGTCGCGGACGTCGATGTACTGCACCACCGCATCAGCCGGGCCAGGTGCGAGCACTCGGCCGCCTTTCTCCAGGCGGCGCAGCCACCACGGGATGCGGCCGACGTCCTCGTACGGTCCCAGGATCATCCCCGCCCTGGCCAGCAGCGCCCGTTCGCCGTAGGACTCGAGGACGGCCAGCTCACCGCCGCGCTTGGCGGCGGCGTAGTCGGCGTCATCGGTGCTGTGGGGGTTGCCGTCGACGAGCGGCGCGCCCTCGTCCCCGCCCGCAGGCCACGGCCGGCGGTGCACGCCTCGGCTGGAGACGTAGCCGTAGTGGCCGGTGCGGCCGGCCAGCAGGCGGGCGCTGTCGCGTACGACGCGTGGCGCCCAGGCCCAGGTCTCGATGACGGCGTCCCACTCCTGACCGGCGAGCGCGGCGGCGACCGCCGCGGTGTCGGTGCGGTCGGCGACGAGCGCCCGGACACCGGGAGCCGGTGGGCGGCTGAGGCCGCGGTTGAGCGTGCTCACCTCGTCCCCCGCTCCAGCGCGACCTCGACGATGGCGCGGCCCACGTGGTGGGTGCCGCCGAGAACGAGCAGTTTCATGACGCTCCAGGAGTCAAGGGGAGCCAGAGGGCTGACGGATGTTCGAGGTCGTGGAAGATCTCGTGCTCTGATGCGCGAAGCTCGCGCCCGGTGGCCAGTGGCTGGCCGGTGCCCGGGTTGCGGCCGTAGCGGGGGTGAGCGCCGCTGGAGACCTGCAGCCGGATCCGGTGGCCGCGGACGAAGCGGTGGGCCAGCGGCCACAGCTCGATGTCGATCGCGCCTATGTCGGCGGCGCGTAGGTCGCCGGGCTGGTCCAACCGGACGATGCCATCGCACAGGTTGAGCGAGCGCCCGCGCGGGCTCACCTCACACAGGCGGGCGAAGTAGTCGACGTCCGGGAAGGATGCCCGGGCGTGCAGGCGGACCCGTACCGGGCCGATGACCTCGACGTCCTCGGTCAAGGGCGCGGTGGTGAAGGTGAGCACGTCCGCTCTGGCTTCGATGGCGCGGTTGTCCTTCGGGCCCGCGGACCTGCTCACCGCCGTCCCGCCCACCGTGGGAGTCGGGTCGCCGGGGTCGTAGCGGTAGCGGCTGGGATTCGCCTCACGTTCGGGTTCCTCACGGCTCAGCCGCCCACCCGGGTGCAGATACCAGCTGGTGGGCTGGTGGGCGGGCGGCCAGCCGGACAGGTCCCGCCAACGCTTCGCGCCGGTGACGTACACCCGCACCCCGGAGGGTGCGGCATCGCCGTTCATGGCCGCGTCCAGGGCGGCCAGCGCGTCCTGCATGCCCTCGCGGGTGTACAGGCCGCGGCCGTGCCCCCACGGTCCGACCAGCAGCCGCACCTCGCGCCCGGCAGCCAGCAGGCGCGCGTGGTCGGCCAGCATGCTGGGCAGGAAGAAGTCGTACCAGCCGCCCTGCAGGTGAACCCGGGGCGGCATCCGCTCGGTGTTGGCGCGGTGGTCCATGCGGGCCCAGTACGCCTGGTCGCGGCCGTTGCTGATCCACTCCTGAAACCAGCTCACCCGATGCCCAGTGAGTGCCCGATCGGCCTGCTCCAGCGGAAGGGTGAGGGTGGCGCGGCGCAGCTTGCGGCCGGCGCTCAAGGTGGCCAGCAATTGCCGGGTGAGGGAGAAGTTGCCGCTGAACATGGTGTCCACGAGCTGGACCCAGCCCAGCGCGTTGCCCAGCGCGAACGCGCCGCCCGGGTACATGAAGTGCTCGGCGAAGGCCGACGGCGCGTCCTGGATCAGCGCGATCTTCCACTCCGGGATGTGCCGGGCGGCCAGCTCCCACTGGACAAGGCCGAGGTAGCTGGCACCCCAGGTGGCCAGCGCGCCGCCGAACCATGGCTGGGCGCGCAGCCAGCTCAGGGTGCCGTCGGCGTCGGCGGGGTCGATGGTGAAGCCGTCGAAGCGGCCGCCGGAGCCGGCCGTGCCGCGCAGGCTCTGATACAGCACCTGGTAGCCGCGCTCGGCCAGCAGCTTCGGCAGCTGATCGAGCGCGTTGCCCCGGCCGTACGGGCTGCGCAGCAGGATCAGCGGCGGCCGGTCCAGATCGGCCGGGTAGTGGCGGGTGGCCAGCAGGGGCGCCCCGTCGGCGGCCAGGATCACGATGTCGCGCTGCACCCGCACCGGGTGCCGGATGACGGGACGTACGCCGAACAGGCGGCTGAGCAAGGTCATCGGGGTCATCTCCTCGTCGGCACGTGAGGAACTCACGTCGCCGACCAGGCTTCCCGGCACACCATCGAATCTCCGGAACGGAGCGGATGTCAACAATATAGCGAATCTTCAGAAGTTTCTGAACAATTCTGAGGTTCGCTATCCTGTCGCCTAGGAGGTGGCGGGTGAACGACAGAGACGAGCAGTGGCAGGCAGCCGAACGGCTGGCCCTGACCTTGACCGAAGGCGGCTTGCAGCGCATGGCCGCCCGGACGCTGGCGGTGTTTCTGTTCACCGACGCCGAGACGGTCACCATGGGCGAGATCGCCGACCGGCTCGGCGTCAGCGCCGGCTCGGTCTCCGGCTCGGTCAAGTCCCTGCTGTCGGTCGGCCTGATCGAACGCTTGCCCGCGCCCGGCAGCCGCCGCGAGCACTACCGGCTCCGCGATGACGCCTGGGCCACGTTGTTCACCAGCCAGAACACCGTCGTCCAACTCATGCTCGCCGCCGCCGAGACCGGCATCGCCACGACCACAGCCAACGATCCCGCGCATCGACGGCTGACGCAGATGCGCGACTTCTACCAGTTCATGCTTAAGGAGATCCCCACCTTGCTGCACCGCTGGCAGCAGCATCAGGCCACCCACTCCGGATGATCTTTCCTGCGAAGACCGAAGCTGGCGCTCGCTCCGCGCAAGGCCAGCCATTTCACTTCAGGAAATGGCCCTTCCGTACCCAGGTCATGCCGCTGCCGCCGCTCGATCCCGCCGGTGCGCGGGGGCCCGGCCGGCCCCGCCGACGCCCTAACGTGCCGTACGCCGACAGGGGCTACGACCACGACAAGTACCGACCGCTGGTCTGGGCCACCGGGGTCAAGCCGGTCATCGCCCGCCGTGGCACCGAGCACGGCTCCGGCCTGGGCGATACCGGCGGCCTGGAGCAGCACGTTCAGCCCAGTGCTGTCCAGGAAGGACAGCCCGCCGGCGGCCACGATCACGTGCTCGTCCGGCCAGGACCCGGCGGCCGCTCCCCCTGAAGGCCCAGCCCGGCATCGCGGGCGCGGATGATCGCCTCGGCCCGATCGGCGACCTGGAGCTTGCCGAAGATGCTGGAGATGTGGTTGGCCACCGTCTTGGCTGAGATGCCCAGGCGGCGGCCGATCTCACCGTTGGGGCGGCCGCCGGCGATCAGATCGAGCACGTCCCGTTCGCGGCCGGTCAGCTCGGGGAAAGGCACCTCGGCCGGCAGCGGGGCGGAGAAGAAGCCGAGCACCCGCTGCGCCACGCCGGGCCCGAAGATCGCCTCACCGGCGGCCACGGCCCGGATGGCGCGGACGATCTCGTCCTGCTCGGCGCCCTTGAGCAGGTAACCGCGCGCTCCGGCGCGCATGGCGGCGAACACCGCGTCGTCGTCGTGGTACATCGTCAGCATGAGCACCGCGACCCCCGGCGCGTCGCGGGCGATCTGCCGGGTGGCGGCGATACCGTCCACATCGGGCATCTGGATGTCCATGACCAGCACGTCGGGGTGGTGCGTAACGGCCTGGCGCACGGCCTCGCGGCCGTTGGCCGCCTCGCCGACCACGCGCAGCCCGTCGATCGAGCCGAGCAGCGCGCGCAGGCCGCCGCGCACCACGGGATGGTCGTCGGCCAGCAGAACAGTGATCATGATGCCCCCAGCGGCAGAATGGCCACGACCTCGCCACCACCGGCGCCCGGTCCCGCCGTGCAGGACCCGCCTAGCTCGGCGGCGCGCTCGCGCATGGATGACAGTCCCACACCCGGCCTCCACTCGCGCGGCGAGACGCCGTCGTCGCTGACGCGCAGCCGCAACTCCGTGCCGGCGTCGAGCCGCACGTGGATGCTGCCCGCCCTGGCGTGACGCACGGCGTTGGTCATCGCCTCGGTGACGATCCGGAAGGCCGCGGCCTCGACCGCGGCCGGAAGCGCCGGCAGCGCCGCGGGAGCGGCCACGTGGATGGCGACGCCGTCGCGTTGCAGGTGCGCGGCGCGCTGCCGGATCGCCCCGACCAGGCCGAGATCATCCAGGGCGGGCGGGCGCAGGTCGTAGACCAGCCGCCGGATGTCGTTGATCGCCCCGGCGGTCTCAGCCCTCAGTTCGGCGACCAGGCCGCGCGCCGCCTCGGGGTCGGCGGCGATCAGGTTGCTGGCGGCGTCGGCCTTGAACGTCACCCCCGTGAGCACAGGGCCCAGCCCGTCGTGCAGGTCACGGCGCAGCCGCCGCCGCTCCTCCTCCCTGGCCATCACCAGCGCCTCGCGGGAGTGCTGCAACTGCCGCGACAGGGCGAGAGCGCGCACGGCTACCGACAGCGGCGTGGCCAGCAGCTCCAGAATGGCACGGTCAGCGGCGGCCAGCCGGCTCTCCCCCCGGCGCAGTCCGACCACCAGCTCGCCCACCCGCTCATCGCCGTAGACGAGCGGGATGGCGTGCAGCGACTGGAGCGACTGCGGCGCCGTGCCCGAGACCGCCACCGTGCCATGGCCGTCTTGCGGGGCGTGGCCTTCGGGGGCGGTGGTCCGCAGCGCCGCGTACGGCATCCGCAGCGCCTCCCGCACCGCCTCCAGCACCCCGGGCAGCCCTGCGCCCAACCGCTCACCGACCCGGGAGACCGCACGTACCGGATCGGCCCGGTCCCCGTACAGGATCCGGTCCACGCCGCGCTGCAGCCGTACCCGCAGCGGGTTGAAACCGATCGCGATCAGCACGGTGGCGGTGATCGAGTTGCCCGGCCCGGCCCGCTGCCGCACGACGGTGTCCAGCACCGCCACCAGGCTCACGTAGGCGAGCATGACCGCACCGGTCAGCAACGTGTACAGCACCGTACGTGAGAAGACCAGCCGGATGTCCAGCAACTGATGACGCAAGATCGCCACCACCACCGCCGCGGGAATGAGCGGCACGGCCAGCAACTGGTAGACCGGTCCCGCCTCGAACACCCCCCACACCACCAGCACCAGCACGACGAGCAGGGCAGCCTGCAGCGGCCACAACAATTGGCGGCGCAGCACCTCATCACCCCGCCGGTAGCGGATCACCAGCGCGACCAAGCCGATCAGCGCGACCGCGGCGACGCGCAGGTCCGTCACCAACCACAGCGGCTCCAGGCCGTGGTATCCCGGCAGCGTCAGGTACCCGGTCAGCCCCGTGATCAACGCCTGCGGCCCGGCTCCCATCTCCAGCACGAACAGCGGCGCCGTCGCCACCGTCGCCCACGCCAGCCACCGCAACACCGGCCCGGCGGGACGGCCGTCGGGGAAAAGCTGCAGGATCAGCGGCAGGAACAACCCGATCGACCACGGCCACGCGTAGGCGCCGACCGTGGCCAGAACGCGCACCAGCGGCATCGGCCAGCCGGCGCCGCCGTACAGGACCAGCGAGGCGGTGCCCGCCGTGGTGGCGTGCCCGAGGCCGTCGGCCAGCAGCAGCCAGCCGATCGCGTTGCCCGGACGATGCCAGGCGACCAGCAGCCCGCACGCGGCGAACGCGAACCCCATTGTGGCGTTCAGCGGAACGAAGGAGTCCAGCACCTCCGCGTACGAGCGGCCGCTGAGCAGGCTGCCCGCCACGGCGGCAGCGACCTCGGCGGCCGCCACGGCGAACATCGCTACGGCCCATAACCGCGCCCGCGGCGGCCCGCGCCGGACGGCCTCACCGGGCCCGGCGGCGCGTTCGGTGCTCATGCAGTACATGATGCGGCCTCACGCCCCGCCGCGTCCTGGGTGCGCGCCCCTAGACCATGCGGGAAACCCTCCCGGCCGCGCGTCCGCCGGCTCCCTGGTCGCCGGTGACGCCCGCACCGCACGCTCAGTACGTCCGATCCGCTGCATCTGAAACGCCAAGGAGACATGATGACCAGGACGAGCGCGACCACGGTCACACCGCCGCCCACCGCGAACCCGCCGGCGGGGCGGCGGCCGGCGCTCACCCTGCTCGTGCTGCTGGGACCGCTCAGCATCGCCATCCTGCGCACGCTGCTGCCGTACGGCACCAACGACTCCCCTACGACCGTCGTCGCCAAGGTGGCCGCCCAGCCGGGCGCCGAGGCCGCAGTGCTGTGGCTGTCACTGCTGGCCGGCTTCACCCTGGTCCCCGGCATGATCGCCGTCGGCCTGCACGCCGCCCGCCGCAGCCGCGTCCTCGGCACGGCCGCGCTGGTCGTCTCGGTGGCCGGCTTCTCCGGGCTGCCCGCCATCGTCGCCGTCGACCAGGTGGCGCAGTCGGGGACGCGCGCGAATGTGCCCGCCGACGTCACCGCCCGCCTGCTGCGGCATCTGCTCGACGAGCCCACTGTCGCCATCCCCACCATGATCTTCGTGGCTGGCCACGTCGCGGGCGTGGTGCTGCTGGGCATCGCCCTGTGGCGCGGCGGCATCCTGCCCGGCTGGGCCGGCCTCGTCCTGTCGATCTCGCAACCGCTGCACCTGCTGTTCGCGACGATCGCCCCCAACCCGCTCCTCGACGGTTGCGCCTGGCTGCTGACCGCGGCCGGCCTCGCCTTCGCCACGGCGCGGGCGAGCGCCGGCCACGGACTCCCCGCCACCGCATGACCGCCATCACACCCAACACCCGATCTCACCCGATCTCACCCGATCTCACCCGATCTCACCCGATCTCACCCGATCTCACCCGATCTCACCCGATCTCACCCGATCTCACCCGATCTCACCCGATCTCACCCAAGGAGAACACCATGAGACACATCAAACTCGGCGCCGCCGCCCTCACGCTCGCCGCACTCGCCCTGCGCGTAGCGGCCACCCCCGCCACCGCGGCAGGCGCCCCTGACACTTGCGTGACCGGTTACGTCTGGCGCGAGGCACGCCCCTCCGACCACGTCTGCGTCACCCCCGCCGTCCGCGAGCAGACCAGACGCGACAACCGCGTCAAGGCCTCACGCTGGGTGCCCGGTCCGTCCGGCCCGCACACCTGCGTCCAGGGGTACGTGTGGCGCGAAGCATTCCCCGGCGACCACGTCTGCGTCACCCCCGCCGTCCGCGCCCAGGCCCGGGCCGACAACGCCGCAGCCGCCAGCCGGCGCGCCTCCGGCGCCATCCGCTCGCCCATCACCATCAACCGGGACGTCCGGTTCGGCGGCGGCATCCCCGTGGGCGGCCGGACGTCGCTGACCCTCCACGCCGACGGCACCTACACGTGGTCGGGGCACCTGCGCGACTCCGGCGCCCCCAGCTACAACATCAGCAGCGTCTGCGTCGTGCGGTTCTCCTCCGGGACCGCGTACGCCTTCAAATCCTCCGGACGCCTGCACGGGACGTTCGAACCCGGCTCCCGCAACCACGACTGGAACAAGTCCGGACGCATCGCGACCCTGCCCGCCGCCTGGCGAGCCTCCCAAAGCCACCGGTGGAGCTGCAAGAACAGCGTCTCCCTGAGCCTCTCCGGCCTGGTCGACTCGGCGCTGCAGGTCGTCGGCGCCGCCGCGAAGGTCGTCTCGATCGTCGCCTGACCCCTCCACTCTCCTGCCACCCACCGCCGCACACCACCACCACCAAGGAGCGACACATGCTCACCATCACCATCACCGTCGCCACGGCGGCACTCCTCACCGGGGCCGCGCATCCCGCGACCGCCTCAGTGGCGAGTTCCCGGCACGCACCGCGGGCGCCACACCGCAAACCTGGGGCCCGTACCACTCGCCGGGCGCCGGACGCGCCCGAGCGAACGGCACCATCACCGCGACCGGCGAGAACCACGAGGTGATCCCCTCCGCCGCCACGCTCACCGTCCCCGGCACCGTCCCCGGCACCGTCGCCGACCTGACCCGGTTTCGTGCTTCGGCACAGGTGGTCAGCTGATTCCGATGACAAAAGCATCGCGGGCGGCGCCGCTGACGTCGGCGGTGATCCGGTCGACACCGTCGTTGAGTTTCATCACCCGTTCGGCTTGTTCCACCTTATGAGACTGGCCGACCTGGGGCAGCGGCCGGGCGGCGGTCGCTGCACCGGCCTGGGCGATGTACCGGATACGTACCGGAGGCGCGCACCGCTCGGGCGAGGGGCTCTCCTGGTCGCCGTGCCGCCATGATCGGTCATGTACGTGATAACTCCCTTACGTACATGGGGCTGCGGCGGCAGTTCGCCCCCGTGGGGCACGCGCTGGCCGACGGGAGTGGATGACGCCCAGACCCCGCCTCCTGAGTCTCCTGGGGGAGCAGTGACTTCCTCGGCGGCTGCGGCGGGCTCGCCTTCATGAGCCGGCTGGCAGAACACGATGTCGACACGAACCGCAACCGGGGGTGCTGCTGACCCGGCTGGGGGCTGAGGCCGGATCGCGACAGCCGTGGATCAGCCACGCCGCGACGGCGTGGCCAGGACTGGTGCCAGTTTTCCCCGCTGACCCGCCGGGTGTGCGCGCCTACGCCGTCCCCGCGGCGGCTGTCCGACCTGTGGGGGACGGGCTGCTCGGCGTGGTCAGCGGAACCGTTACCGCTGGTTCTGGCCGTGCCGGTGCTGATCTTCCTGCGTGAGGTGGGGGGCGGCGTCGAGGG
>NZ_VCKY01000561.1 GCF_005889735.1 Nonomuraea turkmeniaca
CCCCCGGCCCCACGCCCCCAGACGGGAGGCGGCGACGAGGGGACCGACGAGGACCGGCATCAGCAGCAGGGCCATCAGCGCCAGCTCCAGTCCGACGACCACGCACAGCGCCGCCAGCGGGAACCGCCGCGACCACATCAACGCCACCGACTGCGCGCAGGCCAGCGGGAGCAGCACGGCGAGCCGGGCGTCCTGCCCCAGCAGCCAGCCGGCCAGCGGCGGCAAGACGGCCAGCAGGCCGTCGCTCAGCCACTCCAGGCGGGTCGGGCGCTCTTCCTGATCTGCCGGGTGCGCCGCCAGCCGACCCCGAGCAGCACCGCCACCGGCGCCCACGGCGCCAACGCGATCGTCCAGCTCAGCGGCAGTGGCGGACCCGGCTGCCCGATCACCGGGACCGGCAGGACCCCCGTCGCGGTCCCGCCCGGACCCTCCACGGCGAACTCGAAGCGCCACGTACCCTCCTCCTGCAGCGAGACGACGTCCAGTCCCCAGACCTGGCGGGCTCGCGGGTGCCGCGGCAGCACGATGCTGTCGCCGCGGCGCTGCAGGACGATGCCCTTCAGCCCCCTGCGGTCGCCGGTCGGCGTTACCGTCGTGACCAGCCCGGTACGCCCGTCGATGCCGCCCGTGGGCTCGAAGGCGAAGTCCAGCGACTGCATGGCGCGGATCGGCCACCTGGTGAACGATACGGTGATCGTGGACTGATCGCTCATCCGCACGGTCTCGGTGTGAACGATCTCACCCGGCAGGGGCGGTGCGGCCCCGCTGCCCGCCGTGGCCGGAGCCGCGGCGAGCAGCAGAGCCGCCACCACCGCGACCAGCGCGACCAGCGCCCGCCGCACCAGGCAGCCGCGATCGGTACGTCCCGCATTGACGCGGATCATGCGGTCACCGTCCTGACCGCCAGCGGCTCGCGCAGGCCGAAGCGGCGCAACATGGTGGCGCACTGCCAGCCCAGCCAG
>NZ_VCKY01000562.1 GCF_005889735.1 Nonomuraea turkmeniaca
CCTTTCTCCCGCCCTTGCATGTCCCCGAAAGGTTGCGCTCCTCCCCCCATGAACTACCTGACGCTTCTCGGCCAGACCGACACGTGGATCAACCGCAACGGCGACGCCGTACCCATCGCCGACCTGCCCGCCGACGACGCCTACGTGGCCTACGGCTGGCTCGGCGACAACGCCGTCAGCATCGCCACCCACGTCCTCGACGATCTGCTCGACCTGACCGAATGGCCACAAGCCGAGTGGATCCCCACCTGCGCCGATGAGCTGATCGCGCTGAGCGGCAACGTGCGGGCGTGGCTGGAGTCCACGCCACTCGCCCAGAAGTTGATCAAGCACGGCAGCACCCACACCGAAAGCATCGACGGCGAAACGGTGACCTTCACCGCCATCCGCATCGGCGGCATCCGCCGCTGGGTCTTCACGGGCTGCATCACCGCAGGCGGGTACGTGTCCTGGCAGGACGCCGCCGTCGAAGCACGACTACAGCTCACAGGCCAGACGCAAGGCAGGCTCGCAGCCCTGCGCGGCCACGAGGTGCCGCAGACGGTGCACCGCGCCAACTGGAAGAAGCACCTGACGCCGATCACGGGCAAGGGCTACAGCAGCCAGGTCACCGAGTTCAGCTTCGACCTGCTGCCCGACAGCCCGCCGCCTCGTCCGCCGCGCCGCGCCGCAATCCTGCTTGCCACCTCTCCCGAGTGGGCCGCCGCGCTCGCCGAGAGCGACCCCGACCCGTTCGCCGACATTCGCGAGCTTCTCCACCTGCGCGCCGAAGCTCGGCAGCGCGCCGACCGCACCAAGCGGAAAGCCGACTACGCCGTCGTCGACGGCCTGGCGGGCGAGATCGCCGACGCCGTCGCCGCCGTCCTCGCCTTCGCCCCGAACCCGTAACACGCCCCAAAGGCGGGAGCCACCGCTCCCGCC
>NZ_VCKY01000563.1 GCF_005889735.1 Nonomuraea turkmeniaca
GGTTAGCGAAATGAAGTGAGGTGTCCCCTGAACTGGGAGGATGGGAGTTCTCTACGCTTCCATCGCCCGCTGCAAAGGACACCTCGTAAGTTGAAATTCTCCCATACCGCCAGCCGTACGCAGGCGATCTTCGATGACGAGCATGTGATCTCCTACGCGGGGCTGGCTCCGGCGCTGCGGCTGGCCGAGCGGTGCGGGCTGGAGCGGCTGGTCGGCGAGCACGTGGCGCTGGGCGCGGCCGAGGGGGTCAACGCGCCGGCGAAAGTGACCTCGATCGTGGCCGGGATGGCCTGCGGTGCTGACAGCATCGACGACCTGGACCTGCTGCGGCACGGCGGGATGGACAAGATGTTCACCGGGATCCGTGCCCCGTCCACTCTGGGATCGTTTGTGCGCGTATTCACTGGGGGCAACGTGCGCCAGCTCGACAAAGTCGCGCGTCAGATGCTGGCGGCGCTGGCCGCCCACACCCCGCTGCTGCCCGGCAAGGACATGCTGGCGTTCTTGGATATCGACTCGATGCAGCGGCGCACCTACGGGCACGCCAAGCAGGGCTCCGGCTTCGGCCACACCAAAATCCAGGGGAAGAGTGTCCTGGTCAGGGGGCTGAACGCGTTGACCGTCACCTTGTCTACACCGCTGTCGGCTCCGGTGGTGGCCGCCAGCCGGTTGCGTGGTGGCACGGCCGGGTCGGCCCGCGGTGCCGCCTCAGTGGTCCGCGAGTCCATCGGCACCGCCCGCCAGGCGGGCTGCACCGGCACCCTCATCCTGCGCGGTGACAGCGCGTTCTACAGCAATGAGGTCATCGCTGCCTGCCGTGACAACGACACCCGCTTCTCGGTCACCGCCAAACTCGACCCCAAGGTCAAAGCCGCTATCGCCACCATCAGCGAGGACACCTGGAATTCGATCAAGTACCC
>NZ_VCKY01000564.1 GCF_005889735.1 Nonomuraea turkmeniaca
CACCCCTGCCGGCCACCCCCGGCACACCCGGCGACCCCGTCCCCAGATAGGCACGCAACGTGCCATCCGCCAACGTCCCCACCAGATCCGGCCGGCCATCCCCATCGAAGTCGACCGCCTCACCCGTGGCATCCTCCGGCTGGGCGGGGTTGCCCCTGACGTAGGGCAGGATGGCGTTGACGATGATCTGTGCGTCGCCGGCCTGTGGCTGGTACCGCTCCGGGTACGCCGATATCTGCACTTTCTGGCACACCTCGCCGACGGGCGCGGTCATCCAAGTGTTGTTCGGATACTCCCTGAGCATCGTGCTCAGGAACTTGTTGGTCGCGATGGTCGGGTTGAGCCGTTCCTCCCGGCTACCCCACCAGTCCTGCTGCTGGAACAGGCCCAGGCTGGTGTGGTCGACCTGTTCGCTGATGTTTTGGATGCTGGTTTCCACGATCACGGTCGTGATGGCGATCACAGCCGCCCGCGGATCCAGCCCGCGGTCGTGCACAGCCTTGATCACCATCCGTGCGCACGACACCCGGTAGGCCGACATGTAGCCCCGCATCTTGGCCTGCAGGGAGCTGTTGAGCTGGGTCGCCAGCGCAGCGTCGGCCGACGTGGGGCCGTCCGGGTCGCACTCCGCGAGTTGGTAGGCGGCGGTCACGTCCGACGCCGTCGTGGGACTCGGCTCCGGATTCGCGATCGCGGGGGTGGCCGTGACGGTCAATGCCAGGGCAGTGATGGCCGCGGTGGTGAGGGCGATGCGTAAGACGAGCTTCCTGGGCACGGTTCGTCCTTAATCGTGGTCAGTTGACGACGGCCAGGCGGGTGATGGCGTTCCAGCCGGTGCCGATCGTGACTTTGGTGGCGATGTTCGGGGCGCCGGGGGTGCCCTTGTTCAGGTAGGCGTACAGGCTGCCGTCGGTGTGCC
>NZ_VCKY01000565.1 GCF_005889735.1 Nonomuraea turkmeniaca
AGACAGGCTCATCACTGGGGCTGGTGGCTGTCGGAGCCCCCGAGCCGGGCGGCGGCCCGGTGGCGGGGCTGATGGGTTCCAGCCAGCCGAGCCGCTCGGCCAGCCGCCGGGCGCTGTCGATCACGGTGGCGATGTGGGGAGAGGGGTTGGCGTCGTGCCACAACAGTGACCACGGGTAGTGCATGGTGGGTTCGATCAGGGACCGCCAGGTGGTGCCCGGCCGGTTGGAGGTGCGGAAAGAGGAGGGTACGCAGTGCACGCAGCGGCGCTGGAGTACGAGGTCGGCCGCGGCGCGGCTGCTCTCGACGGTGCCCTCGTAGATGGTGGGCGCGAACCCGGCCGAGCGGCACAGCGTGATGACGAACTGGTTGAGCTCCGGGGTCTGTGCCTCTTCGCCGAGCAGCAGGAGTTCGTCGGAGAGGGCGGCGACGGGTACACCGTCGAGCTCGGCGAAGCGGTGGTCGTCCGGCACCAGCACGCCGAGCGGATCGAGCCTGATCAGCTTGGAGGTCACCTCGGCTGGAGCCTGGGAGGCGTGTCCGATGGCGATGTCCAGGCGGCCGTCGGCCAGCTGCCGATACTGCTCCGGGGTGCCCGCTTCGACCTGATGGATGGTGATATCGGGGTGACTGCGCTGGAGCTCGCGCAGGATCTGCGGCATGGAGTCGTAGCCGGCGTCGATGATGCCGACACGCAGCGTGGGCGCCGACGCCACGGCGTTGCGTGCGGCCTGCCTGGCCCGGCCCACGTGGTCGAGGATCTGGCGCGCCTCGACGAGAAAGGCGGCGCCCGCCGGGGTCAGATGGACGTGGTGGGTGCTGCGATCCAGCAGCCGCACTCCCAGTTCGCGCTCCAGCCGCTGGATCTGCTGGCTCAGCGCGGACTGCACGATGTGCTCGCG
>NZ_VCKY01000566.1 GCF_005889735.1 Nonomuraea turkmeniaca
GGCACCTCACCGGCCGCCAGCGCCCGCGCGCCCGCCACGACCTGATCGACGATCTCGGCCGTGGACATGTTGCGGGTCAGGCCCGCCTGGCCGGTGGCACAGAACGGGCAGTTCATGCCACAGCCGGCCTGCGACGACACGCACATCGTGACGCGATCGGGGTAACGCATGAGCACCGACTCGACCAGCGCCCCGTCGAACAGCCGCCACAACGTCTTACGCGTGGTGCCGCCGTCGGTGGTCAGCTCCTTGACCGAGGTGAGCAGGGTCGGCAGCAGCGCCGACAACTTCTCACGGGAGGCCGCGGGCAGGTCGGTCATCGCGCCGACGTCGGTGGTGAGGCGTTCGAAGTAGTGGCGCGAGAGCTGGTCGGCACGGAACGCCTTCTCGCCCAGCTCGGTCACCGCGGCCCGCCGGTCGGCCATCGACAGGTCGGCCAGGTGCCGTGCGGGCTTGGCCCGGCGCGGCGCGACGAAGGTGAGCTGACCTGGGGGCTGGGACACGTTACTGCCTCACTGCCTTGCTTTGGAGGGTTTCCGACCAGGGTAATGAACGTTCGGATCGGAGGTGGCATTCCTGGCGAAGGAGAAGCCTGCCAAGCAGGCCGTCGCCACGGTCTCCACCAGGTACGAGAGGAGGGCGGCAGTCTGATTGTGCAGGTTTCTCATTCGATCACCCCACCGCTCGCATCATGGTCTCCGCCGGATCTACAGTGCTCACGTATGGCGATTTTTCGGTCGGCATCAGGCGAGGGTGGCGCCGAGGTCGTTCTCGCCGCCGGCAGCCCGTACGGCAGCCGGACGCTCGTGATCGAGCGGGACGAGGACTCCTCGGTAGCTTACCTGTGCTCACCGGACGGAACGGTCCACGGCGCCGTCTGGCTGGCCAACCACCGCCC
>NZ_VCKY01000567.1 GCF_005889735.1 Nonomuraea turkmeniaca
GGGGAGGGTCGGGTGTGTCTAAGAGACAGGACGGGCAGGGGTCCGTACAGGTGGGGGTAGCCGTTTTCGGTGCGGATGTCGAGGCCGGTGGGGTCGATGTCGAGGATGAGCAGCGGCGCGGTGACGTGGCGGTAGTAGGCGGTGTGGACGTCGCGCAGCTGGGTGAGGTCACGGCTGCAGTGGATGAAGCCTTCTTGCTCGAGGGTGCGGCCGAGCGTGGAGATGCGGTACTCCCCCGCCTGCTGGGCGGTGTGCCAGTCGGTGGCCAGGGCGAGGTGGTGGATGGTCATCGGGCCCACTCGGTGTCGAGGATGGCGTAGATGGCTTCGCTGGCCCATTCGCCTTTGACGTATTCGTTGTCGATGAGGGTGGCTTCGTGGCGCATGCCGAGTTTCTCCAGGACGCGGGCGGAGGCGGTGTTGCGGGCGTCGAGGCGGCCGGTGATGCGGTGTAGTCCGAGGTCGTGGAAGCCGAGGTGGAGCATTTCGCGGGCGGCTTCTGCGGCGTAGCCGTGGCCGTGGTGGTCGGGGTGGAGGATGTAGCCTATTTCGCCTTGGCGGTGCTCTTTGCTCGTCCAGATGAGCAGCACGGAGCCGATGACGGGGCCTGTCGAGTGGCCGGTCGCCTGGCCGGTGGGGCGCAGGGTGATGGCCAGGTCGAGGGCGTCGCCTTCGTCGCGGAGCGCGGTGCGGGTGATCTTTTTGTCGAGGAAGGTGCGGCTGGTGTCGCGGTCGCGGGGCTCCCAGTAGAGGTAGCGGGCGACGTCGGGGCGGGATTCGTAGGCGTGGACGGCGTCGAGGTCGGCGTCGGTGAAGGGGCGCAGGAGGAGGCGTTCGGTGGTGATCGGGTAGCGGGGTTGCAGCACGCAGGCAGTGTAGGGAG
>NZ_VCKY01000568.1 GCF_005889735.1 Nonomuraea turkmeniaca
AACGTCAGCCGTACCGCAGGTGCGGTCGCAGCGGACTGCTGCTGCCCGCCGTGTCGCTCGGTCTGTGGCACAACTTCGGTGAGGGCAAGCCGGTCGAGAGCCAGCGGGCGATCCTGCACAAGGCGCTCGATCTCGGCATCACTCATTTCGACATCGCCGACCGCTACGGGCCGCCGTTCGGCGCCGCGGAGGCGGCCTTCGGGCGGATCTTCCCGAAGGCGCTGCGCGACGAGGTCGTCGTCACCACCAAGGGCAGCAACCCCATGTGGGACGGCCCGTACGGTTATGGCAACTCGCGCAAGCATCTGCTGGCCACGCTGGACCGGTCGCTGGCCCGGCTCGGTCTGGACTACGTCGACATCTTCTACCTGCACCGGGAGGACGAGGAGACGCCGCTGGAGGAGCAGGCGGCCACGCTCGACCACATGGTGCGCACCGGGCGGGCTCTGTACGTCGGCGTCTCGAACTTCTCGCCCGAGCGCACCGCCGAAATGGCCCGGCTGCTGCGCGGGCTGGGCACCCCGCTGCTGGTGCACCAGCCGTCGTACTCGCTGCTCAACCGGCGCATCGAGGAGTCCCTGCTGGGCGTGCTGGAGCAGGAAGGCGTCGGCTGCGTGGTGTACTCGCCGCTGGCCCAGGGGCTGCTGACCGACCGCTATCTGGGCGGCATCCCGGCCGACTCCCGGGCCGCCGAGGGGCGCTTCCTCACCGCCGACCGGGTGACGCCCCAGGTGCTGACGTTCGTCCGGGCGCTGGGCGAGATCGCCGCCGCCCGCGGGCAGACGGTCGCGCAGCTGGCGCTGGCGTGGGCGCTGCGCGACCCGCGGATCACCTCGGTGCTCGTCGGCGCCTCCAGCCCCGAGCAGCTGGAGGCCAACGTG
>NZ_VCKY01000057.1 GCF_005889735.1 Nonomuraea turkmeniaca
CCCCCTCACACACCACCGCCACCGCACCCGGAGCCACCGCCACCCGCTCCTCAAACAACCCCACAACCGTCCCATCCACCCCACCCAAAAACGGCTCATTCCACCCACGAACCACCAACTCGCGCTCCTGCGGCTCCAGCACATCCACCGCATGCAAAGCGACATCCGGATCCCCGGTCACGCCTTCCAGCACCCGCTCGAACCGCCGGGCCATCACTTCGATTGACGAGACGTCGAACAGGTCCAGCGACATGTTCATCGACCCGTGCATCCCGACCGGGCGCCCCTGCTCGTCGAACGTCTCCCGCAGGTGCACTTCGAGGTCGAACCGCACCACGTCCGCGACGCCGTCCAGCGGCTCCGTGTGCACGCCGGGAAGCTCCAGGACGCCGTGCTCGGTGTTCTGCACGTTCAGTGACACCTGGAACAACGGGTGCCGAGCCATCGACCGCTCCGGCGCCAACTCCTCCACCAGCCGCTCGAACGGCACGTCCTGGTTGGCCAGCGCCCCCAGGCTCGCTTCGCGGACCCGGGCGAGCACCTGCCGGAAGCCAGGATCCCCGGACAGGTCAGTACGGATCACCAGGCTGTTGACGAAGAACCCGACCAGATCATTCAGCGCCTCATCGGTACGCCCCGCGACCACCGCACCGATAGGAACGTCGGTCCCGGCCCCCAGCCGCGACAGAGTCACGGCGAGCGCAGCCTGAAGCACCATGAACGGCGTCGCACCCTCCACGCGAGCCAGCTCCGCCAGCCGCTCGTGCACCTCGCCCGGCACCCGCAACGGCACCCGATGCCCACGATGACTGGCCACCGCCGGCCGCGGCCGATCCATCGGCAGCGCCAACTCCTCCGGCGCACCAGCCAACGCCTGCCGCCAGTACTCCACCTGCGCCGACAGCAGACTCCCCGAATCGGACTCCTCCCCCAGCAACTCCCGCTGCCACAACGCGTAATCGGCGTACTGCACCCCCAACGGCTCCCACACCGGAGCCGCACCCCGCACACGAGCCGCATACGCCGCCGACACATCCCGGCCAAACGGAGCATGAGACCAGCCATCGGTGGCAATGTGATGAATCACCACCACCAACACACGCTCATCCGAACCCACCGACTCAAACAGCCACGCCCGAACCGGCACCTCCACCGAAAGGTCGAACGCATACCGCGAGGCCTCCTTGACCGCCTCGGCCAGCTCATCTGCCCGGACCTGACACACCTGCAGCTGCCAGTCCAACTCCCGCGGGCCGAGGATCCGCTGGTACGGCTCACCCTCCACCGCCGGAAAGACCGTCCGCAGCGACTCATGACGACCAATCACATCCCGCAACGCCTCACCCAAGACCGCAACATCCAACTCACCCGTCAACCGCACCGCCAACGGAATGTTGTACGTAGGACTCGGCCCCTCCAACTGGCCCAAGAACCACAACCGGCGCTGCGCGAACGACAACGGCACCCGCTCCGGCCGCCCAACCGCCCGCAACGCCAAGCGGACCTGCTCCTGTTCCGGACCGGCCAGGCGTGCCGCCAACCCCGCCACCGTCGGCGACTCGAACAACATCCGGATCTTCACCTCCGCACCCAGCCGGGCACGGATACGCGACAACAACCGGATCGCCAGCAGCGAATGCCCACCCAGATCGAAGAAGCTGTCCTCCACCCCCACCGAGTCCAGGCCGAGCACCTGCGCGAACACCTCACACAAGACCGTCTCGGTCTCGCTGGCCGGCCCACGGCTCACGCCCGCACCCTGCTCCGGCGCCGGCAACGCCTTACGATCGAGTTTGCCGTTGGCCGTCAGCGGTAATTCGGGCAGCGTCACGACGGCTGAGGGCACCATGTAGTCCGGCACCTGCCCAGCCAGGTAGTCGCGGATCGCGCCGGAGTCGATGCCACCGTTGGCCGACACCACATAGCCGACCAGACGCTTGTCCCCCGGAACATCCTCACGCGCGACGACCACCGCCTGGGCGACCTCGGGATGGGCCAGCAGCGCGGCCTCGACCTCACCCGGCTCGACCCGGAACCCACGGATCTTCACCTGCTCATCCGCACGACCGGCGAACACCACCTGCCCATCGGCGGTCCACTTCGCCAGGTCCCCGGTCCGATACATGCGCTCACCCGAACCCCCGAACGGACACGCCACGAACCGCTCACCCGTCAGACCGGGACGACCCACATACCCCCGGGCCAGCGACGCCCCGGCGGCATACAGCTCGCCCACCACCCCGGCCGGAACCGGATTCAACGCCTCATCCAGCACATACAAGCGGGTGTTAGCGATCGGCGTGCCCACCGGCACCACACCACCGGCCAGCGTGTCGGCCGACAGTTCGGTGGTGGCAATACCGATAGTCGCCTCGGTCGGCCCGTAATGGTTGAACACCCGCCGATCCCCAGCCGCCACCACCAGATCAGCCACCCACGCCGCCGGCGCGGCCTCGCCACCCAGCACCAACGACCGGACGGGCAGGATCCGCTCCACCCCGGCCGCGGCGGTGAGGGCGGCCAGGTGCGAGGGGACCGCCTTGACATGATCGATGCGATGCTCGGCCAGATAGCCGGCCACCGCCTCCGGATCGGTCACCGCTTCCGGATCCAGCACATGCAGCACACCACCGGTGGCCAGGCTGATGAACACCACCGTGTTGCCCAGGTCGGTCACCTGCGGCTGCAGAAGCCCATACCGCGTCCCAGCCCCAGACCAGCCCAACCGACCCGACACCGAACCGACGTAGTTGGCCAGCGACCCGTGCGTGACCGCCACGCCCTTCGGCGTCCCGGTCGACCCGGACGTGTAAATCACATACGCCACCCCAGCCGGATCCACCACCGCATCCAGCGAGGTGCCGGGATAGTCCGCCGCCAGCTGCTCATCCAGCACCACCACCCGCACCCCGACCGACGACCCCGCCAGCACGCCACCCGCGTCGCCTGCGAACAGACCGGCCATGTCCCGGTCGGCCAGCACCAGCAGCGCCCCACTATCGGCCAACATGAACGCGATCCGCTCACCCGGCAACCGCCCATCAATCGGCAGATAAGCAGCCCCCGCCTTCCACACACCCAAAATCGCCGTGATCATCTGCACCCCGGACGGCAGACACAACCCAACTACCGACTCCGCCCCCACCCCAGCACCACGCAGATAACCCGCCAACCGATTAGCAGCAGCATCCAACTCCGCATAAGAGACCTCGACACCACCAGCCACCACCGCAACCGCATCCGGCGTCACGACCACCTGACGCTCGAACGACTCCACCACCCCAGCACCGACCACCGCCGCCGTGTCATTCCACCGACTGACCACCAGCTCACGCTCATGAGCGTCAACCACCTCCACCGCATGCAACCGAACATCCGCAGCAGCCGTCACCTGCTCCAACACCCGCACCCACCGCTCGGCCATCGCCTCGACCGACCCGGCGTCGAACAGGTCCACCGCCCCGCTCATCCACCCGTGCAATCCCGCCGGACGACCCTGATCGTCGAACGCCTCTCCAATCGTCAGATGCAGGTCGTAACGCGCCACCGACGCGCCCGACACGTCGGTCGACGTCGTGTCGACCTCGACCTGCACGCCCGGGAGCTCCAGCGTTGTCTGCTCGATGTTCTGCACGGTGAGCATCACCTGGAACAGCGGGTGACGGGCCATCGATCGTTCCGGGGCGAGCTCCTCCACCAGCCGCTCGAACGGCACGTCCTGCCGTGACAGGGCCTCCAGGCTTGTCTGGCGGACCCGGGCCAGCACCTGCCGGAACTCCGGATCCCCCGACAGATCCGTACGGATCACCAACGTATTGACGAAGAACCCGACCAGATCATCCAGCGCCTCATCCGTACGCCCCGCCACCGGCGCACCCATCGGAATGTCAACACCAGCCCCCAACCGCGACAACAACACCGCCAACGCAGCCTGCAGGACCATGAACGGAGTCACACCCTCCGCCCGAGCCAACCCCACCAACCGCTCATGCACCTCAGCCGGCACCCGCACCGGCACCCGATGCCCGCGACGGCTCGCCTCCACCGGACGCGACCGATCCACCGGCAACGCCAATTCTTCCGGAATTCCCGCGAGCTTTTGCCGCCAGTAATCCACCTGCACGGACAGGAGACTCTCCGGGTCGGACTCTTCCCCCAGCAATTCCCGCTGCCACAAGGCATAGTCGGCATATTGCACCGGCAGCGGCTCCCACACCGGAGCGGCCCCGCGGGTCCGCGCCGCATAAGCCATTGACAAATCCCGCCCAAGGGGTCTATGGGACCACGCGTCGCTGGCAATGTGGTGCAGGACGAGTATCAATACGTGCTCGTCCGCCGCGATCTGGAACAGCCACGCGCGGATCGGCACGTCCGTGGAAAGGTCGAACGCGTGCTGCCGGGCCTGCATTACCGCATCGGCGACTTCCTCGGGCCCGGCCTGGCGCACTGCCAACTCCCAGTCGAGCTCCTCAGGATCGAGGATCTGCTGGTAGGGCTCGCCGTTGACGGCCGGGAAAACGGTGCGCAGCGCTTCGTGCCGCGTCAGGACATCCCGAAATGCCGCTTCCAATGCCGCCACGTCCAAAGGACCGCGGAGCTTCAGGGCGATGACACCGCTGTAGGTGAGGCTCGATTCCTCCAGCTGAGCCATGAACCACAACCGGCGCTGTGCGAACGACAACGGGATCATCAATGTGCTCCTTTGGCATCGAACGCCACGCAGAAGAGTCGCCGGACGCGCTTGTTTAATGCGCCCACGCTTCGGCCCGATCGACCACGTCATTCCAACGCATCTCCGGCCACGGAACAAGGTCGGCGGTGGTATCGGGTGAGCGGTTGCTGTTCAACCGCGAAATAGCCGCAGTTGAATACAATCCGCGGCCGCATGCCTGTTCACATACGGCCGCGCAGTGATATATCGGCGAGTCTTACTCGCTGCGGAGCACGCCGGCGGTGTGGGTGGCGGCGGCCCAGCCGGCGGGCAGCCAGGCGCCGAGGACGGCGATCAACAATCCGGCGCCCGCCGGCACCGCCAGCAGCGGCCAACTGTAGACGTAGATCCAGGCTGCGGGCGTCCCGCTGCCGAGCAACTCGCCGGCGAGCACCGCGACGCCGTGATGGGTCAGCACCCCGAGCGGCACCCCGATCACGGCGCCGAGGACGCCGAGAGCGGCCATCGACGTCACCATCATGAGGATGACCTGCCGTGGGCTCATGCCGATGGCTTTGAGCACGCCGAGGTCCCGGCTGCGCTCCCGGGCGCTGAGCACCACGCTGTTCAGCACCCCGAACGCCGCCGTCGTCGTTATGATCAGCAAGAACAACAGGAACATGCTCATCTCGTCCGCGACGTGTCCGGTCTCCGGCACGGTGACCCCGGCGACGACGCCATCCGAGGCGGCCGCGGCGTTGAGGCGATCCGCGTACTCCGCCGGGTCGGTCCCCGGTGTCACGATCACCGAGATGGGCCTCCGCTCGATAGGGCGGGGAGGGCCGCTCACGCTCGCGGCATCGAGCATGAGTCTGCCGGGGTCTTGATGCGCGAACGAGCCCACGATCCGTACCGTGGTCTGGTCGCCGTTCAGCTGCAGGGAGACGGTGTCGCCGACGTCCAGGTGATGGAGCCGGAGGAAGGCTTCCGACGGCACCAGCTCGCCGGGGCGGGTGAACCAGCGTCCGCGGACGAGGTTGTCGCCGAGGAACGGGCCGTAATCCCCGGTGAATGTCTCGATCTGGAACCCTGAGGGCAGCCCGGGGATCGTCACGGGCTGGTTGTCGTACGACATCACGTGGGCGGTGCCCGGCTGGGCGCGCAGCAGCGCGAAGACCTGCTGCTCGGACAGGCGCGCCCGCCCGTCGGCGGCCGGGTCGACGCGCACGCTGACGGAGGTGTGTCCCTCGGGGTCCGCGGTGGCGTTCTCCATGACACTCCGGTACAGGCCGAACCCCATGGTCACCGCGGTCACACCCACGCAGAGTCCGGCGAACGTGAGCACCGTCCTGGCGGGCCGGCCGACGGGCAGGCTCAATCCCAGGGCGACCGGAGCGGGCAGCCCGGTGCGGGCCAGCCACCTCTGCACCCGCCGGCCGCGGCCCCGGCCGGACACGGTCCCGGCGCTGATCGCCCGTGCCGCCGGTAACCGGCCGGCCCGCAGGGCGGGCACCAAGGCGGCCAGCACCACCAGGGCGATGACACCTCCGCCCCCCACCGCGTCCAGCAGGAGACTGGGTCCCCCGACTGACGGCAGTTCGAAGCCGGCGGCCATGCTCTCGGCGACGCCGGTGGCGAGCAGGTGGCCGGCGGCCAGGCCCGCCGCGCACCCGAGCAGCGCTGGAACGACGCTCATCACGATGTACACGGCTGACACTTGTGCCGGTGTGAAGCCGAGCGCCTTCATGACGCCGATGTGCCGGAATCCCGCGATCACCGCACCGCTGACCACGTTGCCGATGATGAACACCGACAAGGCCATCGCGAACACCCCGAAGACGGTGATGAACGGGATCAGCTCGTTGAACTCCCGCTCGAACTCCTGCTCGGCGGTCAGGTAGGAGTCATAGGACAGCACCGGCAACCCGGCGGTCGCCGCCGACAGGCTCTGCCGAACCTGGGGCGAGTCGGCGGCGCGGGCGAACCTGTACAGCATCTGCAGCCCCGTCGGCCGGAGGGCGCCGATCTGGCCGGGCGTCACCCAGCCGTTCGCCCCGTCCGTGATCGAGGTGGCGAAGCCCACGATGGTGAGCGGCGGGTGCCCCGGCGAGGTCAAGGTGGCGCCCAGTCTCACCGGGCCGAAGGCACTGCCCCGGAGCACGATCTCACCGGGTGCGCGGACCCACCGCCCCGAGGTGACGGTCAGCCGGTCCATCGGGCCGCCGGAGCCGGCCCGACCGGCCACCACGAGGTCACCGCCTCTGATCGGCATCTCGCCGGACACGAGCGCCTCCGTGAGCGCCGCCGTCTGGAACGGCCCCGCGGCGGCGGTGACGCCGGCCGCCTGCGCGGTCGCCGCGACCTCGCCGGTGGTCGTCTTGGTGGAGTCGAAGAAGACCGTCGCGTGCGCTCCGCGGGCCTCTTCGAAGGCGTCGTCGAACATGGAGTTCGAGGCGGCGAGCAGGCCGAGCCCGAACACGAGTGTGGCCGTGGACAGCGCGACCACGACGGCGATGCCGACCGTCTGCAACTTCCGCCGCCGCACGCCGCCCTGCGCGGCCGCCCAGACCGCGCTCAGCGGGCGATCCACGGCTCGTGCCTTTCCAGTGCGGCCTCCCGTACGACCCGGCCGTCCATGAAGTCGACCAACCGGGTGGCGCACCGGGTGGCCAGATGCTGGTCGTGGGTGACCAGCAACAGCGTCTGTCCCATCCGGTTAAGGTCGAGCAGCAGGTCGATGACCTGCTCGCCGGTCCTGCTGTCCAAGGCGCCGGTCGGCTCGTCGGCCAGGAGCAGCGCCGGCCGGTTCATCAAGGCCCTGGCCACGCCCACCCGCTGCCGTTCGCCGCCGCTCAGCACCGCCGGGTACGCGTCACGCCGGTCGGCCAGGCCGAGCTCATCCAGCAGCTCCGTGGCCCGGGCCCGCGCCTTGCGCGCCGGGACGCCGACCAGCCGGCCGGCCAGCGCCACGTTCTCCAGCGCCGGCAGATCGTCGAGCAGGTTGAAGAACTGAAAGACCATCCCGATGTGGTGGCGGCGGAACCGGGCCAGCGCCGCCTCGCCCATCCTGGTGATGTTCTCGCCGTTCACCACCACCGAGCCGGAGGACGGCCGGTCCAGGCCCGCGATCATGTTGAGCAGCGTCGACTTCCCGCTGCCCGAGGGGCCCATCACCGCGACGGCCTCACCGGGCCGAATCTCCAGGCTCACCCCGTCCAGCGCGGTGATGCCGCCGAATTCCTTGCGTACCGAATCGAGCTGTACGACCGCTGCCTCAGGTGTCTTCACACTCTCATGGTGGCCGCCGGAAGGTTCCGCCGGGGTGAGCGCCATCGTTAACCGTTCTCCTACATGGCGCCGGGGTGGCCCGAACCCGCGCCCGCGTTCAGGGCCACCCCGGACGTCTACTCGATGATCGTCTGATCAGACGGTGGCGAGGGCTTCGGTGGGGGTGAGCCGAGCGGCGCGGCGGGCGGGGTAGAGGCCCGCGATGACGCCGATCGCCACGGTCGCCAGCACACCGCCGCTGATGGCCTGTACGGGCAGTGCGAGCGGCCATCCCCGGTAGGTGGCGAAGCCGAAGCAGACGACCAGCCCGATGAGCACGCCGGCGGCTCCGCCGAGCACTGACAGGACGACCGACTCGGTGAGGAACTGCAGCCGGATCTGCCCGCGCGTGGCGCCGAGGGCGCGTCGCAGCCCGATCTCCTGGCGGCGTTCCAGCACTGAGATCACCATGATGTTGGCGATCCCGACGCCGCCGGCCAGCAGCGCGACCGCCCCCAGCCCGAAGAACAGCGCGTTGAACGCGGTGTTGGCCGCGGCCTCCGCGGTGAGCGCGTCTGATGGCCGGCTGACCTGCACCTCCTCGGGATGTTCCGGATTGACGGTTCCACTCAGCACGGCGCGCACCGAAAGCACGGTCTCGTTGGTGGATCGCTCGTACAGCGTGGTGGCGTACCCGTCGAAACCGAGCTGGGCGGCGTACGACCAGCCGATCAGGGCGGAGCGATCGATCTCGGGGGCGAGCGGCAGCCTGTTGAGAACGCCGATGACCTGGAACCACCGGCCGGCGATGTAGACGTGCCCGCCGGCGCGGTCGATGCCCAGCCGGGTGGCGGTGATGGAGCCGAGCACCACGACCGGGTAACGGCTGGTGGCGGCGTTGAGGAACGTGCCGGAGCGTACGGTGCCGCTCAACGCGCCCAGCAGGTTGGTCCGGGCGGCCTGCACCGAGATGCCGTTGGTCGTGGCCGCCGGCACCTTGTCGGTGCGACGGACGGAGGCGTTCGGCACCGAGCCGACCGCCGACACCCCCGTCACCCCGGGGATCCGGGCGACCATGCCTTCCGCCGTGCTGGGCAGGCGCGAGTCCTTGCCGAGCAGCGTCGTCCCGGGCGCGACGGTGAGCAGGTTGGTGCCCAGTTTCTGGATCTCCGCCAGCAGTCCCGCCTGGCTGATGGTGCTGATGCCGACCAGCCCGACCATCGCGGCGACGCCGATGGCGATGCCCAGCGCGGACAGTACCGCCCGCAGCGGCCGGCCGCGCAGCCCGTCCACGCCGACCACTGCCAGATCACCGGAGCGAAGCCGGGCCGGTTCCGGAAGAGGGATCATGCCAGCTGTCCTTTTCCTCTGCGGGGACACGATTGATGTGGCCGAGGAGTCCGGGAGCATGGACTCATTTCGCCGCCAGGGCTCCGGAGTCGGCGTGGATCCGGCCGTCCCGGATCTCCATCCGCCGCGGCAGTGCCGCGGCCACCTCCATGTCGTGGGTGATGACCACGACCGCGGTGCCGTCCCGGTTCAGCTCGTGGAGCAGTTCGAGCACGCCGGCGCCGGCGACCGAGTCCAGGTTGCCGGTCGGCTCGTCGGCCAGCAGCAGCGGCTGGTTGCCCACCACCGCGCGGGCGATCGCCACCCGCTGCTTCTCGCCCCCCGACATCTCGTGCGGCCGGTGATGCAGGCGGTGCCCGAGGCCCACCCGCTCCAGCGCGGCCCGGGCGTGCCTGCGGCGCTGCCGCGGCGAGACCCCGTGATACAGCAGCCCTGTCGCGACATTGTCCAGGGCCGTCAGGTGAGGGGTGAGGAAGAACTGCTGGAAGACGAAACCGATCCAGCTGGCCCGCACCGCGGCCAGCCGCCGGTCCGGCAGCTTGGCCGCATCGTGGCCCCGGATGAGTACGCGGCCCGTGGTGGGCTTGTCCAGCGTCCCCATCAGATGCAGCAGGGTGGATTTGCCCGACCCGGATGGTCCTACGATCGCCACCAGCTCGCCGGGCTCGATGGCCAGCGACACCTGGCGCAACGCGGGGACCGCGCCGGCGTAGACCTTGGTGGCGTTCTCCACCGCGACGACCGGGGGCTCGGCCGGGGCGTTGACACTCCTGAGGGTCATGATCGGGGCACCTGGACCTTCATGCCCTCGGTCAGGTCGCCGGTCACCTCGACGTTGTCGCCGTCGAAGATGCCCAGCTTGACCGGCACCGAACTGACCGCCCCCGCCGCGTTCACCACGTTCACCGAATAGCTTCCGTCGGCGGCGGCCAGCAGCGCGTTGACCGGCACGGCCAGCACGTCCTTGTGCGCGGTGCCGGCGAACCCGACGGTGACCGGGGCGGTGTCCAGGCCGCCCGCGCTGCGCTTCTTGTCGAGAGAGATGTAGACCGGGATGGTCGCGGTCTCGGTGCCCTGTCCGGTCTGCGACTGAGCGGTGGTGGTGCCGGCGGTCGCCACCTTGCCGACCGAGGAGACGCGACCGGTCGCGGTCTTGCCCCCGGGCAGCACGATCCGCACCTTGCCGCCCTTCCTGGCGATGGTCTGCTCGCTGACCGGCAGGGCCACCGTGACAATGCGCTCGGTCCCGCTGGCGGTCAGGACGGTGCCGCCGGCGTTCGCGCCGGGTACGGCCTTGACGTCGGTCACCCGGATCGCGCCCGACTGCATCACCACGTCGTCCATCTTCATGACGCCGGTCCTGGTGACGTTCATGTCGGCCTGCCACTTCCTGATGGCCCGCGCGGTCGTCCAGGTGAACGTGCGGTCCACGGTCATGTCGAGGCCCTTGGCGTAGCCGAGCGCTTTCAGGTTCCGCTCCAGTTCCAGGACGTCGCGGCCCTTGGTGACGCCCTGGCGCAGGTCCCGCCAGAGCGGCGCCGACCCGTAGAACAGCGGGACACGGTGGCCGTTCACCTCGTACACCCGCTCGCCCCGCGTGATCACATCGCCGGCGTCCGGCACCCAGGTGATCCGCCCGGAGCCCCCGGCCAGCACTGTGTAGCTGCCGTCATAGCCCAGGGTGCCGTCCATGTTCCGGACGTTGACCATGTCGGTGCGGATCACCGGGGCGGTCGGCAACGCCGGGGGGGCCGGTGGCGGCTTGCTCTGACCGTTCTGCAGGACGTACACCCCGCCGGCCACGGCGACCGCCAGGACAGCAGTCGCGCCGAGCAGCACCCGGCCCCGGCGGCGACGCCTCCGGGGAGTGCCGGCGGGAGTATCTGACGACTCCCGCCCCACGGGTGCCTCAATCTCGGAATCCAGCATCATCGGCCTCCCGCCGAACGATTGCGAAACGACTTCATGGTGATCAGCTTGGCTGGCGACCGGTTTCCCCACGGTGACCACAACTCTTAACCCCCGCCTTATCACCCGATTTATGGCGGCATTCGTGGCGATAAGGGCATGTGTGCGCCAGTGGCCAGAGACGCGTAATCCCCCGCCGACCTGGGTCGGCGAGGGATTAACGAACGCGACTGGATGCGCAGCCACGTCATACCTTGTCGAAGAACTCCACGATCGCCTGATTGACCGTGTCGGGGCGCTCCAGATGTCCGAGGTGCCCGCAGCCGGGGATCTCCACGAGATCGCAGTCCGGAATGACGTCCGCGACTTCCGCGCCCAGGTGCGGCGGGGTGACCACATCGTCCTGGAAGGCGATGACCCGGCAAGGGACGGCGATCTTGGCCAGCTCCGCTCGGCGATCCTGGTCCGTGTCGATCCATTCCTGCCCGGCGCCGATGGGAGCGCCGCTGCCGCTCAGCTCGAAGATCTCCAGCCAGGAGGCCACCGCGTCGTCGTCGTTGAGCGTCCGGGGGGAGAGCATGCGCAGGACCGAATCGACAGCCCGGAACTTCGGCGGCAGCCGGAGGCCGCTCTCCCGCAGGACCCGGTCCCGGTCCGACTGGGCCCGGCGGAACGCGTCCGATCGGGCCCTGGTGGCCATGAGCACCGCCGCGTGCACCAGGTGCGGGTCGCTGCTCGCCAGCTCCTGCGCGACCATGGCACCCAGTGAGGTGCCGAGGAGCCGGCACGGCGCCAGGTCCAGGGCCTCGATCAGCCCTTTGGTGTCGGCCACCATGTCCGCCAGCGTGTACTTGCCCGGCGGAGCGTCCGACGGCGGGATGCCGCGGTTGTCGAAGGTCACCGTCTCATAGCCGGCCTCCTTCAGCGCCGGCGTCTGGTACATGTCCCACTGATGGCTGGAGGCTCCGGAGCCCATGATGAGCAGGACGGTCTTCCCCCGACCCGACCGCTGATAAGCCAGCCGGATCCCGTTCGTCTGCAGGTACGGCATCCCTCGCGCCTACCAGCGCCACTCGCGCTTGTTGAACAGGTGCTCGGCCGCGATGTCGTGCTCCTTGCACCACGTGAGGAACTCTTCGATCTGTTTGATCTGGTACGTGTCCGGTGTGTACGTGGTCGCCATGACGTGCCCCTGCCAGCTCTCCTCGCCCATGGCGTACACGTAGGCCTCGCCGGAGCCGAGCTCGGTCATGATCGCCGCGGCCTGCTCGGCGTTCGACCCGGAGAGCTTGCGCGAATCGCTCATCTTCTTGGTCACCGGCCGGGTCAGCAGACCCTGGTAGAGCCACGTGAGCGGGGCGCCGTCGCACTCCATGCCCAGGAAGGCGATGTCGACGTCACCCAGGTGTCCGCGGATGTACTTGTACAGCACCGGGTCGATGCCGGAGGAGTCCGCGCCGACGAACACCGACTTGCCGGCCAGCTTCACCACGTACGTCGACTTGGAGCGGATGTCCAAGTCGGAGTGCTCGCCGAGGAACGGAGTCGCGATGACCCGGTTGTCGCCCGGCAGCGGAATCTCGTCGAAGTCGTCCACGTCGATCACGTTGAAGCCCATGGACCTGAGGTAGAGGCCGATCGACGGGTCGCAGATGTTGCCTCGCGAGGAGCGGGGCACGACGACCGCGCCGGTGCGCGCGCGAAGCTGCAGCAGGGTCTCCAGCACGATGTGGTCCTGGTGCCCGTGCGTTATCAGCACCAGGTCGATGTGGTCGGGCAGGTCGTCGAGGGTGTAGCGGTCGCCGTGCCGGTTGTCCGCGCTGATGAACGGATCCACCACGACGGCGGCCTCGGGGGTCTGCAGCACCAGGCACGCGTGCCCGAAGTAGCGGATCCGCCCGCCGCTGTCGATGTGCCGGTCCGGCGAGAGGCTGGGCTCCGGGGCGAGCAGCCGGTCCAGCAGCGCCGCCTGGGCGCCGTCCAGCCCGAGCGCCTCGCGCAGCCGGGCCGCTGTCGTGCCCTTGATCCGCGCCTTGAACAGCTCGTCCAGGCCCGGGTGGTCGAAGGGGATCGGCAGCTCCAGCACGTCGGGCTTCGGCAGCCTCGGGGTGCTGAGGATGAACGGCCGCTCCACGCCGTCCTCCAGTGACAGCTGGACCGACTGGCGTCCCTTTTCGAACATCGGGCTGTGGTAGAGCAGCGGCTCGATGAAGTGCACCGAGGCCTGGTTGCTGGTGTCGTAGGCCAGCTCCACCAGCCCGTTCAGCGCCGCCGGCAACTTCGGGTACAGCGGCGTCAGGTCGAACCCCGTCGCGTTCTGGCGCAGCAGGTCGTCCGCCTCGGCCACGGCGGTGGCGAAGGCCAGCATGGCCGCGCGGTCGCGCTTGATGCCGTCCAGCAGCTCGCGGATCTCGTCGGCACGGGACTCCTCGACATTGACGAAGTAGCCGCCGCGCAGAGCTGGGTTGTTGCTGGCGTTGACGTGCACCTGCGGGGACTGGAGATACGACTCCAGCAGGGGCACCTGCACGTTCGCCAGGTTCATGGAGGCCTGCGCCGGTGAAACGATGTGCATCCAGGCGTAAAATCTGTCGACCAGCGGTTCGACGATCGCATTAGAGCGGAGAAAAACGCGATCCTGGGTGTCGGGCATCTGATCTCTCCCATTCGGAATTACCCTGCCGCATTACTGCTGTACCGGTCGTTCGAGTTGGTCCGCGGACCGCGCCGGGGCATGCTCGATATGCCCGCCACATGCGTGTTTCACAAAAGCACCACAAAGCGCGGCGGCACGTCAACGCCGACGCGGCGGAGGTGTTCAAGTGGAGCGTTCACACGGTTGAGCCGCGGCCGCGGCCGGCGCGCGCCGGCGGCGGATCGGAAGGCTTGATAGGCCATAGCCGCTGTGCCAAGGTGGATTCGCTCCGATGCTGCGGTGCTATTAGCACCTCGGTTGCCGTCTGTCTATGACATCTCTTTATCGCCGAACAAGTGAGGGCAGTCCGGTGCCAAACCCGTTCGAGGATCCCGACGCAAGCTATCTGGTTCTGGTCAACGATGAAAATCAGCATTCGCTCTGGCCCGTCTTCATCGATGTGCCGGACGGCTGGAAGACCGTATTCGGCGAAGCATCGCGGGACGAGTGCCTCGAATACATCGAGAAGTCATGGACCGACATGCGGCCCAAGAGCCTGATCGAAGCCATGAAAGAAAAGTGACAGCGACTGCACCCGCGACATTCTTCTAGGCCGGCGGCCCCTTCCGGGCCGTCGGCCTAACCAATGGAGGACGCGATGGAAACCGTCGAGGCAGGCCGGGACACCTGGCGGCCCTACGAGATCACCAGTGACACGGCCGGCACGCCAGACCTCGTGGGCTGGCTCGACGAGCTCGGCCCCGACAAGCTGACCGACCTGCTCACCGAACGCATGGCGCTCGTCTTCCGGGACTTCCGCGTCAGTCCCGAGGCCATCGAGCCGGTGCTCGACCGGCTGGTGCCGAGCCGGCTGCCGTACGTGCACGGCAACTCGCCGCGGACCAAGGTGCGCGGCAACCTCTACACGTCGACCGAATACCCGCAGCAGTACACCATCTCCATGCACAACGAGCTCAGCTACGCGCACCGCTGGCCGGCACGGCTCGCCTTCTACTGCGAGAAGGCGGCGGAGCAGGGCGGCGCGACCCCGGTGCTGGACGGTGAGCTGTGGCTCAGCTCGCTCGACGCGGAGGTCCGCGAGGCGTTCTCCGGCGGCATCCGCTACGTGCAGAACCTTCACGACGGCTACGGCTTCGGAAAGAGCTGGCAGGACACCTTCGAGACCGGCGACCGTGCGGCGGTCGAGGAGTTTCTCAAGGATTCGCAGGCCGAGTGGGAGTGGGGTCCGGACGGCCTGCGGGTCATCCAGCTGCGCGCCGCGACCGTCAGGCATCCGGTCACCGGGACCGAGGTCTGGTTCAACCAGGCGGACCAGTGGCATCCGGCCGGGCTCGGCGACCAGACCTCGGCCGACCTGTACGAAATCCTCTCCCCGGAGGAGTTCCCGCAGTACGTGACGTTCGCCGACGGCACCGCGATCCCGGACGCCTACGTCGAGCAGATCCTCAACCGGGGGCTGGAGTGCGCCGTCGACGTCGACTGGCGGACCGGCGACGTGCTGCTCATCGACAACGTGCTGGTCGCACACGGCCGGCGCCCGTTCGAGGGGACCCGCCGGGTCCTGGTGGCGATGTCCCACGGCTGAGGCGCGCCGCTCAGCGGTGTTCGAGTGCGGCGGTTCCGCACTTGAACACCGCTTCGGCATGCCGTCGTCACTCCTGGAGCGGCCGGGGGGCGTCGCCGGCCAGCCCGAAGGTCTGTCCCCGTAACCGCTCCTCGGCGGTGTGCTCGACCTTGGACATCGCGAACCGCAGGATCGGGGGCGCCATCAGCGAGGTGACGATCGCCACCAGGATGATGATCGTGAACATCTCGGGCCCGAGCACGCCGAGCCGCAGTCCCACCATCGCGATGATCACCTCGATGACGCCGCGGGCGTTCATCCCCGCGCCGAGCGCGAGCCCCTCCCAGTGGCTGAGCCTGCTGAGCCGCGCCCCCGCGTACGCCCCGGCGAACTTGCCGAGGATGGCGATGGCGAGCACGCCGAGCCCGGTGAGCAGCACGACCGGATCGGCGAGCGCGGTCAGGTCCATCCGGAGTCCGGCCGTGGCGAAGTAGACGGGGGCGAGCACCGCGGCCACGAAGGTCTGGAGCGGGGCGAGCGCCACGCGGTCCAGCGCGCCGCTACGGCTGATCACGATTCCGGCCATGAAGGCGCCGAACACCGCCTCCAGGCCGAGCGCATGGGTGGCGGCCGAGGCCAGCAGGGCCAGCAGCACGACGACGGCGACGGTCGGCCCGCCGCCCTCGGCCCGCGCGGCGGCCCGCAGCAGGACCGCGACGACGGGTCGCAGCAGCGCCGTCGCGGCGAGAACGACCGCCAGCCTGCCGATCGACAACGCGATGTCGCCGGCGTGGACCCCGCTCGTCGCCATCGCCGCGACCACCGAGAGCAGCATCCAGCCGATGATGTCGTCGACCACGACCGCGCACAGGATGAGCTGCCCGATGTTGCGGTGCAGGAGCCGCAGGTCCATCAGGGTCTTGGCGATGACCGGAATGGCACTGACCCCCATGGCGACGCCCATGAACAGGGCGAAGGTGCCCCGGTCGGCCGTGCCGGGGAGCAGCGAGCCGGGCAGCAGCAGGCCGAGGCCCACGCCCAGGGCCAGCGGGACGGCGATCCCGGCGACGCTGATCCGGACCGCCGCCGAGCCACGCCGCCGCACCAGGGACAGGTCCATGTGCGCGCCGGTGAGCGCGACCAGCAGCAGCACGCCCACCTGCCCCACCGCGTCGAGCAGGTGGAACTGCCCGGCGTCCCGGGGCAGGAGCCAATCGCTGACTCCGGGCGCGATCTGCTGCAGGATCGAAGGCCCGAGCAACACGCCCGCGCACAACTCGCCGACGATGACGGGCATCCCGAGGCGTTTGGCGAGCCGGCCGAGCAGGAACGCGAGCATGAGCAGCGTCGCGATTTGCAGCAGAAAGACCAATAATTGATGGGCGGGAATGGGCGGCACGGGCGCAACGACTGGCATCTGCGAAACCTCCGCGAATATTGAGCCACAAGGCGGCGGACAGCGGGAGCCGCAGTGCATTGTTTTTCGTCTGCGAGTGATTCGAAAGGCGGCTGGGAATGAGTACCGGCAATCACGAGGAATTCGACGTCGTCGTCGTGGGAGGCGGGCCCGGCGGCTCGACCCTGGCGACGCTCGTGGCGATGCGGGGCCATCGCGTCCTGATCCTGGAGAAGGAGTCGTTCCCGCGCTACCAGATCGGCGAGTCGCTGTTACCGTCGACGGTGCACGGCATCTGCCATCTCACCGGCGCGGACGAGGAGCTGGCCAAGGCCGGATTCACGGTGAAGCGCGGCGGGTCGTTCCGGTGGGGGGTCAAGCCCGAGCCTTGGACGTTCTCGTTCTCGATCTCCCAGAAAACGGCCGGCAGCACGTCGTACGCCTATCAGGTCGAGCGGATGAAGTTCGACAAGATTCTGCTCGACAACGCCCGCCGCAAGGGTGTGGAAGTTCGCGAGCAGTGCACGGTCACCGGGGTCGTCGAGGACGGCGGCGCAGTACGCGGCGTCACCCATGCCGACGCCGCGGGAAACGAGCGCCAGGTGCTCGCCCGGTATGTCGTCGACGCCTCGGGCAACACCAGCCGCCTGTACAAGCAGGTCGGCGGCACCCGCGAATACTCCGAGTTCTTCCGCAGCCTCGCGCTGTTCGGCTACTTCGAGGGCGGCAAGCGGCTCCCGGCCCCCAACTCGGGCAACATCCTGTCGGCCGCGTTCGGGAGCGGATGGTTCTGGTACATCCCGCTGAGCGACACGCTCACCAGCGTGGGCGCGGTCGTGCGGCGGGAGGACGCCGAGAAGGTCCAGGGCGATCCCGAGACCGCCCTGATGAAGCTCATCGACGAGTGCCCGCTGATCAAGGACTACCTGTCGAACGCGACCCGGGTCACCACCGGCGAGTACGGCAAGCTGCGGGTACGCAAGGACTACTCGTACAACAACACCAGGTTCTGGAAGCCGGGGATGGTGCTCATCGGCGACGCCGCGTGCTTCGTCGACCCGGTCTTCTCCTCGGGCGTGCACCTGGCCACCTACAGCGCCCTGCTCGCCGCCCGGTCCATCAACAGCGTGCTGGCCGGCACGGTGGCGGAGGAGGCGGCGTTCACCGAGTTCGAGACCCGGTACCGCCGCGAGTACAGCGTCTTCTACGAGTTCCTGATGTCCTTCTACGACATGCACGTCGACGAGAGCTCCTACTTCTGGTCGGCGAAGAAGGTCACCAAGAGCACCCATGACGAGCTGGAGTCGTTCGTCGAGCTGGTCGCCGGAATATCGTCCGCGGAGTTCGACCTGCGCGACGCCGAGTCGGCCGCCCTGCGGCTGAAGAAACGATCCGCGGAGTTCGCCGACGCGGTCGACGAACTCGTCCGCGACAACGAGCGCAGCATGACGCCGCTGTTCAAGTCGTCGGTCGTCAGCCAGGCGATGCAGCAGGGGTCGCAGGAACAGACCCGGGCACTGCTCGGCGGGGACGCCGGCGCCGACGCGCCGATCTTCACCGGCGGGCTCGTGCCGTCCGAGGACGGCCTGCTGTGGACGGCCCCGCAGGGCGATTGACGCGGTTCCAGCGCACTCGAGAAGGAGGCCCTCGGCCGCGACACGGTGTCGCGGCCGAGGGCCTTTTGTCGTGCGTGCGAGGGAATGCCCGTCCGGCGATATCGCGCGCATAAGGGGTTGGTTAACATCAGCGCTCACCGTGCGGAAACCCCGGGGCGGTCATGCTGATGACATGAAGAAATTCGGACTGGTGGCCGCGGTATTCGCCGCTGCGACGATCACACTGACCGGATGCGGCGGCGGAGCCAGCGAAGAGGGTCCGCCGGCGATGTCGCAGGAGGACCTCAAAAAGATCCAGCAATATTCCGCGTGCATGAAGAAATATAACTTCGACATCCCCGTCCCCGACCCCAACGAGCCGGCTCCCGAGATCAACCGCACTTTCAACCCCACCGACGTGAAGTATCGGGCGGCCGAGGCGGTTTGCGCGCGGTTCGCGCCGGCCACCCACGTGGAGGGAAAGCTGTCCCCCGAACAGGAGACGTGGGCCCTGAACACGGCGGAGTGCCTGCGCAAGCAGGGGGTCAAGGCCAAGGACCCGGCGCCGGGGAGCATCGACGTCGTCCTCGACCAGGATCCGGGGGTCACTCAGGAGCAGCTGGCGACGGCCTTCCAGAAGTGCAACGAGCAGTTCCCCGCGCCGAAGTTCGGATAGCCGTCCGCCGCGGGCACCGCCCCGGAGTCAGCGGGATGCCTGGGGTGACCGCATCGGCCGCAACCGGGGTCTGGCCACGCTCTCCCGCTCGGCGCGGTCGGCGAGCCAGGCCGCGAGGGCGGCGGGCGTGGGCCTGTCGAACAGTTCCTGGATCGGCAGCTCCACGCCCAGCATGACCCGCACCCGGCTGGCCAGACGGATCGCGAGCAGTGAATGCCCGCCGAGGTCGAAGAAGTTGTCCTCGACGCCGACCGCGGGCAGACCGAGGATCTCGGCGAACGCGCCGCACAGCGCCTCCTCCCGCTTGTCGGCCGGTCGGGGACCGGTGCCGGCGGCCGCGGCGCGGTCCGGCTCCGGCAAGGCGCCGCGGTCGAGTTTCCCGTTCCCGGTCAACGGCAAGGCGTCGAGGGTCACGAACGCGGCCGGCACCAGGTGCGGCGGCAGGTTCCCCCCGGCGAACCGCCGGATCACCTCGGTCAGCGCGGCCCCGTCAGCGCCCTGATCGGCTGGGACGAGATAGGCGACCAGGCGCTTGTCGCCCGGCGTGTCCTCCCTGACGATCACCGCGGCCTGCGCCACGGCGGGATGGCCCGCGAGCACCGCCTGGACCTCTCCGGGCTCCACCCGGAACCCGCGGATCTTGACCTGCTCGTCGGCCCGCCCGAGAAACTCCAGGCGTCCGCCGCCGTCCCAGCGCGCGCGGTCCCCGGTGCGATACATCCGCACCCCGCGCTCGAACGGGCAGGCCAGGAAACGCTCCGCCGTCAGGCCGGGACGCCCCACGTAGCCGCGGGCCACCTGTGCCCCGGCCACGTACAGCTCACCCGGCGCGCCGGCCGGCACCGGCCGCAGCGCGTCGTCGAGCACGTACACCGCCGTGTTGCCCACGGGCGTGCCGATCGGCACCGTCCCGCCGGCGACGGCCTCGGCGTCGAGCCGTCCCGTCACGACCCCGATGGTGGTCTCCGTCGGACCGTAGTGATTGAACACCGGCAGGTCTCCGGCCGCCCCGAGCAGCCGCCCGACCCAGCCGGGCGCGGCCGCCTCGCCGCCCAGCACCAGGGCGCTCCCCGGGAGCAGCCACTTCAGGTCGCCCGCGGCGCCCAGCGCCGCCAGATGGGCGGGGACCATCTTCACGTAGTCGATCCGATGCCGGGCCAGGTATCCGGCGACCGCGATGGGGTCGACCACATCCCCGGCGTCCAGCACGTGCAACTCGCCGCCGGTGGCCAGGCTGGCGAACACCACGGTGTTCCCGAGGTCGGTCACGACCGGCTGCAACAACGCGTAGCGTCCGCCACCGCCGCCGAAGCCCACCCGCCGCGGCACGTGGGCCACGTAGCTGGCCAGGTTCGCGTGCGTGATGGCGACGCCCTTCGGCCGCCCGGTGGACCCGGACGTGTAGATCACGTATGCCAGCCGGCCGGGCTCCGCCGCGATCTCCGGAGCCGTCGCGGGCTGCGTCTCCGACATCGCCGCGTCCATCGTGACCGTGCGGACCAGCTCCGTCTCCGGGAGGTCGTGCAGCACGTCGGCGGCGCCGACCAGCACCATGGCGCGGCTGTCGGCGAGCATGTAGGAGATTCGGGCCGCGGGATAGGCGGGATCCAGCGGGAGGTAGGCCGCGCCGGCCTTCCACACGCCGAGGATCGCGGTCACCATCTCCCTGCCACGCGGCAGGCACAACGCCACCACGGATTCGGGTCCGACGCCGATCCCGCGCAGATAGTGGGCCAGACGATTGGCGCGTTCTTCCAGCTCCTGGTAGCTGATCTCGACGTCTCCGCAGACCAGGGCGACGGCGGTGGGTGTGCGCGCCGCCTGTGCGGCGAACAGCTCAGGCACCGTCGGAGCTTCCGGCGCCAGGTCCGTACGGTTCCACTCCTCGAGGATCCGGCGGCGCCCGGCCGCGTCGAGCACGTCCACGGTGGTGAACGGGCTGTCCGGGGTGTCGGCCAAGGCGGCGGTCAGGTTGTCCAGGCAGGTGCGCAGCAGCGTGTACACCCTGGCGGGGTCGGCCTGGGTCAGCGCGTTGACGATCACCACGAACTCGGACCCGGTGTCCTGGATGATCAGCGTCACCGGATAGTTCGTGCGCTCCATGGTGGAGAGCACCTTGACACCGTCGAGAATGACGTTGGTCTTCTGGGCGGGCAGGCCCTGCAGGTAGTTGATGATCGAGGTGAACAGCGGGCCGCCCGCGGGCACGGCGCTCGCCTTCTGGGCCAGCGTCAGGGGCGCGTGCTCGTGCTCGAGCAGCTCGGCCAGCTGACTGCGCAGGCCCGCCAGCGCTTCGGCCACGCTGTCCGCGCCGACGCGTACCCGCATGGGCAGGGTGTTGAGGAACAGGCCAGGCACCCGGTCCGCGCCGGCGCCGGCGTTCATCCGGCCGATCAGCACCGTGCCGAACACGACGTCGTCGCGCCCCGACACCGCCGCGAGCACCCTTGCCCACGCGAGATGAAAGACCTCGGCCGGACTCACTCCGAGCGTCCGGGCCACGTCGCGGATCCGCCCGGCCAGCGGGCCGTCGACCGGCTCTTCCACGCGTGCCACCGCGCTGCCGTCGCCGTGCACGTCCAGCAGTCCGAACGGGGCGGTCGGCTCCGTGACGTCGCCCAGCAGGTCGGCGAAGTATCGCTCGTGCTCTTCGCGAGCCGTGCCCAGACGGGCCTGCGCCACCATGTTCCGGAACGGCCGCGGCTCAGGAAGCCGGTGGCCCTGCCCCGACAGGAATGCGCGAACCTCCTCCAGCAGCACCCCGACCGTCGTGTGATCCCACACCATGTGGTGGAAGCGCAGCAGGGCGAGCCGCCGCTCGCGGCCCGGCTCGGCGAGGACGTGGATGCTCAGCAGCGGCGCGCGGTCCAGGGCCAGCCACGATCCGCCCGAGGCCGCCAACTGCTCCACCGCGTCCAGGCCCGGGTCGTGGACGACCTGCTCGATCGGCACCTCGGCCCGGCGCCAGACCACTTGGACCGGCTCGCGCAGCCCATCCGAGACGAACGCGGTGCGGTAGATGTCGTGACGGTCCACCACCCACTGCAACGCGCCGAGGAACCCGTCCAACCGCTCCTGCGAGTCGAACTCCAGCACCGTGAACCTCTGATAGACATCGGTGCCGCCCTCGGCCCGTGTCAGGGAATGGAAGAGCATGCCCTCCTGCAGGGGCGACAGCGGGTACACGTCCGCGACGTTGGCGGCGCCACCGGGGACGTGGGCCACGACCCGCGCGATCTCGGCCTCGTCGAGTTCCACGAGCGGCAGCATGTCGGGGGTGATCTCGGTCGCGCCCTCGGGGATCCGGTTCTCCGGCACCGCCACCTGCTCCGGCCCGGTGACCGCGGCCAGTCCCGCCGGCGTCGGGGTCATGAACAGCGCGCGCACCGGGACCGGCACCCCGCGCGCCCGCAGATCCGCCACCAGGCTCACCGCCATCAGCGAGTTCCCGCCGAGCGCGAAGAAGTTCTCCTCCGGCCCGACGGCGTCCAGCCCGAGCACCCGGGCGAACGCCGCGCAGATGATCTCCTCCTGCGCGCTCGCCGGTCCGCGGCTGCCCCGGCCCGCGCCGGCGGCGTGGTCGGGCGCCGGCAGGGCCTTGCGGTCGAGCTTTCCGTTCCCGGTCAGCGGCAGTTCGGCGAGAACGACGATCGCGGAGGGGATCATGTGGTCGGGGAGCCGGCGCGCCAGGTCCTCCCGCACGCGTTCGGCGAGCCCGTCCGCGCCGGCCGGCGTGCCGGGGACGACGTACGCGACCAGCCGCGGCTCCCCGGGCTCGTCCGGCCGGCCGCCAGGCGCGTCCCGCCGGACGACGACGGCTGACCGGCCCACTTCGGGATGCGCGGCGAGGGCGGCGTCGACCTCGGCGGGCTCGATCCGGAACCCCCGGATCTTCACCTGGTCGTCCGCCCTGCCCGCGAACAGCAGCCGTCCGTCGGCGCCCCACCTGGCCCGGTCTCCGGTCCGGTACATGCGCTCGCCGGAGCCGAACGGGCACGCCACGAATCGCTCGCCGGTGAGGGCGGGCCGGTTCACGTACCCGCGGGCCAAGGGGGCGCCCGCCACGTAGAGCTCACCGGTCACCCCCGCGGGCACCGGCTGCAGGTATTCGTCGAGGACGTAGACCCGCGCGCCGCCGATGGGCGTGCCGATCGGGACCCGCCCGGCCTCGGCGTCGGCGGCGACCAGCCGGGTGGTCGTCACTCCGATGGTGGTCTCGGTGGGACCGTAGTGGTTGTGCACCTCCCGGTCCCCGGCCGACTCCAGCAGCTCACGGACCCAGTCCGGCGCGGCCGCCTCACCGCCCAGCACCAGCGAGCGGGCCGGCAGCACGCCGTCGGGCCCGGCCTCGGCCGAGAGCGCCGCCAGGTGCGAGGGGACGGCCTTGAGGTGATCGATCCGGTGTTCGGCGAGGTAGGCGGAGACCGCCACCGGGTCGAGCACGGTGTCGGAGTCCAGGATGTGCAGCTCCCCGCCGGTGGCCAGCGAGCCGAACACCATCGTGTTCCCCAGGTCGGTCACCTGCGGCTGAAGCAGCGCGTATCGGGCCCCCGCCCCGCCGAAGCCGAGGCGATCCGGCACCGACGCCACGTAATTGGCCAGGCCGCCATGTGTCACGGCGACGCCCTTGGGCCGCCCCGTCGAGCCGGAGGTGTAGATGACGTACGCCAGCCCGGCGAGATGTGGCGCGGTCCCCGCACCTGAGGCGACCGGTGCGGACAGGTCGTCCACCGAGACGATCGGCACCCGTGCGGCCGAGAGGCCGTCCACGAGGTCGCCTGAGGCGATGAGCAGCGCCACCCGGCTGTCGGCCAGCATGTACGCCGTCCGCTCTACCGGCTGCTTGGCGTCGATCGGCAGGTAGGCCGCACCGGCGCGCCAGACGCCCAGGATGGCCGCGATCATCTCGGGGCCGGACGGCAGGCAGAGCCCCACCACAGACTCCGGCCCGATCCCCGATGCCAGCAGGTGCCGCGCCACCCCGTCGGCCCTCGTCCGCAGCTCCGCGTACGATACGGGCGTTCCTCCGCTGACCACCGCCACGGCGTCCGGCGTCCGGCCTGCCTGCGCCCAGAACAGTTCGGCCACCGTCGCGCCCGGCGGCTGCGTCGCGGTGTCGTTCCACTCGACCAGGACCCGGGCGCGCTCGCCGCCGTCCATGAGATCCACTTCGCTCAGCCGGATCTCCGCCGACTCGGTCACCGCCCGCAGCACCCGCAACCAGCGATCGGTGAGCCTGCGGACCGAGCCTGGATCGAACAGGTCCGCGGAGGCGGTGACCGAGCCGGTCAGCCCCGCCGGACAGGCCTCCTCGTCGAAGGTCTCGCTCACGATGACGTCGAGGTCGAACTTCGCCCCCGGCCGCGGCATCGGCACCAGTTCGACGGCGAGCCCGGGCAGTTCGAGCCGCGCGTCGGCGTTCGGCATGCTGAGCAGGACCTGGAACAGCGGGTTGCGGGACATCGACCGGGTCGGAGCGAGCTCCTCCACCAGGCGCTCGAACGGGACATCCTGGTTGGCGACGGCGCCCAGCGTGACGTCCCTGACCCGGGCGAGGAGGTCCGCGAACCGGGGGTCGCCGGTCAGGTCGGTGCGGATCACCAGGGTGTTGATGAAGCACCCCACCAGGTCGTCCAGCGCCTCGTCGGTGCGGCCGGCAACGGTGGAGCCGATGGGGATGTCGGTGCCGGCGCCGAGCCTGGACAGGGTCACGGCGAGCGCGGCCTGCAGCACCATGAACGGGGTCGCGCCCTCGGCCCGCGCCAGCCGGATGATCCGCTCGTGCAGACCGGCGGGCACGTCGAAGGCGACCTCGTGGCCCCGATGGCCGGCGACCGCGCGGCGCGGACGGTCGAAGGGGAGACTGAGCTCCTCGGGAGCACCGGCCAGCGCATCCCGCCAGTAGGCGACCTGGGTGGCCATCAGGCCCGTCGGATCGTCCGCGGCGCCGAGCAGTTCGCGCTGCCACAAGGTGTAGTCGGCGTACTGGACGGCGAGCGGCTCCCAAGCAGGTGTGCCTCCCCGGGCCCGGGCCGCGTACGCCTCCGAGAGGTCCCGCGCCAGCGGGCCCATCGACCACCCGTCTCCGGTGATGTGATGGAGCACCACGACCAGCACGTGCTCGTCGGCGCTGAGCGCGAACAGCCAGGATCGGATGGGCGGCTCGGCCTGGAGGTCGAACGCGTACGCGCCGGCCGCCGCCACGGCTTCGTCCAGTTTCTCTGGTTCGAGCGGCTCCAGCCGTGGTTCCCAGTCCATCTCCGCGACGTCGCGGACGTGTTGGTACGGCTGCCCGTCCTCGAACGGGAACATGGTCCTCAGCGCCTCATGCCGGTCGAGCACGTCCCGGAACGCGAGGGCCAGCGCCCCGCGGTCGAGTCTCCCGGTGAGGCGCAGCACGATGGGCGCGTTGTAGGTCGTGCCACGGCCCTCGAGCCGTTCCAGGAACCAGAGTCGCTGTTGCGCGAAGGACAGGGGCACCCGCTCCGGGCGTTCCCCCGCCACGAGCGCGGGCCGGACGCGGGCGGTCGCGGTCCCGGGCGACAGCAGGTGCGCCGCCAGCCCGGCAGGAGTAGGGGCGTTGAACAGGTCCCGCATCTCCAGGTGGGCGCCGAGCACCGCGCGGATCCGCGCGATCAACCGTGTGGCCAGGAGCGAGTGGCCGCCGAGCTCGAAGAAGCCGTCATCGGGTCCGACCGCGTCGATGCCCAGCACGTCGGCGAAGATCCCGCAGAGGATCTCCTCTCCCGGCGTCGCCGTCCGGCCCGTCCCGGCGGTCCGCTCGGGAGCCGGCAGCGCCCGCCGATCGATCTTGCCGCTGTGCGTCAGCGGGAACTCCGGCAGCACCACGATCGCCGCCGGCACCATGTGCTCAGGCAGACGCTCGGCCAGAAAGGTACGCAGCCGGCCGGACAGGTCACGGTCGGGCGCGACCTCGCCGGCCGCGACCACGTACGCCACGAGTTGCCGATCTCCCGATTCGGCTTCACGGGCGACGACGACGGCTTGCGCGACGCCGGTATGGGCACTCAGCGCCGCCTCGATCTCGCCGGGCTCGATCCGGAAGCCACGGATCTTCAGCTGCCCGTCCGCCCGCCCCACGTAGACCAGCCCGGCCTCCGGCGTCCACCGGACCCGATCGCCCGTCCGGTACATCCGCTCGCCGGTGCCGTGGGGACTCGCGACGAACCGTTCGCCGGTCAGCGCGGGGTTGCCGATGTACCCCCGTGCCAGGCTCGGGCCGGCGACGTACAGCTCGCCCGGCACTCCGGCGGGCACCGGCTCGAGGCAGTCGTCGAGGACGAAGACGCGGGTGTTGATGTTGGCCGTCCCGATGCCGGGCGTGTCACCGGGGCGCAGCGGGCCGGACATGGTGGCGCAGACGGTCGTCTCGGTCGGGCCATAGGCGTTGATCAAGTCGCGCTCCCGCGCCCACCGGTCCACCAGGTCCGGCGTCAGCGCCTCCCCCGCCGAGACCACGGTCCGCACCGACGCGACGTCCGCGGGATCGAGGGCGGCCAGGACGGCGGGAGGGAGGGTCGCGTGCGTCACGTCGTGCCGCGCCACGACACCGGCCAGGCCGCGTCCGGGCAGCAGCTCATCAGCCGGGGCAACGACGAGCGCCGCCCCGGTGCCCAGCGCCATCAACATCTCCCAGGTCGCCGCGTCGAACCCGATCGAGGCGAACTGCAGCACCCGGCTGCCCGGACCGGCCCCGAGCCGCTCGGCCTGCGTGGCGACCAGCCCGGCCACCCAGGAATGTGTGAGGGCCACGCCCTTCGGCCGGCCGCTCGACCCGGAAGTGAAGATCACATATGCCAGTCCCGTGAGCTCGGGCGGCCGCGACGGCCGTTCCGCGGGCTGCGCCTCGATCGTGGCCCGGACCACGGGGGAGTCGAGCGCGATCGGGAGCACACCCCGCAGGGGCAGGTCGTCAAGGACGTCGTCGACGCTGAGCAGCGCCACCGCGCCGCTGTCGGCCAGCATGTACGAGATCCGCTCCAGCGGCTGCCTGGGGTCGATCGGCAGGTACGCGGCCCCGGCCTTCACGACGGCCAGCAGGGTCGTGGCGAGCTCCACACCGCGGTTCATGACGACCGCGACCACGGACTCACGATCCACGCCCAGCCCGGTCAGGTAACGCGCCAGCCGGTTGGCCCGCGCGTCCAGTTCCGCGTACGTGACCAGTTCCTCGTCAGAGATCAGGGCCGGCGCGTCCGGCGTCCGGTCGGCCTGGGCGTGGAACAGATCGGCAGCCGTCAGGGCCGGCAGCTGCCGCTCCGGACCGCGGAGAGCCGGCCGCTCCTCCTCGCCGAAGAGGCGGACCCGGCCGATCTGGTCCTCCGGCCCCGCTGCCGCCATCCAGTCCAGAACCCGCAGGAAGCGCCGCAGGATGTCGCCCGACGTGCGCGGCTCGTGCCGGTCGCGGTTGACGTCGACGTCTATCTGGACCCCGGCATCGGCCGACCGATCGTAGACATTGATCTGCTGGTTCTCCGTCGGCCCGTGGGAAAGGTTGTGCACTGTCGCGGTGGCCGTGCCGAACCGCACCGGGTAGCGGTAGCCCAGGACGTTGACGTTCAGGTCGCACAGCGCGGTGTCACCGACGGGCCCCAGCTCCCGCCCCAGCCGCTCGTAGCGGTAACGCTGGTGCCGCAGGCCGTGCCCGATGGCCCTGGCGGTCCGCTGGACGACCTCCGCGATCGACATCCCGGGCGCGATCTCCACCCGTATCGGCATGACATTCGCCGTCATACCGGGGATGCGTAATTCCCGGCGCCCGTGCCGGCCGAGGACGGGGACGCCCAGGACGACCTCCCGTGCTCCAGTCATCCGGTGCTGATAGACGGCGGCGGCCGCGATGACGAGTCCGGCGAAGCTGGTCTTCAGGCGCCGCGCCGCGGCCCTGAGCCGGGCGGCGCCGTCGAGGTCCAGATGACCGGTGTCACGGGTCGGCGTCCCGGCGGGCCACCTGCCGCGCTCGGGCCGCTCCTCCAAGCCGGCCAGCGCCCCGAACCAGAACTCCCGGTCCCGCGTGAAGTCCGGCGAGTCGCGGTAGGCGCGTTCCGCCTCGACGAGCACCGAGGACGGCTCCGGCTCATCCGCTTCGGGCTCGCGGCCCGCCAGCAGCGCGGCATACGTGTCGGCCACGCGGGAGGCGACCAGCGCACCACCGTGACCGTCAATGATCAGGTGATGCGCGCGGTGATACCACAACACCCGGCCCTCGCTCAGAGTGATCACCGCGCACGCGAACAAAGGGCCGCCCGTCAGATCGACGGGGCGGCCCGTTTCGGCGCGCATCCATCGCTCCGCCGCCGCCCGCGGGTCGGCCTGGTCGCTGACGTCGATGACCTGCACGGGAACGTCGGCGGTGGCGTCGACATACTGCCGCGGCTCCCCATCCATCAGGCAGAACCGGAGTCGATAGGCATCGACGCCCGACAGCGCGTGCCGAAGGGCGCGCACGAACAGGGGCAGATCCACATCACCGTCGATCTCCAGGTATTCGGCGATGTTGTAGACCCTGTCGTCGGGTGCGACATGCTGGGCGTACCAGACACCCAGCTGAGCGGACGTCAATTCCCATGGCACGGCATTTGCGACGGTCATCGGCCCTCAGCCCTCTTCTTGGAAAACGCCGACAAAATTGGCACGGGCCGTTCCTCGCCCAGGAAAAATTAATAATACGGCTCGCTCAGGGGGTGCGTTAAATCATGTCCGTGCGCCATCCTCACCAGTAGCCGCACAGGGCGTCAACCAGGCATCCGTCCCGTCCACGCGGATAACGCCCGGGTGTTCAACTGCGGCAGCGCTGTAGTTGAATGGCAGCCGCCTCTTTGCCCGGCGAAAAAGCCGGGTTTCGCGCGCATCTTTAAAAACCTTCGCCGCCACAGGTACGGTCGGCAACCGTCAACCTCAAGGGGAGGGAATGCTGGTGCGACGCGAACCCGCCGGCGGAGGACCGGTGCAGGCGGACCGCCCTCCGGTGCCCGAGGAGATCGCCGAGCTGACCGACCCCGGCAACCGGGAAGATCCCTACCCGTGCCTGGACAAGCTGCGCGAACGCTCACCCTACCGGCCCCTCCCCGGTCTCGTCGTGCTGGGACGGCACGCCCAGTGCTCGGCGGCACTGCGTGATCCGGCCATGAGCGCGGCCCGGGACAGGGCGAACCTCTCCCCCACCCCGCGCGGACCGCGGACGCGGAACTTCCTCCATCTCGACCCTCCGGAGCACACCCGCTACCGGCGTCTGGTGGTCGGCGCGTTCGCGCGCCGCAAGGTGGACAGCCTGGCGCCGCGGATTCACGAGATCGCGACGGACCTCTTCCAGAGCGCCGCGGACTCCGGCACTCTCGAAGTCGTCGACGACCTCGCCTACCCGCTGCCCCTGCGGGTCATCTGCGAACTGCTCGGCGTCCCCTTCGAGGACCGGCGGCTCCTGCAGGACTGGTCGGCCGCGCTGTCCGAGACGCTGGATCCGCCGCTCGGCCAGACGGCCGCGCGGGTGACGACGGAGGCGGCGCGGGCGCGCGCCCGATTCGTCGGCTACTTCCAGAAACTGATCAAGGAACGCCGGAACGCGCCGCGCGACGACCTCATTTCGCACCTCACCCAGGTCGAGGAGAACGGGCAGCGACTCGACGACAACGACATCGTGGTGACCTGTGTGCTCCTGCTCAACGCGGGCCACGAGACCACGGTCAACCTGATCGGCAACGCGGTCCTCGCGTTGCTCCGGCACCCTGAGCAGTTCGACCGGCTGCGTGCCGACCCTGCGCTGGCCCCGGCGGTGGTCGAGGAGGTCCTGCGCTACGACGCACCCGTGCAGATGACCACTCGGGTCGCCCGCGAGCACGGTCGCGTCGGCGACACCGAGGTGCACCCCGGCGACACCGTGCTGTTCCTGCTGGGAGCCGCCAACCGAGACCCCGAGGTGTATCCCGACCCAGGCAGGTTCGACATCGGCCGTTCCCCCGCCGCCTCTCATCTGTCCTTCTCGGCGGGCACACACTTCTGCCTCGGCGCGGGCCTGGCACGGCTCGAGGTGGCCATCGCGCTCGAGCTCTTCAGCACCCTCCTGGTCCAGCCCCGGCTACGACCGGGCGGTCTCACCTACAAGCGCAACCTGAACCTGCGCGGACCGGAACGTCTCCTGATCGACGTCGACGGCGTCCGCTCCGGTTGAGTGCCCGATCACCTCTCCTCGTCGCCGAAGGACGATCACATGACCCATGCCCTGATCGACGCCCCGGACCTGGTGACACTTTTCCGCGAGCATGTGGAGGCCCAGCCGGAAGCCGAAGCCGTCGCATTCCTCGCCGATCCCTCCGACCTCACCGGCGGACTGGTGCGCTGGTCGTACTCCCAGCTCGACGAAGAGGCCCGCGGCCGAGCGGCGTGGCTGCGCGAGCGGTTCCCCCAGGGCTCGCGTGTGCTCCTGCTTCACCCGACCGGGCTGGAGTTCGCCGCGGCCCTGTTCGGCTGCCTGTACGCCGGAATGATCGCGATCCCCGCGCCGCTTCCCGGCAGCTATCAGCACCACCGCAAACGGCTGGCCGCGATCGCGGGCGACTCCGGCGCCGCCCTCGTCATGACCGCGTCATCGGACCTGGTGGAGGTGCGGGAGTGGATGGCGGACCTGGGCGGCGCCGCGATCCCCATCGTGGCCGGCGACGAGCCCGGGCTCTTCAACCCGGAGGACTGGCGGCCGGTGCCGCTGAACCGTTCGACGATCGCCCTGCTGCAGTACACCTCCGGATCGACCGGCGATCCCAAGGGGGTGGTCCTCCAGCACGACCAGATCCTCTACAACACCGCCGCGGGCAGCGAGGACTTGCGCTGGGGCGGGCGTGCGGGTGGCTGGCTGCCGCTCTATCACGACATGGGGATCAACACCCAGATCCTCTGGCCGCTGCTGCGCGGCGAGAGCTCCGTGCTGATGACGCCGACCACGTTCGTCAGACGACCGGTGCAGTGGCTGCGGATGATCGACGTCCACGGGATCAACGCCTCCTGCGCCCCCAACTTCGCCTTCGAGCTGTGCGTACGGAAGGTCCGCGACGAGGACGCCGCCGCGCTGGACCTGTCGCGCTGGCGCGTGGCCCCATGCGGCTCCGAGCCCGTCGACCCGAGGGTCCTCACCGCGTTCGCCGCCAAGTTCGCCGTCTCCGGGTTTCCCCCCGAGACCCTGATCCCCGCGTACGGCATGGCAGAGGCGACCGTGTACGTCACAGGACGTCCGGGCAGATCACCCGTGATTCGCCGGGTGGACCTCGACGTGCTGGCGCAGGGCAGGCTGGCGCCCGCCGGCGAGGACCGGCCGGCCCGAGAGATCGTCAGCTGCGGCACTCCCACCAGCGCGTGCGAGATCCGCGTGGTCGACCCGGAGTCACGGGAGGTGCTTCCCGAGGGCAGGCTGGGCGAGATCTGGCTGCGCGGCCCCAGCATCTCCCCGGGCTACTGGCAGCGGGACGACAACGCGGAGCACTTCGCCGCGGTCACCGCGGACGGCGACGGCGGCTACCTCCGCACCGGAGATCTCGGGGTGCTGGACGACGGCGAGCTCTACGTGCACGGCCGGCTCAAAGACATGATCATCGTGTACGGACGGAACGTCTACCCCCAGGACATCGAACAGGAGCTGCGCGCCCAGCATCCGGAGCTGGGCAAGGCCGGCGTCGTGTTCAGCGGTCCTGGCACCGTTCCTGGCGACGACGAGTCCACGGTCGTGGTCACGCACGAAGTGGCCGGTGTGCCCGCGGACCGGCTACCCGCGCTCGCGGCCGAGATCAGGCACACGGTGGGACGCGAGTTCGGTATCCGCGTCGGCACCGTGCTCCTGGTCAAGCCCGGCGCCGTGCCGCGGACCACGAGCGGCAAGGTCCGCCGATCGACGACGCGGGACCTGTTCCGCGCGGGCAGCCTGACCCCTCTCTACCAGGACCCGCAGCCTCTTCCGCGACAAGGAGTCTCATGAGCACCCTCACGACGGACGCCCTCCAAGAATGGCTCTGTGCCCAGCTGGCCAAGGAACTGGAGCTCCCCGCCGGATCGATCGACCCGGCGGAGCCCATGGCCACCTACGGTCTGGACTCGGTCCGTGCCATCACCCTCCTCACCGAGGTCGAGGACCACGTGGGCTTCGAGATCGACCCCAATGCCCTCTGGGAGTTCCCCACCGTGGCGGCCTTCGCCGAAATGGTGGTCGGCCAGATGGTCCAGACCGAGCGGAGTTGAGTAATCCGTGGCCACGATGGGCGGCCCTCGCATGGGGCCGATGCGGCTCGGCATCGACGAGTCGATCAGCCGCCAGAAGGTCAAGCCGGGCACGGTGCGGCGCATCATCCCCTATGCCCTGCACTATCGCTGGTCGTTGCTGGCGATCACGCTGGCCACGGCCACAAGTGCGGTCGTCGCCGCGGCGGGCCCGCTCCTTCTCAAGGGGATCATCGACAACGGCATCCTGCCCGGACGGCTGGGAGTCGTGGTGGGTCTCGCGTCGGTCATCGCCGGCCTGGCGCTGGTGGACGCGCTGGCCATCTTCACGCAGACCTGGTTCTCCGGCCGGGTCGGCCAGGGGATCGTCTACGACCTGCGCTGCAAGGTGTTCGGCCACGTCCAGCGGCAGTCGCTGGCGTTCTTCATGCGCACGCAGACCGGATCGCTGGTCAGCAGGCTCAACACGGACGTGATCGGGGCACAGCAGGCGATCACCACACTGCTCTCCCAGACCGTGTCCACTCTGCTGACCCTGATCCTGGTGCTCGGCACGATGTTCTATCTGTCGTGGCAGATCACCGTCGCGGCGCTGGTGATGATCCCGTTCTTCCTCCTTCCCGCCAAGCTGGTCGGCGCGAGGCTGCAGCGGCTCACCAGGGAAGGCATGGGGCTCAACGCCGACATGGGCTCGATGATGAACGAGCGGTTCAACGTGTCCGGAGCCATGCTGGCCAAGCTCTACGGCCGGGCCGACCAGGAGGCCGGTTCGTTCGCGCACAAGGCGGGCCGGGTTCGCGACGTATCCATCCTGACGAACGTCTACGCACGACTGCTCTTCATCATCGTCACCCTGCTCACCGCGCTGACGACCGCCCTGGTCTACGGTCTGGGCGGCATTCTGACCATCGGCGGCACGTTTCAGATCGGCACCCTCGTGGCCATGGTGACCTTGCTGATGCGGCTGTACGGCCCGATCAACCAGCTGTCGAACATGCAGCTCAACGTCATGGTCGCGCTGGTCAGTTTCGACCGCGTCTTCGAGGTGCTGGATCTCAAGCCTCTCGTCGGCGAACGCCCCGGTGCCCGCGCGCTGCCCGCCGGCGGCACCGCGCCGGACATCGAGTTCGGCGACGTCTCCTTCCACTACCCCACCGCCGACGAGGTGTCGCTGGCCTCCCTGGAATCGATCACGTCCGGCACCCCGGAGCGCGGCGATGACCAGCCGGTCCTCAGCGAGGTGAGCTTCCGCGCGCCCGCCGGCACGCTGACCGCGCTGGTCGGCCCCTCGGGCGCGGGAAAGACCACCATCACCCACTTGGTCCCGCGCCTCTACGACCCCATCTCAGGCACCGTCCGGATCGGCGGTCACGACGTCCGGGAGCTGACCCTGGGCTCGCTCAACGACGCCGTCGGCGTCGTCACGCAGGACGCCCACCTGTTCCACGACACGATCCGGGCCAACCTGTTGTACGCCCGTCCGGACGCCGCCGAACCGGAGCTGATCGAAGCATGCGAGGCGGCGCGCATCTGGGACACGATCTCGTCGCTTCCCGACGGGCTCGACACCCTCGTGGGCGATCACGGCTACCGCCTGTCCGGCGGCGAGAAACAACGCATCGCCCTGGCCCGGCTCCTGCTCAAGTCACCACCGATCGTCGTCCTCGACGAAGCCACGGCGCATCTGGACTCGGAGTCCGAGGCGGCGATCCAGCGCGCGCTCAAATCCGCGCTGGCCGGTCGTACCTCACTGGTGATCGCCCATCGCCTGTCCACCATCCTCGAGGCCGACCAGATCCTCGTCCTCGACAAAGGCCGGATCCTGGAACGTGGGACGCACGGCGAGCTCGTCGCCGCCGACGGACTCTACGCGGAGCTCTACCGCACGCAGTTCGCCAATCAGACGGTGAACGGCGCCGATGCCGCCGCGGCCTGTCCCGCCAAGCGTGCGTGACGTGACAGGCTCCGCGGCGACTCCCCCGAGCGGCACCGGCACTCGGTCAGCCTTCCGCCCAGCCGTACTTCCGCGCGAAAGCCAGAAGACTCTGCCGCAGGTGGACGATCTGCCCACCGGTCAGCTCGGGGGCTTCCACGAGGAGCAGCTCGGTCAGCTCCTCAATGAACTCGTTCGCGGACAGGACGTCGCAGAGGCCGTCGTCCTCGTCCGGCTTGTGCGCGGGCGCGCCGCTCTCCACCGGCGCGGCCGTCACGTGCCCGTTCTCCGCGGCCTTCGCCACGGGCAGCGGGTGTTCTTCCTCCCTGACGCGCACCGCGAAGGCCTTCAGGCCGCGATCGCCCTGGGTGACCTCGAACTGGACGGGCGTCCCGGGCGAGAACGCGCTCTTCTCGTCGATCAGGTCGTTGGCGTGGACGAAGACGTCCTCGCCACCGCCGTCGGGGACGATGAACCCATAGCCACGAAAGTCATCGAACCGCAGAACCTTGCCGGTCTTCACCACGACCACCTCTCCACTCAGACAACACATCACTCATAGACAGCGGCGGCTCGGCGCCCGTGCGGGCCGGCGGCACCGACCGCGATACGGTCATCGAACACGGTGCCACGCCCCTCGGTGCCTCGCCGCCACCTGATCCGCCACAACGACCCGCTACGCAAGCTCAGTGCGGGCCTTCCTCTTCAAAACCTCCGCGAACCGCTCCCATTCGTAGGCCATGCCGATGGCCAAATCCGCGACCAACGGTATGCAATGCGGCGGGATGTCGTCTTCAATGCCCTCCCACTCCTGCGTGTTCACGGAACGTGTGCTGAGCCAGCGCAGCAGGCCGCGTCCGTTGTCGTTCAGCCGAAGGGAGGGATCTCGAACCAACTTCTGCAGGATCTGCTCCGCGTCAGGCATCCGCCCCTTCCGCTGCAACCGGCTGACCGGAGGGAGCTCGGTCTTGTCGCCGCGCGCCGCCCCCTCACTTTTACGCTCCGCCAGCATCAGCTTCTCGGGGACGGGATCATCTCCGCGGCGCATCCGTTCACGCACGTCCTTGGCCGTCGCAGGGGAGATGCCGGCCATCTCGGCGATCTCACGGAGTGAGGCGTCGGGGTGCTCGGTGAACAGCCTGCTGGCGAGGCGACGTCCGGCGGCGCCGTTGATCGGGCGGACCCGGCCGTCCTTGCCGATCCGGGCGTCGGGCTGCGAGTCCTTGTCGACCGTGCGGATTCTGATCCGGGCGACCGTCGTGGAGGCGAGACCGGCGACCTCCGCGATGGCCCGATCAGACCACTGCGGATGCGTGGCCAGGATGCGCGCCGCCGCGGCCTCACGGTCGGACAGGGACAGCGGCAGCCCGTGTGCGATGTTGGCCTGGACCGCGGCGACGAACACATCGGCCTCGGACCCGTCGATGTACCGCACCTTGATCTCGCGGCGGCCGTTCAGAATGGTCGCGCGAAGACGATGCATGCCGTCGACCACCCGCATCGTCTTGCGATGCACGAGGATCGGCGGGAGGTCGGCGTCGACATCGGCGAGCATGCGGACGTGCCCGACATCCTCCCCCTCGAGGCGAGGGGAGTCCGCATGTTGAAGCAAGTCGATAGGGACCGTTACTGCTTCATCGGCTAATTTAAGGTTTGACTGTTTCTGGACTAACGTCTCCAAAAGCCTACCCCCGTACCGTAGAGAGCGCCCCTTCTTGTCCGCAGACCTCGCCCCGTCATCGCGTGGCCCGGCAGACCAACTTCGATCCACCGCTGTAACTTAGGTGAGCAATTGGGCGATATCAAGGGGTTGACAGCGATGGTTGACCCGAAATGGGACCGCCGAGCGGCCTGTCAGGCGAACGCTGGACCGGAAATCACCATCGCGTCCAAGCGTGGAATTAGGCACTTGGACATTCTTCGCTGGCCTGCAATTTTCAACACCCGTCTCACCATCTGGACAGTCGCGACTCGACGCTGGCAGCCCGGGCCCTGGCGCCTTCCGCGCAGCGAAGGCGCCAATCGTGAGCCTGCCTCACAACCGCCCCGGCGAGTCGGTGCAGACCTCGAAACAGGCCGACAAGAATTCACTGAAACGACCGGAAGCCATTCCCTGAGGTAAACCGAGATAACCTTTTATGCCAGCGAATATTTCTCTGCCGATAAGCCGGAATGGCGTCGTTGGACCAGGCCGGCCGATCTCGCACCTGCAATAAAGGGAGCGGCCTCCTGAACCAGGCTGATTGTCGGTTCGAATCCGATCGCGGGTGCCGATCGGCGACCAGGACGGACCACGCCGCGGCTACGCGCGGAGACCCATCCCCACCCGGCGTCCCCCGGTTGCACGGTGGGCATGGTGGTCATCGCCGCCGAAGGTGAGGACACGCCCTCCGTGCTCGGTCCTCGTCCGCACACCTGCGGTGACGTCGTCGCCGATGAACATGATCTGCTGGATCCCCGCCCCGCCGTAGGAGTCCACGAACGCGTCGGCCTCGCCCTGATCTCCGGCGGTGTCCGGCTCCCGGATGGTGAAGGTCACCATCCCGGACCCGCTCCGGACGACCCGGGAGGGTGCGGGGACAGGCTCGCCGAAGATCTGGCGGAAGCCGAACGTCTCCTGGTAACGCCGCACTGTCGCATCCCCCTCCCCCGCCGGGACGCACACCGCGCAATGGCCGATGGCCCGAAGCAGGCCGCTGCCGGACCGGCCGCAGCCGACCTCGTTGATCACCGGGGCGAAGGGGGCATCCGGTCTGTCGCGGGAGACGAAGCGATGTTCCACGTCCCCGAAACCGATCACCGAAGCGAAGGTGACTCCGCCGCTCCCGGGCCCTGACGTCTCAGGCGGGGCGGCCGGGACGGCGCCTCGCTCCACGGCTTCGGCGAACGAGGCCCGCGCGTCGTCGACGCCGAAGCCGATCACCGCCACGCCGTCGCCGTGCAGTCGCACGAACTCGGCGGCACGGTGATCGCCGCTGGTCGCCGCGGTCACCAGGATGGTGATGTCGCGCTGGCGCAGCAGCACGGACTCGCAGCCGCGTAATCCGGTGCGCGGGCCGCCGCGGCCGGCGAGGGCGAAGCCGAAACAGTCGCGCAGGCAGGCCGCCGACCGCTCCGCGTCCTCGACGAACATCTCGACGTGATCGACCGACCGAATCTCCATGTTCCCCCATCTCCGTCTGGCAGCCCCCGACAATTTCATCGTCACCTTTGCGGCACGGTCAATGAACTGAGCCATGACTCGGACTGGCGTTCGGTGCGCAACCGTCCAACTGAGTGTTTGCCCCACTTGGACATGTCCCGGGCGTTTCTCGCGAGCTCCGGCAAGTATGCCGCCGGAGGGTGCAGCACGCACCACTGGGGACGAAACGACGCAGTTAGGCCTGAAACGACCATTCTGGATCTATGCCTATGACGCCTGACCGGAAACTAATAGCATCGGTTTCCGGCGACGGCACATGGCGGCAAAACTGCACGTACGGGGACTATCTGCGATTGTCAAATTGCGGCCCTAACCAAGGGGGACAGGATCCTGCTCCGAACAGAGCCGACCGGATCCGAATGAAATTTCGGTTGACTTTGCGTGGCCGCGATTTGACGCTGCGCTCAGTCGCTCTCGGTGACCATTCCATAACCGATCCCCGCTGTCTGTTCTCACCTGTCCACGAGTGATGCGAGTCAGATGCTGAGGAGTTGACTTGCGGTCCACCCAGAGTCGAGCCGATCTATACGCAGTAGAAGAAGTGGAAATCAGCTCGCTGTCGGTCGGCGGCTCCCCGCGACTCGCCGGTGAGAGCCTCGAACACGTGGAAACCCTGATCGCCTCCGAGACAGAGCTTCCGCCGATCATCGTGCACCGTCCCACCATGCGGGTCATCGACGGCATGCACCGGCTCCTGGCCATGAAACGCCTGGGCCATCGGAAGATCGCCGTAAGGTTCTTCGAAGGCTCGGAAGACGAGGCCTTCGTCCTGGCCGTGAAGTCGAACATCGCGCATGGCCTCCCGTTGTCGCTGGCCGATCGCAAGCACGCGGCCGCACGGGTGGTCGCCTCCCACCCCGAGTGGTCCGATCGGATGATCGCCTCGGTCACCGGAATCTCGGCCAAGACGGTCGCCGAGATTCGCAAGAGCGCCAACGCCGAGCCCCCGGACGGGGGCGGCCGGATCGGCAAGGACGGGCGGGTGCGCGCCGCCGACGTGACCGAGAGACGACGGGTGGCCCAGGAACTCATCATCAAAGATCCCGGCCTTTCGCTGCGGCAGGTCGCCCGCGCGGCGGGGATCTCGCCGGAAACGGTGCGGGATGTCAGGAAGCGGCTGCGGCGCGGCGAGGATCCGCTGCCTCAGGGGCGGGCGAAGGGGGCCGCCGGCGGCCAGGACGCCGACGGCCGGCCTGCGCGACGGACCGGCATCGCCGAGCAGCCGACCCCCGGGTCCGGCTCGCCGCCTCCGCCCGCCGTGGTGGTGGAACGGCTGAAAGCCGATCCCGCTCTGCGCTTCAACGAGAACGGGCGTGACCTCTTACGTCTGCTGAACATTCACGCCCTGCGGACGGAGGACTGGAGCAAGATCATCGACAGCGTCCCTCCGCATTGCATCGAGATCGTCGCTCATCTCGCCCGCGACTGCTCGAAGAAGTGGCTGGAGTTCGCCTCACTCGTCGAGCGGAACGCGATGGACCCCGACTTCGGTCCTGCCGGCCGCCCCTGAGGGGCGTCCTGGCGGCCGCCCGTCCGGCCTCGGCCCGGTACCCGTACGGGTACCGGGCCACGGTTATGCGCCGGGTCAGCGGCCGGTCCACACGGGATCGCGCTTGTCCGCGAACGCCCGCACACCTTCCACCGCGTCGTGGCTGGCCCTACGACGTTCCTCCCAGGAATACGTGGCCGAGAACGCCTCAGGAAGCGGCATGTCAACGGATCGCAGGACGCTCTCCTTGAGCGCCCGCACCGACAACGGCGCGCTCCTGATCAGATCGGCGGTCCATTCCGCGACGCACCGGTCCAGCCCTTCCTCCGGGACCACCTCGTTGACCAGGCCGAACCGGAGCGCGGTGGCCGCGTCCATGCGCCGCCCCGTGAGCAGGTGACCCATCGCGATCTTCAACGGCATCTGCCGCGCCAGCCGGAACGCCCCGCCGGCCCCCGGCACCAGGCCGAGCCTCGCCTCCGGCAGCGCGAAGACCGCCTGTTCTGAGGCGATGATGAGGTCGCAGGCCAGCGCCAGCTCGAAACCGCCGCCGAGCGCGTACCCGTGGACCCGCGCGATCACCGGTTTGGAGAGGGTGAAGCGCTCGGTCAGCCGGGGCCAGCCAGGCTGGCCCCGGCTGCCGAACGACGTCGGAGGCACGCCCAGCTCGGTCAGCCGGGCCCGCTCCTTGAGATCCTGCCCCACCGAGAACGCCCGGTCGCCCGCCCCGGTGAGGACCGCGACCCGCACCTCGTCGTCGGCCTCGACATCGTCCCAGACCGCGGCGAGCTCCTCGTGCGTCCGCAGGTCCATCGCGTTCAGGACCTCGGGCCTGTTCAGGGTGACGAAGCCGACGTGATCCTTCTTCTCGTAGCGCACCCGGACGCCGTTTCCCGTCACTGGTGTCGCCTTCCGAAGCGTCCCACCTTGTCCAGGACGTCCGCGCCGTACAACCGGAGCGACTGCTGGAGGGCGAACTCGGCCATGTAGCGGCGGAACTCCTCCGGTGGCTCCTCCACGAGGTTCAGCATGCGCCGGTTGGCGATGACCGCCTCACCGTCGAGCCGGCGCACGGCCGCCTCGACGGCGTCGTCGAGCTGATCGGGCTCGACGACCTCGTCGATCAGGAACCGCGCATCGGGCTCCTTTGCCCAGATGCGGCGGCCCTGCAGGATGACCTGACGGGCGATCCGCGGGCCGGCGGCCCGGCCCAGCCGGAAGTTGCCGGCCCCCGGGATGATGCCCTCGCGCGCCGCCGGGAGGCTGAGGTAGGCGTCGGAGGCGGCGAGGACCTGGTCGAACACCAGCAACAGCTGGGCCCCGCCGCCGATCGCGAAGGTGTCGACGGCGGCCGTCCAGGGTTTCTCGATCGCGGGCGAGTGCCAGTGTCCGTCGTCGACGAGCACTCCCCTGACGAGCTTGCTGATGTAGCCGAGCTCGCGCCGCAGCAGGAAGCCGACCAGCGAGATCTCGCCCGCGTGCAGGCTCTTGAGGTTGATGCCCGCGCTGAACACCCGCCGCCCCCGGTAGCGGGGATGGCTCATCTCCCCGCCGCGCAGCAGCCCCACCCGCACACCCGGATCGAGCAGCGCCAGGTCGACGGCTGTCTCCATGTCGTCGACCTGGCGCTCGTCCTCGGCGTTCAGGCAGTCGTCCCGGCACATGGTCAGCCGGGCCACCCCGTCGCGGCGTTCGAGCCGTACCGACTCCATCTCCACCACGCCCGTACGGGTGAACTCCGGCAGCAGCGCCAAGGCACGTTCGGTCGGGCGGAGCATGGAGTCCATCAGATGCGGGCCGGCCACCGGCGACCGCAGGACGGCGTGCAGGAAGATGCCCTGATCGATCTCGAGCCCTTCCTTGTCGGCCTGCGTCCGGCTCCGCTCGGCGGCGAGCCGATCGGCGGCGGGGACCAGCCCGGGGAAGGCCGCCCCGGCGGCCTCCACGAGCTCCGCGAGCCGCGGCCGGCGGGTGCGGCCATCCGTGAGCCGGTCGTAGACCGCCGTTCCGTGGGCCTCCATGAACCGGCGGCGCAGCACTCGTACGCCGTCGTGCGCGGCCGCGGCGGCGGCGCGCTCCGCTGTGGAGCGCGCCGCCGGAGCCGGCAACGAGGCCAGTTTCGCCTCGACGCGTTCGGCCGCTTCCGCCACCGCCGCAGCGGCCTGATGAAGATCCTCCCCGATCGGGACGGCGACCGCGATCGTCACGACACCGCTCCCGCTCCCCCGCGCAGGGCCCGGTCGCAGGCCGCCAGATGCGCGCCCAGGGCGTCCTCGAAGCTCGTCGAGGCCGCCTCGAACATCAGTTGCCGCCTGATCGCCAGCTCCCTGTCGGCGTTCGGGCCCGCCGGACCGGCCAGGGCCGCGGCATGGCCGGCCGGATCGTGGACGATCTCGTCGAGGAGGTGCAGCGCCACGGCCTGGTCCGCCTCGATCGGGGCGCCGAGCAGCACCGCCCGGCGGGCCGCGGCCGGGCCGGTCTGCTGGACGAGCCGGTAGAGGGCCATGCCCGGCCACGTGGCCGTCCCGTCACTCGGGACGAGAAGGCGGGTTCCGGGTGCGGCGATCCGGAGGTCGGCGACCAGCAGGACGTCCAAGGCCGTCCCACCGCAGTCGCCGGAGACCACCGCGACCGTCATCAGGGGCAGCCGCTCGAGCCGGCGCACCACACGTTCCCACTTGGTCACCAGCCCGACGGTGAGCTCGCCGGTCCAGCGACCTTCGGGCGCGCCGGAGAGGTGCATCTCGACGACGCCGGGACCGTCGTGATCCTCCGCCTGGTCGCAGATCGCGGCCACCGCCTCCACGGAGCTCGCCGAGAGGGGCCGCGCGCCGTCGACCCGCAGGACGAAACGGTTGCCCGTGCCCACCGCGCTCACCACTGGACCAGCGCCGTCTCGATCGTGGACCCCGGACCCATCGTCATGAGCACCCCGTAGTCGCCCGGCCTGGCGACGTTCTCCAGCAGGAGGCGCTCGTAGGAGAAGAGGAACGAGGCACTGGAGACGTTCCCGTAGTCGTGCAGAACCCCCGTGGTGTGCCGGACGTCGTGACGGCTCAGTCCCAGGTTGACCACGACGGCGTCGATGACCTTCTTGCCACCGGAGTGCACCAGCCAGTGATCGATGCTGCTGCGGCGCAGGCCGTTCCGCCCGAGGAGCCGGTCGACGACGAGTTCGGCGTGCGCGCCGACCACATAGGGGATCTGGGGGTCGAGGAAGAAGCTGAACCTGCTCTGGTCGCGGTCCCAGTCGTAGCGCATGGCGTCGGCCGCGTCGGTGATGATGCAGCTGGCGAAGTCGAGGATGCGCGGCCCGCGCGGCGCGGGCCGCGACTGCGGGGACAGCCCGCCTCCCGCGTCGCCGTCGTCGGCGACGAGGGCGACGGCCGCGGCTCCGTCGCCGAACAGGCTGTTCACGACGGCGGTCCGCATCGTGGAGTCGAGCGCGTACGCGGCCGAGCACGCCTCGGCGCACAACACGACGGCGAGTTCGCCGGGGTGCGCCGTGGCCCAGCCGGCGACGACGTTCAGCGCGTTGAGTCCCGCGTTGCAGCCCATGCCCACGATGTCGGCCCGGCTGCAGTGCCGGTCGATGCCCAGCTCACGGATCAACAGGGCGCTCAGGCCGGGTGTCAGGAATCCGGTCGAGGTCACGCAGCACAGGTGGCTGAGGTCGGAAAGGTCGGCGCCGGCCCGCTCGAGGCAGCTCATCAGCGCCTCGGCCCCCATCTCGATGGCCAGCTTCTTGTGCTTGTCGAGGAGATCGCCCTGCAATTCCGGCGTACGTACGCCGGCGTCGTCGGCCGGTGGCAAAGTGAGGTGGCGGCGGCCGATCGCGCTGTTGAGGAAGACCGACCGAATCTTCGGATCGGTGATCTTCAGGATGTCGAGCAGCTCGCGCTGCGTGTAAGAGGTGGGCGTGACGGCGGTGCCGACGCCCGTGATCCGAGGAGTCGCGGCCGCGCGGCGGCGACCGCGGGCAAGCGGCGCAAGTGGTGCTCGTGCCGCCGAGATCTCCGGCCGTTCAATGCTGATGGTCATCGGAACGTCCACCCCCACATCCGGGTCTTACTCCGTATTAATCGCTTGACCTTGATCGCAGGCACCTTTCGCACCTTTCGCGGGTTTTGCCGCGGGCCCATATGCCCACGCGGCGAAGCCGGGTCAACGTAACCCGGCGATCTCCGAGCGGCAACGGCCGTCCAGAGATGTACGCCGCCACCTGCGGTGACACCAGATTGCGTCCAAATGCGGGGGCCCCGGCGGCCCGACTACTCAACGGCGTGGTCCAGGGACTGAAGGCGTGCCATTTCCTCGTCGGACAGGCGCAGCGTTCCGGCGGTCACGTTCTGAACGAGGTGGTCCGGATTACCGGTCCCGGGGATGGCCAGCACATGCGGTCCTTGCTGCAGCGTCCAGGCCAGCCGGACCTGCGCAGGCGTCACACCATGAGCACGTGCCACGGCGAGCACGGATTCGTGCTCCGTCGCGTTCGCTCCCCCCTCCCGCCCGGCGCCGGCGATCGCGAAGAACGGCACAAAGGCGATGCCCTGGTCGCCGCAGGCCCGCAGGAACGCCCGCTCCCCGGCCGGCGCGCCGATGGTGTAGGCGTTCTGCACGCAGACCACCGGCGCGATGGCCTGGGCCTCTTCCAGATGCTCGGGCGTGGCGTTGGAAATCCCCAGATGACGTACGAGCCCGGCGTCACGCAGGCCGGCCAGCGCGCCGAAATGCTCGGCGATCGAGCCGGCCTTGCGGCTCGGGGGGACGCGGAGGTTCACCACGTCCAGGTGGTCACGACCCAGCTGGCGCAGGTTCTCCTCCACCTGGCCGCGCAGCTGTTCTGGTGTGGCCCACACCCATTCGCCCGACGGGTTCCTGCCCGGCCAGACCTTGGTGGCGATCACCAGGTCGTCCGGGTAGGGAGCGAGTGCCCGGTTGATCAGCTCGTTGGCGGACCGCAGGCGGGAGAAGTAGAACGCAGCGGTGTCGATGTGGTTGACACCGAGCTCGATCGCGCGCCGCAGCACGCTGATCGCACGATCGCGGTCGCTCGGCGTACCGAGGTCGAAGGCGGCGCTGCCCGTCAGGCGCATCGCGCCGAATCCGATGCGGTTGACAGTCAGGTCGCCGAGGTTCCAGGTGCCCGCGGCCGCGGCGGTGTTCGTCTCGATGGTCATGATCAGCCTCACGTTCTCGCATGGGTGCCCAACGGAGATCCAGGAGTACTGCCTGGTCGAATCCGGGCATGAAAAAAGCCTTCCCGGCGGAGGTGGATCCGCGTCGAGAAGGCTTGAGCAGTGGCGAACACACTATCACGTGGACAGTTGAAGATCAGTTCACCCCATCGCAGCGTGCGGCATGTTCATGCTCACAAGTCGGCCGCTGTGCGCGGACATCCAAGAGGGTGATGAAGGCGTCATTCAGGATGAACACGTGTGAAAGCGAGAAGACCCCGGCAACGTGCCTACGGTTGCCGGGGTCTTCGTGTGCGGCATGACGGCTTGCTGCGCGTGCTGCCGGTGGCTCACCCGATGACCGCGACCCGCTACGCCGCCATGCCCCCGTCCAGCTCCAGGTGGGAGCCGGTGAACGCGGCCCGCAGGCGGCGATCGTGCGTCACGACCACCAGCGCGCCCCCATAGCAGGCCAGCGCCTCCTCCAGTTGCTCCACGAGCACCGGCGACAGGTGGTTCGTCGGCTCGTCGAGCAGGAGCAGGTCCACGGGCTCGCTCACCAGCCGCGCCAGCTCGATCCGGCGGCGCTGCCCATAGGAGAGCTCTCCCAGGCGCAGCCCCAGGTCGGAGGGCCGGAACAGGCCAAGGGCGAGCAGCGCGTCCGCGTGCTCGTCCAGGCTGCCGGGACGTCCGTGCGCGTAGGCCCGCAGCACGGTCCGGTCCCGCGGCCCGTCCCGCTGAGGGATCCCGGCCCGGCGTACGTCGCCGGTGTCCAGGTCGTCCTGCCGGAAGACCCGGCCCGCCCGCCGTGCCTCGCCCGTGTCCAGGTCGTCCTGCCGGAAGAACCCGACCCGGCCGGCCCGCCGTACCTCGCCGGTGTCCGGCCGCAGCTCCCCGGCGAGCACCCGCATCAGCGTGGACTTGCCGGCTCCGTTCGGGCCGGTGACGAGCAGCCGCTCACCGGCGCGGACGGCCAGGGAGTCAAGACGGAGCCGGCCCGTCACCACCACGCCGTCGAGCGCGGCCACCTCGGCCCCGGCGGTGGCTCCCGTGCCGGCGAGGGCGGCACTGAAACGCAGCGGCTCGGGCGGCGGCGGCGCCGGGTGGTCGGTGAGCCACCGCAGCCGCTGCTGGGACTGGCGGATGCGCCCGGCGGCCCCATGCGTACGCGAGCGCGCCCGCCACGCCCCGGTGCCCATGCCCGCCTTGGCCGCCTTGCGCGGGATGCCGGCCAGCCGGCCCGCGTTGGCCGCCACCAGGGTGGCATGCCGGTCCAGCTCCGCCTTCCACTCCTCGTGGGCCCGCGCCTGCGCGGCGCGTTCGGCGGCCTTGGCCGCGAGATATCCGGCGTACCCGTCGCCGTAGCGGCGCACCTGCCCGTCGGAGACCTCCAGGATGGCGGTGGTCACCCGTTCCAGGAACACCCGATCGTGCGTGATCGCCACGACCGTGCCCCGGTGGGCGCGCAGGCGGTGTTCGAGCCAGGCCACGGCCTGGTCGTCCAGGTCGTTGGTCGGCTCGTCGAGCAGCAGCAGCTCAGGAGCGGACGCCAGCGTGGCGGCGAGGGCGAGCCTGGAGCGTTCGCCACCGGACAGCGTGCCCAGCGGGCGGCTCCAATCCAGCCCGGGCAACCCGAGCTCGTGCAGCGCGACCTCCACACGAGCCTCGGCCTCATAACCGCCCCGCACGTCGAACTCCGCCACCAGCCCCGCGTAGACATCCAGCCTCGTACGAGCCTCCGTGCCCGTACGACCCTCCGTGCCGGTACGAGCCTCCGTGCCGGTACGAGCCTCCGTGCCGGTACGAGCCTCCGTGCCGGTACGAGCCTCCGTGCCCGGCTCGTCGAGCGACCGTTCGGCCGCCCGCATCCGGGCTTCGAGCTCTCGCAGGTCGGCCAGCGCCAGGTCGACGGCGTCGGCCACGGTCGCGTGCGGCGGCAGCGCGAGCGACTGCGGCAGGTATCCGACGCCGCCGGGCGCAACGGCCACGAGCTCGCCGTTGTCCGGCTGCTCGGCGCCCGCCATGAGCCTGAGCAGTGTGGACTTGCCCGACCCGTTGTCGCCGATCACCCCGATCCGCTCGCCCGGCTTGACGGTGAGTGACACTCGGTCCAGGACGACGCGGGTGCCGTAACGCTTGGTGATCTCGGCGAGTGCCAGTTGGGCAGCAGTGCGCATTAAGGGCCCACTTCCTCTTCGCGTCGGAGCGGTCAGATCAGCCCGGCGCCTGCCGGCTGAGGTGCTCCCAGGCCCGGTACTCCTCTGTGCGTGCCTGGTCCATCTGCTGGACGATGTCGTACGAGGCGCTGCCGACGATGAGCCGCCGCGGCGGCTCCGCCAGACCGGCCAGCTCCATGATCACCGGCGCCGCGAAGCTCGGGTCGGGGCCCGCGTCCTCGCCCCACATCTCGGCCAGCCGGGCACGCAGCGGTTCGTACTCCGGGCGGGGCTCCGTCATCGTGGTGCCCCGTGTGAACAGGTCCGTGCCGTACCCGCCCATCTGCAGGATCGTCACCTTGATCCCGAACGGCGCCACCTCCATCGCCAGCGCCTCGCTCACCGAGTCGAGCGCGGCCTTGCCCGCCGAGTAGAACCCGACGGACGCGAACCCTCCGCCGGAGCCCATCGAGGTGACCTGCAGGATGTGGCCGGACCCCTGCGCCCGCAGGTACGGCACCACAGCTTGGGCCACCCAGACCGCGCCGAAGAAGTTGACGTCGAAGTGGGCGCGGATCTGCTCCTCGGTGGCCTCCTCCACCATGCCGAGCAGCAGCCCGCCGGCGTTGTTGACCACGACGTCGAGCCGGCCGAACGCCGCCACCGCCCGGTCCACCACGTTCCGCACGGTCGCGCGGTCGGAGACGTCCAGCGTCAGCCGTACGAGGGTGTCCGGGTGGGCGGCGGCCAGGTCGGCGATGGGGCTGAGGTCGCGCGCGGCGGCCACGACGCGGTCTCCGGCGGCGAGCGCCGCCTCGGCGAAGGCCCTGCCCAAGCCCCTCGACGCGCCGGTGATGAACCAAACGCGGGCAGTCGTCATACGATCTCCTCGCTCATGTGAGACGATACGGTCCGTCTCGTCTTGTCTGAGTGTGGAGGCAAATCGCTCCCGTGTCAAGACGGAACGTCTCGTCTCACATGCGCCACAAAGTGGCCGCGGTCGCGGGAGATCGCTGAACGATCAGGAACGTCCCCGGCCGGTGAGGGCGTCGCGGACGCGGTCGACCAGCCCGGTCCCGGGAGCCAGCAGTTTGTTGGCCGGCGGGGTGTCGGGCGCGGCCGGGTGCGGCCGGGTCGGCGCCATCTTCTTGGCCCGCGTCACCTTGCCGCCCAGTTCGAGGAGCTCGGCCTCGGAACAGGCCTGCCGCAGCCGCGGGAACAGGTCGTTCTCCTCGTCCCGCAGGTGGTGGCGGATCTGGCCCATCAGCTGCTCCAGCGTGGGCCAGAACTCCGCGTCGGACGACTCCAGCCCTTCCAGCCGCTTCATCGTCTCCTCGGCCTCGGCGTGCTCGGCGATCTCCTCATCGGCCAGCGCGTCACCGCCGGGTACGTGCTCGCGGACCGCCGGGTACAGGTACGCCTCCTCGGCCACCGAGTGGCGTACCAGTTCGATGACGACCTGCTCGGACAGGGTCTTGGCCTTCTCATCGATCCGGCCGACCATGTGCTCCAGCTGGGTGAACATCTCCTCGACCTCGCGGTGGTCGGTGACCAGCACCGCGATCACATCCTGTTGTTCGGTCATCGGCGGGCTCCTCCACGTGACAGCGGTAACCGGCTCGCCGGCGCCGCGCGCAGGTGGTCGCTTCCAAGGCGCCGGCGGCCTGCCGTTCCCGTTCCCGCTCACCACGGCCGAAACATGCGGTATCACCTGGTCGGCGCTCCACATCGAGCGACTCGCGCCGTGCCCAAAAGGCAACGGGTGGTGCAGGGACAGATCCCTGCACCACCCGTGTTCGCTTGACTGGCCTGGCTTGTGGTCAGGCCTTGTATTCGGGGTAGCCGTAGCCCACGACCTGGGAGGTGGGCCGGATGC
>NZ_VCKY01000569.1 GCF_005889735.1 Nonomuraea turkmeniaca
CGCAAGAGCGATCATCCTGCTGTCCTCGTTGAGCACCACGGTGCGCACACCCGCCACCAGCAAGATCCAGGCCAGGTTGACCGGAATCAGCACCTTCCAGCCCAGCGACATCAGCTGGTCATAGCGCACACGGGGCAGCGAGGCCCGCACCCACACGATGAAGCTGAAGGTCAGCACGAACTTGATGAAGAACCACAACACCGGCCACCAGCCGGTGTTCGCGCCCTCCCACAACGAGATCGGGAACGGCGCCCGCCAGCCGCCCAAGAACAACGTCACGGCGATGCCGGAGGCGGTGAACGTGTGCAGATATTCGCCCATCATGATCAGGGCGAACTTCAGCGACGAAGAGTACTCGGTCTGGAACCCGCCGACCAGCTCACCCTCACCCTCCGGCAGGTCGAACGGGATACGGGCGGCCTCGCCGAACATGCAGACCACGTAGATCAGGAACGACGGGATCAGCAACACCGCGAACCAGGTCTGCTCCTGTGCCGCGACGATCTCCGACGTGGACAACGTCCCGGCGAAGATGAACACCGCCACGAACGACAGACCCATCGCGATCTCGTACGACACCACCTGCGCAGCCGAACGCAGACCGCCGAGCAGCGCGTACGGCGAACGCGACGACCACCCCGCCAGCACCACACCGTAGACCGACACCGCACCCATGGCCAGCATGAACAACACCGCCATCGGCAGGTCGACCAGCTGCAGCGGCGTCTGCACGCCGAACAGGTTGACCATCGGCCCGAACGGCACGATCGAGAAGGCCAGGAACGCCGGCACCACCATGATGATGGGCGCCAGCAGGTAGAGCACCCTGTCCACCGTGTTGGGGAAGAGGTCCTCCTTCAGACCCATCTT
>NZ_VCKY01000570.1 GCF_005889735.1 Nonomuraea turkmeniaca
CTAGTGCCGTATCAGCCAAGGTTCGCCCTGTAGTGCCTCAGGTCGCGGATGGCGCAGGTCTCGGCGAACGCGACGTCTGAAATCCGCCAGCATGCTCACGGTCGGTCGGGCGAGAATCCGCTCGTGATCGCTGAAGCGCAGGGAATCCGCATCCGGCACCGCGGGCATGAACCGCAGGTCCATCCCACCGCCTACGTCGCCCCGACGGCCACGCTCGTCGGTGATGTCCGCGTGGGGCCGAGGGCGCGGGTGATGTACGGTGCGGTGCTCGATGCCGAGGGGTCTCGGATCGAGGTCGGGGAGGCGGCGGTGATCTGCGAGAACGCGGTGTTGCGCGGGTCTGCGGTCGCCGGCGATCAGCCGGTGCTTGTCGACGACCACGTCTTTGTGGGGCCGCATGCCACGCTGCTGGGCTGTGAGGTCGGCAGGTGCGTCTATGTGGCGACCGCGGCGACGGTCCTGCAGTGCGCACGGTTGGGGGCGGGTTCGGTTGTAGCTGTCGGCGCGCTCGTCCATGCGCGCACTGTTCTTCCGGACGAGTACTTCGTGCCGCCGCACACCGTGGCGCTTGACGCGCCGGTGCGGCTGCTGGCCCCTGGCGATCCGGGCCTGGCCGAGGCCGTCGGGCGGGTGGGCTTCGCGCAGGTGGCGTTCGGCGTCGACGCGGAGTGGACCGACCGGATCAGCCGGTACGAGCGCATCGCGGAGGTGCGCGTCGCCGAGTTCGGCACGCACGCGGACGATGAGGTTCTGAATCTCGGCTAGCGCCGCATCATCTGCGAAACCGCCACGCCGACGACCGGCGCCTACGCGCCGTCGTCGACAGGGCAAAC
>NZ_VCKY01000571.1 GCF_005889735.1 Nonomuraea turkmeniaca
GCGCAGGTGTGCCGTCGATGACGTGCCGGGGATGAGCAGGATGTTCGGTGAGCGCCGCAGCAGCCAGGCCAGTGCGACGGACATCGGTGTCGCCTCCAATCGAGCGGCGACCGCCGAGAGCGCCGAGGACTGAAGCGGAGTAAAGCCCCCGAGGGGGAAGAAGGGCACGTACGCGATGCCGTCGGTGGCGAGCCTGTCGACGAGCTTGTCGTCGTGGCGGTGGGCGAGGTTGTACATGTTCTGCACGCACACGATCGGCGCGATGCTCTGTGCCTCGGTGACCTGCTCCGCGGTGGCGTTGCTGACCCCGAGGTGGCGGATCAGGCCCTGCTGCTGGAGTTCGACGAGCGTCTCGAACGCCTCGGCGAGCGAGCCAGACTGGGGACCTTCGGCGTTGCCGAGTCGGAGGTTGACCAGGTCGAGTACGTCGAGCCCGAGGGACTTGAGGTTGTCGTGGACCTGGCGGCGCAGATCTTCGGGTCGCCGGGCCGGAGGCCAGCCACCCTGATCGTCGCGGGTCGCGCCCACCTTGGTCACGATGTGCAGCGACTCGGGATAGGGGTGCAGTGCCTCGCGGATCAACTCGTTGGTGACGCGCGGCCCGTAGGCGTCGCTGGTGTCGATGTGGGTGATACCGAGGTCGACCGCTTCACGCATAACGGCCAGGGCACCCTCGCGATCGGCGGGCGGCCCCATGACCCACGGGCCGGCCAGTTGCATGGCGCCGTAGCCGAACCGGGTGACGGTCAGGTCACCCAGAGTCCAGATGCCGCCGGGAAGAGAGAGGGAGGGTGTGCTCATCCTGTTGCCTTTCGTCGTGCACTTGGGGG
>NZ_VCKY01000572.1 GCF_005889735.1 Nonomuraea turkmeniaca
GGCCACGATCGCCGGCGGGCGCTCGGTCACCGGCTCGGGCTGATCGGCCGCGGTGCTGCAGCCGGTCAGGAGCACCAGCAGGGCGAGCACAGCTCGGGGGATCACAGATTCTGCTCCTGGGAGAGAGAGTGCCGCGCCGCCCGCGGCACACCCGTCACGAAGCGTCAGGCGTTATTGGTGTCACCGGAGCACGACGGGTCGAGGCCGGGGACGTCGAAGGTGAAGCTGAATTCGATGTCCCACGTGATCGAGTACTTCACCTTTTTGTTGGGATACTTTCTGTGGTAGCCCGACTTGACGTTGTCTCCGGATATCCAGGTCCACAGCGATCGGTCGGGCCGATTCGACAGGATCTCGCGGATCCTCAATCTGACGTTGCTCTTATCTCCGGGGCCACCACTGATCGGGTTGTCGCTCAGGTAATACACAATCTCGTGAATGGTGTCGTAGCCGTTGCTCGGCGTGTAGAAGGCCCTGGCTGTCCCGCGATACTTGCCCGTTTTGCAGCTGCCGTAGAGGTCCCGCTGCCCCGAGGCGGAGGTCGCCGAGGCCGAGACGCCGGTCGTGGGCATGATCGACAAAGCCACCCCCAGAGCTCCGAAGATCGCGGTCTTCCGAAGTATGCCTGTCACTCGCATGACGCCCTTTCGTCTGGGGTGATTCGGTACGGACGAAGGGCCACTTTAGGGATGGGCGGTATGTCGGTGGTATGTCCACTATGCGCGTGACCCAGCACCCCCCGCCGCATACCCTGTCTCTTAAACACACCCGACGCACCCTACCCAAGA
>NZ_VCKY01000058.1 GCF_005889735.1 Nonomuraea turkmeniaca
CTCGGCGCTCTCGGCGGTCGCCGCTCGATTGGAGGCGACACCGATGTCCGTCGCACTGGCCTGGCTGCTGCGGCGCTCACCGAACATCCTGCTCATCCCCGGCACGTCATCGACGGCACACCTGCGCGAGAACATCGCCGGCGCGGGACTCTCCCTCTCTCATGAGGACTTGACCGAGCTGGACGACATCAGCCGCTGAATCTGTTCCGGGCCGGACTAGCTGAACACGGGCTCGAAGGCCGGTGGACCGTCATCATCAAGTCGGTGTCCGTGGCGAGAGTCCCTGTCGATGTCCGAAGTCGTCTGCACGGATGTCCGAACTCCCGTGCACGAGGCGTCCTGACACAACGGATCTTGAACGGAGCATCATGACCGAGACGGCGGAGCGCCGGGGGCTGGCGAACGCGATCCGCGTCGGCTACGCCCGGATCTCCACCCGGGCCCAGGACCACGGGGCGCAGCTGGAGTTGCTGGGCGGCGCCGACTGCCGCGAGATCGTCGAGGAGACCATCTCCACCCGCCGCGCCGAACGGCCCAAGCTCACCAAGACCTTGGCCAGCATGAAGGCGGGCGACACGCTGGTCATCACCAAGCCCGACCGGGTGGCCCGCAGCGTGAAGGAGCTGCTGGTCTTCCTGGAAGACGAGCTCGCCCCACGCGGCATCAACCTGCACATCCTGACCGGCATCTGCGCCGGCATCCACCGCCCCGCCGGGCGGAGCGTTGCCGACAAGATGCTGTTCCTGGTCGCGGCCATGGTGCTGCACCGGATCGGGGCTCAAGCAGCGCCCGGCTGATGGTCCACGCCGCTGCCGTCCTTGACAGGCCTGGCGTCGTCGGCGGGGTCGGGCGGCCGCAGCAACCACAGCATCATGGCGAACACCACTGGCCTAATGATGATCTCGCCCCAAGAGACGCCGATCTGCCACTGCACGATGGCCGCAACAGCGATCATCGCCCATGCGCGTCATGAGCCAAACGAGCGGCTCTATCCAGGTCACTGGAGATCGGGGTTAAGGAACAGCGGCACAGCCATTTAGCGCTGAGAATGATCTCGGCGTTGAGATGGGCGTTAGCGAGTATGGCGACGGGTGGCAGGGCCGGCCTCAGCGGTGACGCGAGGGAGCGCCGACTGAATCAGGTCCAGAACGATCCGCCGGTAGTGCAGAGGATCTCGACGCTGGCGTAGGGAGTGGGCGGGATCAGGACATCGCTCCAGGTGGCGTTGAGCAGCCCAGATTCATAGTAGAAGGGCGGGCCACCGGAGAAGTACCGGAGCTTGAAGGAGGAGGTGCCCTCGGCATAGACCCGAGGCGCGACCGGCCAGAACGGGTTAACAGTGCTGAGGACAAAGGTCCACTGGCCGGCGGAGCACGGCTTGCCGCCGATCGTGGTGGCCGAAACCTGGGCTGGGGCGAGGGTGAGAGCTGCGGCCGTGGTCAGGGCCGCGATGGCTGTCTTTAATGGGCTGTTTCGCATGGTCACCATTAAGAAACCGGATCAGGGGAAGCCGCATGAGTAGCTCATTACTTATTCCTTTCGCTTGTCGGGACCCGCCCAGCTGAGGTCAGTGTTTTCCGGTTAGAACAAGCTGAGTAACGGCGCCGACGGGAATGAGCAACGTCTTACTCATCCGCGCCGGAGGCTCCCGGCCGATGCTGTGCGGGACGAGACCGACCACGACCTCGGGAGAATCTGTGTTTTTCCGCTTATTGCTGCCGATCCTGGCCACGCTTGCCATGCTCACCGCCACCGCGCCATCCGCCTCCGCGGCTCCGGCGATCCCGGACAGCTTCACCATCCGCCCCAAGGCCGCGACCAGCCTGTGCGTGAAGGCGCCTGCCCATCCTGCTTCCGGCAGTGGCGAGGCCAACGGCAGCGTGGTGCTCCTGGAGTTCTGCGGCAGCAGCTGGATGCCGACCACCAAGACCTGGACCGCCAACCGCGTCTCCGGGACCACCGACCTCTATCGGATCAGACGGCAATGGACAAACCTCTGCCTGGAGATCGGCGGCTGGGCCAACCACGACGCCGCCACCGCGCTCACCTGGACCTGCCATTCCGGCGCCAACCAGACCTGGCGGCTGCGCTGGGACGGTGGCGGCTGGTGGGAGTTCCGCAACGAGGCCAGCCTTCGCTGCCTGGACGTCCGCGTCCACCGGGCCTGGACCAGCCTCAACCAGTGGGGCTGCCACGGGGGCGGCGAGCAGCAGTGGGTTCTGATCGCCGCCTGAAAGGGGGTGACCGGCACCGGCCCCTGCCAGGGCGGTGCCGGTTCCTAATCAGTAGGCCGGCGTTTCCGGCGTGTGCCTCCTGCTAACGCCCTACCCATGATCGTCAGTCGAGGTGGTCAGGCAGTTCGGTTCGGCCGGTTGCGCCGAGCTTGATGTAGGCGCTGCGTAGATGGTTGTCGACGGTGCGGATCGATAGGTAGAGGCGGTCGGCGATCTCGCGGCTGGTCAGGCCCGAGCGAGACCTCAGTGATCGGACATCACATCACGCCACACTCCAAGGAGGAACAATGAGATCGGATTATGTGCCGCAAAGCGATGGAAGCTACTGCCTCGGGTGGGTGGACACGAACCAGCCTCCGCCAGGACTGCTGCACTCCACACCCGGCCGATACGAGCCGCCGTCCCCCATTTTGGGCGCCATCATCGTCGTGATGATCCTCGGCTTCGTGGCATGGTTCGGCTTCATCGCCCTCAAGATCACTGGACTGCTTTGAGCGCTGCCCCTGAGTAACGCTTTACTCAGGCGTGGGGCCGGATCGGCTGACACGCTCGCCGTTATGGACCACTTGACACAAGCCACCGTCACGACCGCCTCCGCCGCGGTTGCCCGCATCCACTACCTGGTCAATGCCGCGTGGTCGCTGGCGGCGGTGGCCGCCGTGGACCCCTCGGCCACGTTGGGAGCTGATCGGGGCCGCGTGCTGGCCGCATGGGGGCTGGCCACGATCAAGGACGGCGGATACGTCCTGGCCCCCGGGCTCGCCGAGCTACTCGCCGATGCCGAGCAGGCCAGGTTCCTCAACCTGGTCGGCCACCTCCGGCAGACCGTCACAGCTGCGACCGGCGTCACCGGCTGGCACCACCATGACGACGACACCCTGCTGGAGCAGGGCCGTGCTTCGGTGGCTGGGATCCGGCTGGGCATGCGCCAGACGCTGAGGCTGCTGGATGGGCTGGGTGAGCGGCTGGCCGAGCCGGGAGCCGAGGTGCTGGATGTGGGGGTCGGCACCGGCGGCATGCTCGCGGCGCTGTGCGCCGACCTGCCGGAGCTCCACGGAACCGGCATCGACGTGCTGCCCCGCGCGCTGGACCTGGCCAAACGGATGGTCGCGGACCACGGCGTCGCCGAACGGGTCGAGCTGCGGCTCCAGGACGTGGCTACCCTGGCGGACCGCGATCGTTACGACATGGTCTGGCTGCCGACGATGTTCATCCCGCAGGCCGCCGTGTACGCGTCCTTGCCGCGGTTGCTGGAGGCGTTGCGGCCAGGCGGCTGGCTGGTCCTGGCGGGTGTGTCCTATCACGGCGACAGGCTGTCCGATGCGGTGACCGCGTGGCGGGCCGGCCGCGACGGAGGCACCGCCGCACCGGTGGACGAAATGGTCGAGCGGCTGGTCGCGACCGGATACGCCGAGGTGCTCCGGCTGCCCGTGCCGCCCGGTGCCCCAGCCGTCGTCGGCGCTCGCCGTAGGTGAGCTTCCCCGGATCTGCCTACAATCCGGCTATGCCGCCGTCGTGGCCGTTCACCGGTCGTACTTCCGAGCTGGACCACATAGGCGCAACACTGGCGGGCCACGGAAGCGTGGTGGTCACCGGCGCCGCAGGCATCGGGAAGAGCCGGCTGGCGGCGGAAGTCGCGGCGGCCTTCGACCAGAGCCGAGCCGTCATGCGCGTGCACGCCACGCAGGCGGCCCGGCAGCTGCCGCTGGGCGCCCTGGCGCCGCTGCTCCCGGCGGACTCGCCCGGGTCCAACCTGCTGGGCTGGGCCGCCGAGCAGCTGCTCGTGCGCGCCGCCGGCCGTGCCGTCCTGCTGGTAGTCGACGACGGGCACCTGCTCGACCCCGCCTCGGCGGCGCTGCTGCATCAGCTCATCCCTGGGGCGCAGGCGCTGGTCACCGTACGCTCGGGCGAGCCCTGTCCCGACGCGGTGACCGCACTGTGGAAGGAGGAACTCGCCGAGCGGATCGTCTTACAGCCCTTCGGCCGCTCCGATACGGAAACGACGCTGCGGGCCGTCCTGGGAGACGCGCTCCACCCCGCGACGGTCGGTCGGCTGTACGAGCTCAGCAACGGCAACCTTCTCTACCTCAAAGAGATCATCACCGACGCCCTTGCGTCCGGGACTCTCACGCGATCGCACGGCCATTGGCGGTGGGACGGTGGCCCGCGCATGACCGAGCGGCTCGCCGAGCTCATCTCCGCGCGTCTCGGCACGCTGAGCCCTGCCGAAACCAAGGCCCTGGAACTTCTCGCCTTAGGCGAGCCGCTCGGGCTAGCCGAGCTTGTAGCGCTCACCTCCGCGGAAACCGTCGAGACGCTGGAGGAGCGTCAACTCCTCCAGGTGAACAGCGACGCCCGCCGCACGACAGTGCGATTCAGCCACCCCCTGTACGGCGAGGCCACCCGAGCCCGATGCCCGACCAGCCGGGCCCGGCGCCGCCACCGTGAACTGGCCGAGTCCCTGGAGGCGACCGGCGCGCGACGCAGGGAAGACCGGCTCAGGCTGGCACTGTGGCGGCTCGAAAGCGGCACCGCCCACGATCCGCGAATCATGCTGGCCGCCTGCAAACTGGCGTGGGCAGCGCACGACTACCCGCTGGCCCAGCGCTTCGGATGGGCCGCGCACGAGTCGGGAGGCGGGATCGAGGCCGCGCTCATCCTGGCAAACGTGCTCAACTACGCCGAACGGGCATCCGAGGCCGAACGCGTCATGGCCTCAGTGTGGGAGCAGGAGTGCGACGAGCGTACCCGTACACTGCTCACCCTCACCCGCGCGCACACCCTGGCCTGGGGCGGGCTTGGCCGCCAAGATGAGGCGGACGACCTGCTGGCCACGGTCGAGCCGACACTGACCACCGCGGAGAACAAACAGGAGATCCTGGTGCTGCGCGCCGTCATGGCGACAGCAGGAGGCGAGTTCGGGCGCGCCGAGCGGCTGATCGAGCCGGTGCTGACCGAGCCGGCCTCCTCACCGCTGTGGGCCCAGGCGATGCTCGTCAAGAGCTGGGCGCAGGTCTATACCGGCCGTTGCCACGACGCGCTGGCCACCGCGGCCGAGGCACTCGTCCGCAGGTCCGAGTGGCAGGAGGCGGTGCCGCCGATCGTCGGATCGTTCAACGCCGGGGTGATCGACGCCTACCGCTTCGCTGGCGAGCTTGACGCCATGGACGCCGCCATCGAGGAGTCGTACGCCGCCACCGCGGAAACGGGCACCTGGGAGCGTGGCGTCTACCACGACCGGATGATCAGAGGCGTCGCGCTCCGCCTGCGTGGGCAACTGCAGCCCGCCGTACAAGCAACGCGAGAAGCAATCGGGTCCAGCGACGTCAGCGGTCACGGCACGGTCTCCCCGGCGGAGTTGGCGATCGCCGCCGCACAGACCGGAGACGCTGCGCTCGCCGCTGACGCGTTCGCCCGGCTGGAGTCCTCCCTCACGGCCAGCTCGCGGATCTTCACCTTCGTCCCCGACATGGCGCGACACTGGGTGACCGCTGCCTCTGGACGGATCAGCCAGGCGATTAACGAGGCCGTGGCCGCTGCGGTCCGGCTCGGCGAGCTGGGCGCGCATGCGGCCGAGCTGGTCGTGCTTCACGATGCGGTACGGCTGGGCGCCGCCTCCCGCATCGCCGACCGGCTGGCCGAGATCGCGTCATGGTTCCAGGGACCGCTGGCCCAGGTATGCGCTGGCCACGCCCGGGCCGCGGCCGACGGCGACGGTCGCGCGCTGTTGTCGACGGGCCAGAGCTTCGAACGGCTCGGCCTGCTGCTGCACGCCGCCGAGGCGTACGCACACGCCGCCCAAGCCTTCGATGCCACTGGCCACAAGCCGTCCGCCAGAGCGGCGGCCGCCAGGGCATGGAACCTCGCTACCCGTTGCCCGGGCGCCCGCACCCCAGCGCTGGCCCGGCTACGGGCGCCTGACCTGACCACACGCGAGCTGGAGATCGCCACCCTGGCCGCCGCAGGACTGTCGAGCAAGCAGATCGCCGACCGCCTGGTCGTGTCGGTCAGAACAGTCGACAATCACCTGAGCGCCGTCTACACCAAGCTCGGCATCACCAGGAGGGCCGAACTCCAGGGCATGATCGGCCATCATTGACGATCCCATGCTCGCATGAAGTCAGCTTTCTACCGCTTACAGCGCCAGCATCGACGGCCTTCACCAGCACGTCGACCTTGCTGAGCCCTCAGCCCATATGGCACGGGGTTCAGCGTTCCTCGGTCCCAGATTGGTCTACCTCCGGGCCAGTGCCGGAGAAGGGAGGAAGCGGTCCCGCCAGATGCTGGCGTTCCCCGCTGAGGTCGATGACGGCGACCCAGTCGTGCACGGCACACGTCTCCAGATCGTCTGCGACGGCGTCGAGGTCGACCGCGGCTATGCGCTGCACCCCGGCATCCGTCAGCAGGCCGTCGTACCGGGTGCCCTGCGGCTCGCCGCGAAAGGCCTTCGCATACCTGCGCAACATTTCGATGTGAAGACCGATCCCGCTGCGGCTCGCTCGTGCTGACTCGTGCCACTGGAACGAGGTTGTCGGTGTGCGCGGCGGCTTCGGCATCGGATTCCAGGGCAGACTGCCAGGATTGGGGACAGACAAGGTGCGGATGTTCGGTGTTTCACAGGTGACCACCTATGAAACACCGCCTGCAGCCAGACCCGTCCAGGGCGAACACTGTTTCATAGGTCGGTGTAACGGATAGCAGCACGAAACACTCCTATGAAACACTTCCGGGGTGAGCGACGACGACTACCTCCGCGTGGAGGCCCGCGCCTGCCCGATGACCTCCTGCGCTGCCCCGGCCGGCTCACCCTGCCGGACCGGCAAGGGCAAGGTGGCCGTCCAGTATCACACCGCCCGCTTCCGGCTCGAGCCCGCGCTCGCCAAGGCGCTCACCGTGGCGACCCCACCGGTCCGCAAGCCGGGCACGCTCTGGATCGAGCTGCCCCGCCCGGCCGCGGCCGGTACCGAACCGGCCGGGCACGTGCGCATCGGCTACGCCCGCGCCTCCACTGTCCGCCAGTCCCTGGACACTCAGCTCGACGCGCTCCAGGCCGCCGGCGTCACCCGCGTCTTCTCCGAGAAGATCTCTACCCGCGCCACCACCCGGCCCGAGCTCGACAAGGCCGTCACTCTCGCCCGCGAGCTCCGCTCCGCGGGTGTCGCGGTCACCTTCGTGGTGCACGAGCACAAGCGGCTCGGCCGCGGTCTCGACCTGGCCGCCCTGGCCGAGCAGCTGCGCGCCGCCGGCATCGGCCTGGAGTTCCTCACCGGCGAGCTGCAGGGCTCCCACGACCCGTCCGGCGTGGTGTTCACCGTGCTGGCCGCCCTGTCGGGGATGGAACGCGAGTACATCCGCGACCGCACCCTGGAAGGCCACGAATCCGCCCGCAGGCGAGGCAAGACCATCGGCGGCGCCGCCGTCACCGACCACGCCATGCTCTCCATGGCCTTGCACCTGCGCGAGCAGAACCTCAGCCTGCGCGACATCGCCGCCCGCCTCGTCATCACCAAAGGCAAGAAGAAGGGCAGGCACCCGTCCCCGGCCACCGTGCTGCGGATGCTGCGCGAACACGACGCGGGCGCGGCAGCGGCGCCTGCCACGAGCTGAACGGCCTCACCCGCTGCCTTACCACCGTTGTGGAGCGGGCTGCAGCGCTGAGCCGAGCGTGCCGCCGGGAATGATCCTCCCGTTCGCGGCCAGTTGCACCGCGGTGGCCGCCGCCTGCAGCATCGCTTCCTGACGGGGCGGGCTCAGCCGCTCGTACGGCCGCCAGAAGGACAGGCCTGCCCGGAACGGCAAGTTCGCGGCGTCCCAGATCTGGTGCAGGAGGGCGGCCAAGCCGGGGCCGGCCCGGGAGTCGACCATGCTGACCTCGTCCAGAAGCGTCCGCAACAGCCGCAGCCAAACCCCGACGTGCACCGTGCGCGAGGGCAGTGTGACGGCCGCGGTGGCGATCCCCTCGAAGGTGAGCCGGTCCAGCGCGGCGACGGCGTCCGGGACCGGGCGAGGGGTCATCGACTCACCGTAGCGGTGGGCTCGGCGAACCTCGTGGATGCTTTCCAGGCGGCATCCGTGTTCCGCGCAGCTGAGCATGAGGGGGAGCGCGGCGAGCAGGACGACGCCGCGGCTGGGGTCGATCGAGCAGGTGGGGCAGACCCGTCGTGCCGTTCGCCATGGCCGGCTCCGCGCCGGCAGCCAGGGCACCCAGCGGTTGACGACGTGATATCCGGCCTGGCCCGGTGGCAACAGCACCGAGTCCTGCCGGACATAGGCAGAGAAGGCCTTCTGGCCGTCGACGGGATTCAGGGTGGCGGCCAGCCACGGCACGCACCCGGTGATCGTCATCGGGCGCAGCCGGTTCACCGTGACGCCGGTCCGTGCGGCGAGCGCGTGCACGATGATCGTGGGCGTCTGGTAGTCCAGGTCTGCGCCGCGGTCGAACTGTGCCGACGCCGCGCCAAGGTTGTGGGTCAGCAGCTGCTCGACCGACAGGCGGTACAGCCCGGCGAGACGGCCGAGCCAGGAGGTGAGTGCCTCGCCGGGGCCGGGCTCGGGGTGGACGGGCCAGCGGCGCAGACCGTCCGGCAGGTCCGTGTGTGTCATACCAGCTCGCGTTCGAACTTGCGGCGCCGCTCGGTCGGGCCGGCGTAGGAGGCCAGGAGCAGGGTGCGCTGGTTGATGGCCTCCTCGCCGGGCTCGATCGCCGCGACGGCGGCCTCGGTGAGCAGCGCGGCCAGCTCCCCGATGGTGCCCTCGCTGCGGGTCAGCAGGTACTCGGTCATCTCCGGGGTGGCCAGGTGGGAGGGGCGGCGAAGCGGGAAGGCGGCGGCGAAGCTGGCCAGCAGCGTGTTCGCCTCTTGGTCGGGCTGCCAGCGCGGCAGGACGAAGGGGGCGAACCGGTTCTCCAGCTGGTCGTCGGAGCGGATCGCCAGGTAGGCGTCCCGGGTGCCGACTCCGACCAGCGGGATCTTCAGATCGTTGCCCAGGAAACGCAGCAGGTTGAGGAACTCGCGGCGCGCCTCCCCGCGCCCGGCCAGCACGTTGTGCAGTTCGTCGATCACCAGCGAGTTCGTCGAGGATTTCGCGCTGGTAGGAGTACGGGCGGACGTCCACGTGGGCGAAGTCGAGCACGACCGCCCGGCTGCCGGTTCGCTCGGCGGACAGGGCGCGGTCGAGCCGCTCGGCGTCCTGCGCCGGGTCGTAGGTCTCGAAGGACGGATCGCTCCAATAGTCGTCGAACGTGGCGGAGAACGTGTCGATCAGGTGCGGCTGTTCGGCCTGGGCGAGGCGAACATTCCACTCCAGCCCATGGCTGAGGGCGGTGCGCGACAGGTTGGAGGAGCCCACGTAGGCAGTGGACAGGCCGTTGTTCCGGTGGAACAGCCACGCCTTCGCGTGCAGCCTGGTCATCCGGGTGTCGTACGAGACGCGGATCTCGGCGCCCATGGTCGCCAGACGATCGAGCGCGAGGCGGTCCGTGGCGCCGATGTAGGTGGTGGTGACCACGCGCAGCCGGCCGCCGCGAGCCAGGAACCCCTCGATCGCCTCCGCCAGGACGCGTACGCCGTTCCATTTCACGAACGCGCACAGCAGATCGACGTGGTGGGCGGAGGCCAGCTCGCGCTTGAGCTCGTGGCCTATCTCCGGCTGCCCGCGGCCGTTGACCAGCAACGCGCTCCCGGTGAGGGGAACGACGGGCCGTGCGGGGAACCGTGCCTGACTGGCCGTGTCACGGCTCCTGGCGATGCCCAGCAGCTCCTCCGCGGCCTCCACCATCTCCTCCGGCGCGGCGGCCTCCGGGACCAGGTCACCGATGAGGTCGGTGACCCGGTTGACGATCTGCACCTGGCGTGCCAGCCGTACCGCGTCGTTCTCACCCCGCACAGAGCGCAGCGCCCTGCGGGTAAGCGCGGCCAGGTGCCGAGCGAGGGTCTCGTGGGAGTCGGCGATGTCCAGGGAACGCCGGTCGATCAGACCCCATCGGACACCGTACGCAGCAGGCCGTCCAGCTCACGGGTGATCAGATGCTGGTAGACGCCCGGCTGAAGGTCGCTCACCCGGCGACTATAGGGCGTGGCCGGCCACCGCGACAGACGGAGAATCGCCTTACACTGGCCGATCGTGGACTGGATCGAACGGGTTGCCGAGGTCCGGCGCTGGACCAGGGGCGGCGAGCGCGCACCGCACAAGCCGCTCCTCCTCCTGTACGTCCTGGGCCGTTTCCAGCGGCACGGCAACCGTCCCATCCCGTTCAGCGCCGCCGAGGCCGAGCTCAGGAAGCTGCTCAAGGAGTACGGCCCGCCCCGCGACACCAGCCCCGGCTACCCGTTCCACCATCTGACGAACGACGGCCTCTGGCTGGTCGACACCCGTCACGGGCCGGGCAGCCCGGGCCCGGAGCTGGGCCGCCTGCGTGACAGCGAGGCCGCCGGGCGCCTCCACCCTGACCTGGCCCGCGCGCTGTCGGAGGAGCCCGGCCTGCTGGGGCGGATCGCCCGCTACCTCCTGGATGCCAACTTCGCCCCGTCCCTGCACACGGACCTGTGCCTGCTGGCCGGCCTGGATCTGGAGACGGTCGAGACGGCCGCCGTGATCAAGAAGGTCGTACGCCGTGACCCGGGCTTCCGTGACCGGGTGCTCATGGCGTACGAGTACTGCTGCGCGTTCTGCTCCTACGACGGCTGGCTGGACGGCACGGCAGTAGGGCTGGACGCGGCGCACGTGCGCTGGTGGGCCTTCGACGGGCCCGACGACGTGGCGAACGGCCTATGCCTGTGCGCGATCCACCACAAACTGTTCGACAAGGGCGTCCTCGGGCTGACCGCGGAGCGCACCATCGCCGTCTCGGCCAGGTTCGTCGGCCGCTCGCAGTCTTCCCGGGACATGGTGCTCTCCCTGGCCGGTCGTCCCGCCCGAAAACCTCAGCCCGGCCTGGACGAAGTCGAACAGGACCACATCGACTGGCACGGCTGCCAGGTGTTTCGTATGCCCGCCCGCGGCTGAGGTCATCGGCCGACCAGCCCGCCGGGACCGAGTGTGACCATGGTGACAGCGGTGGCCCGGCCTTCATGGGAGGCCGTCAGCAGGCTTCACCGCATATGGCATCGACGTTCCAGCTGCAAGGCAACGAGATTGCTCGCGACGAGTCTTATAGTCGTGTTCGTCAAGGGCGTCTCCGCTGTCTGCGTGGGCCTGGCCGCCACCGCAAGCGGCCGGGAAGGCCTCCTGTAGCTGCCTACTTTTCCTAAAGACCGACAATGGTCACCGTGGCGCGGTGCGCCTGAGGCTCAGAATGCATTCTCGGGAATGAGCCGGAGGCCGAGGGAAGCGAACACCTGCAGCTGGTCGAAGTAGATGTGATGGCTGACGATGAGGCCACCGTCCAGATCCGCCGTGCTGCATCCCCGCACTGCTACGCGACGTCCGGTCGGCTCGAGTATCTCACCGCCGGGTATGAGGAAGGGGCCGCGGTGAGTGCCAGTCAGCGTCCATTCGAGCACTGTCACGCTCGCGGTGGTGATCTTTCTCCAGAGCGTGGCACTGACGTCCGGGAAGCCGTCGAACCAGGACGCGTAGAAGGAGGCAATCTGCTCGTGCCCCTCCGCCATGCCTCCCGGAGCCACAAAGACCGCCCCCGGGCCGTAGAGGCGCAACACCCTTTCCAGTGCGTGATCGTTCACGGCATCGGCCAGCGCATCGCTGACCTGGTGGTCCTCTGGCATCTTTCCTCCTTGATGCAACGCCGCCGCCTACGCAACCTGGGTCGGCGCCACGCTACCCACCGAGGCGCAGTGGGAGTACGCCGCCCGCGGGGGTCTCGAGGGTGCGGCGTTCACCTGGGGCGACGAGCCGCGTCCGGAGGGTCGCATCATGGCCAACACCTGGGACGGAGATGACTTTCCCTGGCGTTCGACGGGCGAGTCCGGCTGGTCCCGGACCGCGCCGGTCGGCTCCTTCCCATCGAACCCCTACGGGTTGTTCGACATGGCGGGCAACGTGTGGAAGTGGACCTCCGACTGGTGGAGCGAAAGGCACCCCAAGCAGTCAAGTCTTCGAAGCGGCGGGGTGGCCAACGCCTTCGACATATCGCTGCTATGTATGCCACATACCGACTTTCGTTACTCTCATGCTCATTAATCCCTCTAGCCTGCGGAGATGTCATCGTGCACCAAGCTTTGTCCCGACGCAGCCTGCTGAGATTTGGGGGCAGCGCAGCGATCGCAGGGGCCGCCGCGTCCCTGGCCAACGGTGTGCTGACGCCCGACGCCGCGCACGCGGCCACGTGGCATTCCCAGCTCGTCTACCCGGGTGGCGACGGCCGGCTCGTCTACAAGGCGGATTCGCGCGGCAAGATGATCCCGGATTTCAGCTGGGCCGGCTACCGCAACGGCCAGGCGGCAATCCCCTTTGTTCCCGTCGTCAAGGAGATCGGCCCGGTCAGCGGTGACAACACCGCGCACATCCAGGCCGCGCTCGACGAGGTCGGCGCGATGCCGCTCAACTCCAACGGCTTCCGGGGGGCGCTGCTACTCAAGGCCGGTCATTACAACGTCGGCGGCGTGATCAAGATGAAGCGCGACGGGGTCGTGCTGCGGGGCGTCGGCAGGTGGGCCGACCCGTCGACCAACACGGTCATCACCGGCACCGCCGGTGGGAGCACGAGCACGGTTCTCTGGGTCGGCGGTACCTCCGGAGAATGGGACACGCGGGTGCCCGGCACCACAACCGGCGTGACCTCCAGCCTGATTGAGACGGGTCAGCGCCGGCTCACCTTGGCCTCAACGACCAACCTCAAGGTGGGCAACAACATCATCATCTGCCATCCGCACACCCAGGAGTGGACCGACGCGGTCAACGGCGGGGGCGTCAAGGACGATGCCCGGTGGAGCCCCGGCACGTTGCCCATCATGTACAACAGGTACGTCAAGGAGATCGTCGGCAACGACATCATCATCGATGCGCCCGTCTTCAACGATCTGCGGCGGTCCCTGTCGCAATCCTACGTCTACGTCTGGGACCGGGCAGGGCTGGTCCGCAACGTCGGCGTCGAGAACCTCCGCATCGACATGGGAAACCCGTCGACCTACAGCGAGGATCATCCGCAGAGCTGCATCATCGTCAGCCGGGCCGAGGACGCCTGGGTTAAGGCATGCAAGCTGGTGCAGTTCTCCATATCGGGCGTCTATGTGCAGCGCAGCACCCGGGTAACGGTCCAATCGGTAGAGGCCAGCTACCCGTGCTCGCAGATCATCGGGGGAAAGCGCACCAATTTCTGCGCCGATTACCGGGCCCAGCAGGTCCTCTTCCGCGACCTCGTATCCACCCACGCACGGCACGCCTTCGGCGCCTCGGGAGCAAGCACCTGCTCGGGAAACGTATGGCTCAACGGGACCAACGAGAACGGCTACGCCGAGTCCGGCGGCCACCACAAGTGGAGCCAGGGCCTGCTGTATGACAACGTCAAGGAACTGTCGAGCCAGAGCGACAAGACCTGGGTCATGGGCCTGTTCAACCGCGGCGACCAGGGTGAGTCGCACGGCTGGTCCTCGGTGAATAGCGTGGCCTGGAACTGCACGGTCGACAACGGCAAGGAGGTGTGTGTGCAGACCCCGCCGACCGCCCAGAACTATGCCATCGGCACCACGGGTGCTGTCACCGGGAAGAACTGGTACACCAACCACCAGACCGGCTACGTGGAGGGAACCAACAAGTCAGGCTTGGCGCCGAGCTCCCTTTACCTCGCACAACTCGCCGATCGACTCAGCTGAGGCTTCTGTTGAGTGGTCTCGCCCGGGACTTGATCACCTTAGGGGCGAAGGGCGCCGATGTTCCGTCTCCTGGCCGTACTGGCGGCTGCGGCAGCGGTCTTGTCGGTGCTGATCCCCAGCGAGAGCTGTGGTTTCTTCGGTTACCGGCTGCCGGAGCCTGGCTTGCTGGAGATGGTGGTCTGGGGGAGCGCCTCCTGGGGTGTGACGCTGCTGCCCGTGGCGCTGACGCTGCTGGCCCGCCCTGTGGGTGTCGTGGTGGTTTCCGGTGCTCGGCGCATTCGTCGCGGTCGCGGTGTTCGTGCTCACCGCGTTGACCATCGCTGTTCCGTACACCGCCGGACGTACATGACTTCCAGAACACCGCGTCTTCCCGGCCAGGGGTGTTGACGTTCTTACAGGCCACGAGTGGACCGCCCGCCTGTGACCAGCCGTCAGCATTGAAGATCTGAGCCATGCCCGCGATGAGAGAGGCGCATTGACCGCTCAGCCTTCGATGACAAGAGCTCAAGGTCCGATGTCGCGGGACAGGCGGGGCCAAACCCGACGCGTGGGTGGGGCCCACTCACACTCATAGAGCCAGGTCAGGCCGCGCACGGCCGGACAGCAGCCACACGGTGGCCACCAGCAGACGGGCCGCTGCCACAAGGGTGTCCGGCTGGACGCGATCGGGGGTTTCGGCTGGGGTCTGGTAGCCGGGCATGCCCATGCCGATGCCGATCGCGGCCAGTCCGGCGGCGGCGTAGCGGCGGTTGTCGGAGGCCATGGCGCCTGCCCGCAGCGGCACACCGGTCCGGCGGGCGGCCTGGTCCAGGACGGCCAGCAGGGCGTGGGCGGGCCCGCCCGCCTCGACGGAAGCGGCCTGGTGCAGCTGGGCGGCACCATCGAGGTTGATCAACAGGGTGTCCGGCGGCAGGGCCGGGGCGTGGTGGGCCGACCCCCATGCGCCTGCTTCCTCGGCGTCCAGGAAGCCCACCGTAAGCTCCCGCACCGCAGGTGCCGGTGCGGCCGACAGGACGCGGGCGGCCTCCAGGACCGCGGCCACGCCTGACGCATTGTCGGCGGCCGCGGGCAGCCGCCGGTCGGGGTCGTCGCCGACACCGTCGTAGTGCGCGGTCAGCAACACCCGCGACCCGCCCTCCCGGTCATCGCCGCCCTCGGGGTGGGGGGTGTGCGGGAAGCGGGCGTAGACGTTGTGGCCGCGGGTGGCGATCCGCCGCAGCGGCATCGACCCGGTCACCTGGACCGGGCCGCCTGCCAGGGCTTCGGCCATGCGCGCGTGCACCTCGGTGTGCAGGGCGATGACGGGCACCTGGCGGGCCGGCGGGCCGGCGATCATCTTGGGCATCCAGCCGTCGGCGTCGGCGCCGCGTGCGGTCAGCACTCCGGCCGCACCCTGCGCCTCGGCCCGCTCACACACCCGCGCCCAGTCTCCGGCCTGGGCCAGTACCCACCGGCCGCGCAGGCTGGTCTCGGAGGGCCCGGCCAGCGGGGCGGAGCGCGGGTGGGGCAGCTCGGCGGAGGCCAGGTGCTCGACGAAGTCGCGGCGGTGCTCCAGGCGCCGCGCCCGCCTGTCAGCGCTCCATTCGAGGACGGGGGTCTCGTACAGCTCGCGCACGTCCGCCACGTCGAAGCCCGACAGCCGCACCTCGGCGCCCAACTCGCCGAGCCGCTCGGCGAGCCAGGTGGCGGCGGCGTGGCCGCCAGGCGTGCCCACGCGCCGCCCGGCGTAGCGATCGCCGGCCAGCTCGTACACCGTGGCCCGCATCCGCGCCACTGACACCCGCTCCACGAGGGCCGCCAGGTCCGCCTCAGCCCGGTCCACGTTCGGGGCCGCGGAGGTCATCCGCAGCATCCGGTGGAGGCGGCGCCGGTGGCCGAAGCGGTGGAGGTCGAAGCGCCGGCGGTCGAAGCGGTGGCGGACGCCGGCGCCTGGCCGCAGCAACCGGCCTGGGCGGCTTGCTGCGCCGCGGCCGGGCTGCCGCAGCAGCTCGTGGCAGCCTCATCAGCGTCACTCGCGCCGGAGGCGCCGGCGGTGGCGATGGCGGTGGGGGCCCCGCAGCAGCCTCCGGCCGCAGGCGGGGCGAACGCCTCGCGTACGTCGCCGATGAAGCCGCCGCTGCTCTGGTTCGTCATGGTGATCCCCTTCACGGGGCGGCGGAGGCCGCCACCCCGAAAGACTTAGATGGATGTCTAATCAGAAGCCACAATCTCATGCTGATTAGATGTTCGTCAAGATAGACAGCGGTCGAATTATTTGGATGCTGTCGGGTTCAGCGGGCGCGTGGCGGCTACAGCTGGGCGGCGATCTCGGCGGCGAGTTGCCGGGCGGTGCGGGCGGCGCCGATGAGGGTGGCGGAGGCGGGGCCGGTCCAGTCGCCGTAGCCGAGCAGGTGCAGACGTGGCTCGCCAACGGCTCGGGTGCCTTGAGTCGGGATGAGCCCGTCAGGGCCGCGCAGTCGCAGCGGCGCCAGATGGCCCAGGGCAGGGCGGAAGCCGGTGCACCAGATGATGGCGTCGGCATCCAGCGTGGTGCCGTCGCTCCAGGCGATCCCTGTGGGTGTGAGGCGGGCGAACATCGGTTCGGCCTTGAGCGCTCCCCGGTCGCGAGCCTCCCGGACGGGCGGGACGGCGACGATGTCGCCCAGGTCACCGATGCCGGGTGCGGTTTCACCGGTCTGGGCTGCTCTGTGGCGGCGGGTGGCCAGGTCGAACAAGGCGCGGCCGTCTACCTCGTCAGGGAGTAGGCGGGGCGGGCGCAGAGTGGTCCAGGTGGTGTGCGCGACGGTGAAAAGATCGGTGAGGATCTGGGCGGCGGAGTTGCCGCCGCCCACCACGACCACGCGCTGACCATGGAAGGTCTCCGGGCCTCGGTAGCCGGCGGTGTGGAGCTGTCGGCCGCGGAAGTCGCCGATGCCCGGATAGTGCGGGATATGGGGCCGCCACCAGGTTCCCGTCGCGCTGATGACGATCTTGGCCTGCCAGACGCCCCTGTCGGTCTCCACGACGAGATGCCCGTCGCCGCGCCGTACGGCGCGCACCGTCGTGGGCCGGATGATCGGGAGCTGGTAGCGCTGCTCGTAGTCGGTCAGGTAGGAGACGGTGTCCTCGGCACTCGGGTAGCCGCCGCCGGGAGGCGAGGGCATCATGCGGCCGGGCAGCGAGCTGTACTGGGCGGGCGAGAACAGCCGCAGCGAGGGCCAGGCATGCCGCCACGCTCCGCCCGGTCGGTCTTGGGCGTCGAGGATGACGAAGTCGGCCTTGGCGCGGCGCAGGTAGTAGCCGGCGGCTAAGCCCGCCTGGCCACCGCCGATGACCAGGACATCGACCGTGGGGAGTTCATCGGTCATGCAGGGGTGAGCTCCAGCTCACCGGGCCGGCTGGACGCGGGCTCGGTGAGCGGCGCGAACAGGGCGCCCAGCTTGTTCACCGCTTCGGGGATGATCCGGTAGTAGACCCAGGTGCCGCGGCGTTCGCCGTCGATCAAGCCCGCGGTACGCAAGACCTTGAGGTGGTGCGAGATCGTGGGCGCCGTCAGGTCGAAGGCGTCAGTGAGGTCGCATACGCAGGCCTCGCCTCCGGCGTGGGAGCCGATCATCGACAGCAGGCGCAGCCGTACCGGATCGGCGACGGCCTTGAGCATGACCGCCAGCTCGGCGGCGTCGGTCTCCGACAGCGGCTCGCGCGCGATCGGCGCGCAGCACTGGATCGTGACGGCGGTCATCCGGCACCCCTTACTTCGAAAGCTATCGAAATCATACGCGATGGTAGGCGACCAAGGCCAACGCGGCGACCACACAGGCGGCGGCGACCGCGCCCATCACCCAGACGTAGCCCACCGCTTGCGCGAGCGCGACCGCTCCCAGCGGAGCGAGGGCCTTGTCGGTGACGGAGAAGGCGGCGATACGGCCGGACAACGAGGCGTAGGCGGCGGTGCCGTACCGGCCGACCAGCAGGTGCGGCAGGGTGATGGAGGCGATGCCGAAGCCCAGCCCGAATCCCAGCACGCAGCCGATGGCGCCCGGCACCCTGTGCCCGACCAGCGGCAGTAGCAGGACGGAGACGCCCTGCAGGGCGAAGATCGCGGCGGCGATGAGTGCGGCGGGCAGGCGGCGTTGCAGGCCGGTGGTGAGCAGGCGTCCGGTCACCGACAGCACCCCCAGAAGTCCGGCCAGCGTGGCGGCCAGGACGGGGGAGTGCCCGAGGTGGATGAGGTAGGTGATGAGCAGCACCGCCATCACCGCCGCCGCGCCGCCGTTGGCGGTGAAGGCGAGCACCAGCAGCCAGAACGGCCGCCGGCGGGTGGCGGCCTTGACGAGGCCGGCACGCTCTTCTGCAGTGGCGAGCTCCCGCTTGGCGTGGGTACGGCGGCGCAGGACGAGCGCGTGCAAGGGGATCGCGGCCAGGCCGTAGATCAGCGCCAGGACGACCAGGGCCTGGCGCCACCCGTACCACTGCACCAGCAGCCCGGTGAGCGGCAGGAAGATCGAGGAGGCGAAGCCGGCCACGACAGTGAGCGCGAGCAGGGCGTTGGCCCGGCCGCCTTCCCGGGTCGGGCCGTCGAACCAGCTGACGATGACGGCGAAGGCCGACTCATAGAGCACCATGGCGCAGGCGATGCCCATCGCGGCGAACACCGCGTACAGCTGCCACAGGCTCTCCACCCGCGACCAGGCCAGCACGGCAACCGTGCCGAGAATCGATCCGGCGGTCATGAGGCCACGGCCGCCGCGGGCATCGAGCCGGCGGCCGACCAGCGGGGCGCACAGCGCGGCGATGAGGATCGACAGGGTGAGCGCGGCGGCGATCTGGGCGTTGGTGGCGTGCAGGTCGCGGGCCATCGGCGCGAGGAAGACGGAGAAGGCGTAGTAGAGCACGCCGTACCCGATGGTCTGGGTGACGGCCAGCGCGGCGACGATCCGCCAGCCGTAGCTGGAACGCGGCTGACCGCCGCCCCTGGTCTCGGGGGCGGCGGTCTCGGTGGTGGAGCTCACTCCGGCTCGCTGGAGCACGAGATCAGGCGGCGGCCGTCCGCGGTCGTCGTCCACTCGTCTCCCGTTTCGGCGATGAAGCCCTGGGCCTCCAGCCGCCAGGCCAGGGTGCCGGCCATGCGGGCGATGGCCGGTGCGAAGCCCGGGTTGGTGCTGGATCGCCGGGCGCTGATCAAATGGCGGCCCAGCTCTCCGGTGCGCAACCGGCCGTGGTCGCAGATGAGGCGCAAGGCCTCCTTCTGGGCGGCGGTGGGGTATCCGTCTGACATGTCGATCCCTGTTTTCAGCCGCAGCAGCCGCCGCCGTCGTTGGAGGCGCCGACGGTGGCCAGCGGCAGCGGGGTGGCCAGCAGGCCGCCACTGATACCGGTGGCCAGGCCGACACGCTGCTCCTGCGCCTCGGCGAGGTTGGAGGAGCACACGCCGGTCTCCGGCAGGTCGAGCTGCACGTCACGCGCCGCCTCCCAGTCGCCCGCGACCGCGGCGACGACCGAGCGGACCTGCTCGTATCCGGTGGCCATCAGGAACGTCGGGGCACGGCCGTAGCTCTTGACGCCGACGGCGTAGTAGCCCGGTTCGGGGTGGGACAGCTCATCGACGCCGTGCGCGGGCACGGTGCCGCAGGAGTGCTGGTTGGGGTCGATCAGCGGGGCCAGCTGCCGGGTGGAGCCGAGGATCGGGTCCAGGTCCAGACGCAGCTCGGAGGCGATCGAGTGGTCCGGTCGGTAGCCCGTCGCGGCCACGATGCGGTCCACCGTGACGGACTGCTCGGCGCCGGACGGGTCACGGCTGACCACGCTCACCTGGTCGCCGCTCCGGGTGACGAAGTGGGCGAAGAAGCCGGTCAGCAGCTGGATGCGGCCCGACTCGACGTGGGCGCGCAGGCGGGTGCCGAGCGCGCCGCGGGCGGGCAGCGCGTCGGCCGCGCCGCCGCCATAGGTGCGGCTGGCGCTGCCCGCGCGGATCGCCCAGGTGATCTGAGTGTCGTCGAGCTGCGCGAGGGCGAGCAGGGTGGTGGCCGCCGAGTGACCGGCGCCCACGACCAGCGTGTGCCTGCCCTCGTAGGTTTCACGGTCGGCGCCGAGCACGTCGGGCAGGGCGTGGTCGACCAGCTCGCCCGCCTCCGCCTCGCCGTACGCGGGCAGGCCGCTGGCACCCAGGACGTTCGGCGTGAAGTAGGTGCCGGAGGCGTCGATGATCGCGCGGGCCGGCAACTCCTCGCCGCCGTCGAGACGGATCAGGAACGGGACGTCTTCGCGGCCGTTGGTCCGGACCCGGTCATAGCCGAGGCGGCTGATCGCCGTCACCTTGGTGCTGAGCCGCACCTTGTCGCCGAACAGCTTGGCCAGCGGGGCGAGATAGTCGGCGATCAGCTCGGCGCCGGTGGGCAGCCACTCGGGGTCCGGCTCGCTCCAGCCGGCGGCCTCCAGCAGGCGCTTGGCGGCGGCGTCGACGTTGAACCTCCACGGGCTGAACACCCGGACGTGGCCCCATTGGGCGACGGAGGCGGCCACCTGCTCGCCGGCCTCCAGGACCAGGAAGTCCTGACCGCGCTCGGCCAGGTGCGCGGCGGCGGCCAGACCGACCGGGCCCGCGCCGATGACCACCACCGGCAGCTCGCCGGCCTCGATCCTGCTCATGGGCTGCTCTGCCTCCAGGGGCGCGGTGGTGCCGCAGCATCCGTCACTCATGATGATCCTCTTTCGTGTCGTCAAGATGGCTAACGGAGCATCAGGCTCGTGGTGCGGGCACGATCGATCACCGCGCCGGTCCTGCAGGCGGCGTCGCAGACCTCGCCGCGGATCTCGTCGAACGTGACGGTGGTGTCACGGCGCAACCGGCGCAGTAGAGCACGCATCGCACCTCTCCTGTTTAGACGTTTTTCGAAGTAGTACGCAGCATGGCCGACTGATTAGAGATCTGTCAAATTAGATGCTGGCCTAAGTTGCTGGAACCCTCGATCGGCGCGAGCCCGATCGAGGGATGGCCTGGTCCGGGCCTATCCGCACCCACCGGCGAACGGGCCGTCCCCGGGAGGGCAACACGCCTGCAGGGCAGCCTGCAGATCCGTCAGAGCGCGTCGCACGCCGTCGGGATCGGCGCGGTAGTGGACGGTCTTCCATTCGCGCCGCGCGGTGAGCACCCCGCCGTCGCGGAGCGTCGCCAGATGGGTGGAGGCGGCCGACTGGGCCAGGGAAAGCCGCTCGGCCACCTCGTTGACCGTCAGCTCCACCCCGCCCTCGAACAGGAAGAGGATCTGCTGGCGGGTGTCGCTGGCCAGCGCCTTGAGGAAGCCCCGGGCCGCGTCCGTGAGCTGGATCCCGTTGGTCGCCATCTCCATAGGATGACTCTACATTGTCGTATTGTCATTTCAGAATTTGACGATATGACGGCGCATGGACACGATCGTCATCGGCGCGGGCCAGTCCGGCCTCGCTGCCGCCCTCGCGCTGCGCGAACTCGGTCGCTTCCTTGAACGGCCCATGCAGCGCCTGGGCCGCCGCCTGGCCGATCGGCACTCCGCCACCGCACACATTGACGTGTGATCGAGTTCGCCTGCTCACTCCCCGGCCCTTGAGCCCGTCCAAGACAGCGCGCCCAGCTACTGATCCGGGTCAGCTCACCAGCGTCCGGTCCAGGTATAGGTCTGTCGCCGCGAAGACGAACCGGGCGATCGCGGGTGAGCGCCTGCCTGCGGGCCAGGCGATCGCGATCACGTACGGCGCGGCGTCGGCGACCGGCCGGTAGGTCACGTCCGACCGCGGATTGCGCTCGGCCACCGATCTCGGGACGAGCGCGACGGCCTGACCCAGGCCCACCACTTCGAGGAGCTGTGACGGATCCCCGACCACCGGTCCCGGCGGAAGGTCGTTGCCGGGCTCCCTTCCGCACCAGTAGGCGTGCTCGGCCTCGCTCGCGCCCGCCCACCGTGGGATCGGCTCACCGTACAGGTCTGCGCGGCGAAGCTCGGACCGCCTGGTCAGCGGATGGTCCGCCGGCAGCGCCGCGACTCTCGGCTCGCTCGCGAGCGGTTCGCTGTCCAGGCCGCGCCGCTCGTACGGCAGGCTTAGCAGGGCGACGTCTGCGCGGCCGTCCCGCACCATGTCCGCCTGCTCCCGGTAGCCGCTCACCGCGATCTCCACCCGGCAGGCGCCGGGCAACGCGCGGAAGGTTTCCGCCACGCGCCGGAGCATGCCCGAGGCGATCCCCGGCTTGGCCGTCGCCACCAGAGTGGGCGTGACCTGCGCGGCCCGCCGCGCCCTGCGGTCCACCGCGGTGAGCACCTCCAGCGCGTGCCGCGCCTCCTCCAGGAACGTCGCGCCGAAGTCCGTCAGCACCACCTGCCGGGTGTCCCGGGTGAACAGGTCCGCGCCCAGCCGCCGCTCCAACTGGCGGATGGCCCGCGACAGGGGCGGCTGCGCCATGCCGAGCCGCTCGGCCGCCCGGGAGAAATTGAGCTCCTCTGCCACCGCTACGAAATATCGCAGCTCACGCGCTTCCAGGCCGCTCATACCTGTGGAGTATAAGTCTGGATCGAAGAGGTCTTTCCGGTACGCGGGCCGCCGGTGCTGAAGTGGGGCCATGACCCAGCGACAGCTCGAACATCCTTCTCGTACCGTGCTTCTCGACAACGCATCTGACGCCGGATTGCTGGTCCTGCGCCTGGCGGTTGCGGCCGTTTTCATCGCCCACGGCTGGGGCGACGTCAGCCAGGACGGCGGGGTCGGCGCCAACGTCGTCAATTACCGCGACGCCGGCATTCCCCTGCCGGAGATCAGCGCCCCGTTCACCGCGTACGTCCAGCTCCTCGGCGGCGCCGTGGTCGCCTTCGGCGCATTGACCCGGGTGATCAGCGCCGGCTTCGTCGTCGTCATGGCGGGCGCGCTGATCTTCGTGCATCGAGGCGAATCCCTGGTCATGGGGCAGGAAGGCAGCGGCTCCGGCTTCGCCTTCAGCATGTGCGCCGCCTCGATCACGCTGCTGCTGACGGGCGCCGGCCGCTTCAGCCTCGACCGGCTGTACGCCCAGCGCCGCACCCGCACCGCACCCGTCACCTAAGCCAGAACCTCATGGCCTCCGCCCCGTCCCCTGAGCCCGCCCGGCTCTCCAGAGGAGCCCCGGCTCTCAGACCGGCCGCGCTCATGGCCGCCGTCCTGATCGCCGTAAGCGCCTGCAGCGCCCCGCCGCCGCCCGACACCGCCCGAACTGCCGCCTCCAGCACCGTCGCTCCTGTCCGTTCCGGGACCGCGACCGCTTCCACCTCTCCAGGGCTCGCCCGTCTTCCTGATGACGGCATGACGATCGTGATCCGGCACGCGGCCACTGACCACAGCAAGCCGGATGCCGAGCCCGTGGATCTGGACGACTGTGCGACCCAGCGCAATCTGTCCGCTCAGGGCCGTGCCGACGCCCGAACGATTGGCCATGCCTTTCGCCGGTCGGGCATGCGCGTCGGCGCGGTCTGGACCAGCCCGTACTGCCGCAGCCGGGACACGGCCGAGCTGGCCTTCGGCCGCGCCGAGGTGGTCCATGGCCTGGAACGGCTGTATCCACAGCCCGACCAGCAGGCCCAGCAACGTCTGAACGAGCTGATCCGCCGCCAGGCCCCGCAGACCGGCGAGCCGAACCTGGTGATCGTCAGCCACGGCGTCTACCCGAGCATCTTGTCCCCCGCCGCCCCCATCGCGGAAGGCGAGGCCGCCCTCTACACCCGTCGCGGAGACCGCTTCGCCCTGCTGGCGCGCGTCACTCCCGCCCAATGGGCGGCCTACCGGTCACCGGCCATCCCGGCGGCCCGCAGCGTCGTGACCCTGCCCGCGGGGGCGGCGTTTCGCGTCGCCGTGCCCGGCATCCTGGTCACCAACGCACACCTGGTGGCCGGCGTCGACCAGATCGCCGTCGTGTTGCCCGACGGAACCCGCCGCACCGCCCAAGTACTGGGCCGCCGCCAAGACGTCGACATCGCCGCGCTCAAACTCGACGGGACCGCCCTGCCGCCCCTGCACTCCGGCCTCGGCCTCGGCCGCGCACGCGTCGGCGATCCGGTGCTCGCCATCGGGGCGGCGGGAGCCGTCACCCAGGGCACCATCCAGGACCTCGATCACCCAGTGACCCTGCCGGGCGGCACGCGGATTCCCGCCATCCGCACCGACGCCCTGCTCCCGCCCGGCGGCCCCGGCGGGCCGCTGCTCGACGCGCGCGGCACCGTGCTCGGCGTCCTCACCACCATCCCGGCCGTCCCCGAAGCCGTCGCGATTCCCGTGGACGTGGCCCGGGCAGCCGCCCTGGACATCGTGGACAACCCCGGACCGCAGTGATGCTCGACCAGCACCTCCACGGTAAGCACCAGCCGCTGTTGAACGGCCCGTCCACCGCCAACCCCCGAGACGGCCTTTCAAATCCCTAAGTGGGTATCAGCTCGGGGCGGGCAGGCCCGTGGGCACTCGGGTGCGCGATGGCAGCGTTCAGGGCGTTCCTGCCGGTCTCCCCGGTCACGGAGGTGTATCCAGTGCCGGCTGGGGATCCGTGGCCTCAACGTTGAGTCGAACCCTGACTTCGTGCGCGCGTCGCTTCATCCTCGGCTGATGGACGACCGTGGGGTGTGGGCGCGGCGGGCGATGGGTCGAGAGGCAGGAAGACGCGGGGGAGGTGGTCCGGGCCTGCGGTGATGTCCGGCTGAGCCGGCACGGTTCGATCCTGATTCGGCTCGGCGGGCGCTCGCGGGAGCGCGCACGCCGAGGACACCCCTCGAAGGGGTGTGAAAGGTGGGAAAGGTCCGCCGCGACGCGTGAAGTACGGTCAGGCGGACGTGAAGATGGCGCAGCCGCGGGGAGGGCCGCGCCGGCCCATCTCATGTCCGAGCAGGATCGAGCGCAGGATCACCGGCCGCCGGGCCGGTGGGGCGATGACCGCGTGAGGCGCCGGAACGGCGAAGATCGCGATGAGCAGGCGGACGGCCAGGCGGCGCAGCACCGCCCAGACGGCCGCCTCGCCGCGGGAAAGCCAGACCGCCGTCAGCACGACCGCCCAGGCGTGCATGGTCAGCATGCCGATGTCCGGCACCAACCCGGAGTGGGCGTGCGCATGCCCGGCCGCGGCCTCCACGGCATGCACCGAGGAGAACAACAGGTGCAGCGCGACCTGCGCGACGGTCAACGTCGCGACGATGACCGCAAGTGACCGCTCCCGCCCAGCCAGCAGGTGCGCCGGCACGAACGAGACGCCCCACGCGACCAGGAGGCATGCCACCGAGACCGAACCGCCCGCCAGCAGGTGGGCCACCAGGCCGAGCACGACCGACACCGCCGCGAAGGCGGCGGCCCGCAGCGCGCGCAGCGAGGCGCCGGCGGACCCGGCGACCGGCGCGGCGGCCGGCGCGATGGCTAATGCGGTGGCTGACATGGCGCCGCCATCATCGCATGGCGTGCCGCCGGTTTCCCGAATGGGCCGGAAGGCTGCTGGCCTGGGCATGTACCCCCTTCCTGGCAAGCTGTCCTAAAGCGGTGGACTCGTGCGTAGCCGCGCCAGTGCCGTCTGCCTGAGCCAGAGCATGCGCTCGGCCAGCACGGCCGCCGCCGGCAGCGGCAGGAGCATGAGCACGGCCCCGGCCAGTCGCTGGTCGGCCAGCACGTCGGCGACGCCGGGCGGCGCCGCCAGGGAGAACCACGTGAACGCGACCGGGGACCGAGCAGCAGAAAGGCACCGAGGGCGAGATGGGCCAGGGCCACCGCCGCCAGCAGCCTGGCTCGGGTGGCCCACGCGTGGCACAGGGTCGACGCCCGCCATGCTGGCGATCCACCTCGCCGTGGCGATGTGCTCAAGCTGGTGGCTGGCCCGCGGCGAGGTGGCGTTGGCCATGTTGCTGCACCTCAACCAGGCCTACGTGGAAGAGGTAAGGGGCCTGCTCGCTGCTGCTATCACCCTCCTGGCAGCTCTGCCGGTCCCCAGTTGGTTCGCGTTCACTCCGATCCGGCGGGAGACGCCCCGCCGAGCTGTCGCCCTGCTGGCGCAGGTGGTTGTGGATCGACGGCGGCCGCCACATCATGACTTCGTTCACGTCGGCAACCTCGCTGACGCCGTCGTGCTGGCGCTCACCCGCGGTCGCCACGGCGCGCGCCGTACTACGTCACTGACGACACCCCCATGCCGATCCGCGACTTCTTCACCGCCCTGATGGCAACCCAGGGTGTTGACGTCACCGCCAGCCGGAGCATCCCGCGGGCCATCGCCGCGCCGATCGTAGCCCTGGTGGACGGCAGCGCACGCCTGCTCCGCAGGCGCACCCGCCCCCGGTCACCAACTGGCTGGTCGCCAACATGGGCCGCGACCGCTCCTACGACAGCAGCGCCGCCCGCACCGACCTCGGCTACCGACCGCGCGTCAGCGTCGATGCCGGCCTACGGGAAATGCACCCCAGCCCGCCGGCCGTGATGCCGATTCGGCGTAGTGGGTCAACAGTCGCAAGATCTGTGGCTGTGATGCGGCTGCGGCAGGCTCGCCGCTGGGCTCGATCAACGCAACGCCCATCGCTCATCGGATTAGTCGCTCACGTACGGCCTGCGCTCACTCACCCGGCCATCTCAGCATATCCACGCCCATCAGCCAGGAATAACGCTAAGGGTTCACTCAGTCGCACAGTGACATCAGAGCCATGAAGTCGCGAACCGCTCTCTCGGGCGGCAGTAGCGGCGGCGTGATTCTGCTGAGCTTGTGCGGATCGGCGTCCTCGAAGTGGGACTCCAGCCACAAGAGGGCGTTCAGGTCTTGCGTCATAACATGATCTTGAACAGCCTCTGCTCACGCCTGATCACCGGCCCAGGCCATAGGATCTATTCGTGCAGCCGGATAGGCGTGCCGGCAATGGGCGGCGCGGTCGCCGGTCCTGCGGTTCCGATCTCGACCTCCACGTCGGCCGTCCGGCTGTCCGAATCCGTGGCCGCTGGTTCCGGTCCGTTGCGGAATCGGTAACCGGTCGACCGGAGGTGCCGGTATTCGAATATGGCCAGCACCAGCGCCGTGGCCGCGCCGCAAAGGTTCAGCATGAGCCACAGCCAGTCGGGCACGCCATTGGTGTCGCGTGCGATGATCTCCTGGCCGCTGATCAGCAGCATGAGACTCGTTGTGCCGATCGGTGCGAGCAGCGGATGGATATCGCCCATCCAGAATCCGGTGCGCGCTGCCCAGTAGATCGTGCAATACCAGAAGCACAAGAACCAGGGAACGAGGACGAACGCCAAGCCTATCGCGGCGAGCAGCCAGAGTGCTGCTGCCCCCGAGGCGTTGACGTCGATGTCACGCTGAAATTGGGCGTCACCGTTGGCGAGGGAGTCGATGCTGAGCTCACCGGCTGCGGCGAAGATTAACACGATCGGCAGGTAGAAGAAGGTCAGTGCGAGCGCCGCACGTCCTATCAGAAGCAGTACGCCGGGCAGGAGTTGGATGCGGTGGCCGGAGCGGGTCACGATGAATATCACGAGGATCGGTAGCGGCAGCAAAACCAAGGCAAGCCGCCCGGTTTCCATCGCCTTTCGGATGATGTTGGCCCAAACGTCCTGATAGCGGGAGGTCGCTATCAGGATCACGCCGAGGCCGACCACCGATCGCCAGAACGCGAGCCGGTTCAGCATCCGGTCTTTGCGCAATGGGCCGACCCGGGGTTTGAACAGGAACTTGGCGGTCATCCATGGAAAGAGCACGGTGGCGATGACGCGCCTGGCCGCGTGGCCATCATCGGGGTCGGGCCTGCGGCCGTGCTGCGGTTGTACTGCGGACATCTGGCTCCTTTGCGATATCAACTCGGCACCGCGGACGCTCTGGTTTTGGACGGAGAAGCCAGTGCTCGCAGGAGTTCGGAGCGCGGCCCCATCGGAGTCAGACGATATTGAGAGTGATGAGCACGCTGAGGGTCACCAAAAGCAGGCCGAAGCCCGTCAAGATCCGCCCCATGGCGGAGCCGCGCTGACCGCCGGTGTCGATGCGGGCATGTCGCAGTTTTTGAGGGTCGTAGAGGATGGAGACGCGATCTCCTGGTTGAGGAGGGCTGGCCTCACCGAACTTCGAGGTGACCTCGACCTCGTGGCCTTCGAGGGTCGTGAAACGGAAGATCGGCTTGCATGTAGAGCTATCAGGGTCCCGACTCTGCACCAGACCGGTGATGACGCCGGGTACCCGAACCCCGCGGGCACGGAGCCGTCGTGCGCTGATCAGCAGCCAGGTACCGTACGCCAGGTATACCAACCCAAAGAAACAGATCAGCCCGGGTGAAGATGTCGATTCCAATAAGGGTCGCCTTTCGCTAAAGTGAGAATCAGCCGTGGCAAGGATTGGTTTCCCGCGTGCCATAAGGCTCGGTAAGGTGGTCTGCCCCTACTGCGGTTCTCCTTCATGTACGTGGTGTTCAGATGTGGAATAACTTCTTTAGGCGTTTGACTAAGTTGCCGACGGGTTGGTTCATGCGTGTGATCGGAGTGTGAGCGGAGTCACATTCACGTTTTTTGCGGGCCGATCAATACGGACAACAAGGCATTCATGGCTGCAAACGATCCGATCTGGGAGGTGCTGTCCGGCGCTGATGACCATGTCAATCTCCATGGCCATAGAATGTATGTGCTAATTACAGTCGTGTTCACGAGAGTGAACGAGTGCCGAAATCGTCAGTGCGGGATGAAGGTGGTGGCCCCACACGTGGCGCCGGACCCTGGCCCTGGCCTGAGGGTAAGTCTGGCGCGCAGTAACTCATCTCATGTTGTGAGACCGAGTAGCTGAGGGTCGTCGTCGGGGCGGCGGTAGTCGTTGGTGGCTGCGGGGATGTTGGTCCAGCCGATCAGGCGGGCCAAGCCAACGGCCAGGCAGAGCATCACGATCTTCTGCTCCACCTACGGTTATTGTGTGGCCGTGATGCCCACTGAGCCCTTTCATTCTGGGTAACCGGCGGTCTCCTCGCGCCTCGCAGTCGTCCTGAACCAAAGGCGTGCCAGTGGCGTCGAACTCTCCTGAAGGCGCGGCAATCACGCGCTCGCTCGGCGGGGTGGAGAGTGCGATGGCGGCGGGTGATCCTGATCGGCTGGGTGGATACTGGGTGGCGCGGCAGCTGGGCGAGGGCGGCCAGGGCGTCGTTTACGAGGCCTACGACGACGCGGGAGGCCGAGTAGCGGTCAAGGTGCTCCGGCGCGGATCCCGGGGCAAGGACTTCGCCCGGGAGGTGGCTGCGGCGCAGCGGGTGGCCTCGTTCTGCACCGCGCGGCTGATCGCGGCGGACGGCTCGGGCGACCAGCCGTACCTGGTGAGCGAGTACGTCGAGGGACCGAGCCTGCGCCGGGCCGTGGAGGAGGGCGGGGCGTTCTCCGGTGACCGGCTGCACGCCTTGGCGATCGGCATGATGACCGCGCTGGTGGCGATCCATGAGGCGGGCGTGGTGCACCGGGATCTGAAGCCGGACAACGTGCTGCTGAGCCCCGAGGGCCCGCGGGTGATCGATTTCGGGATCGCCCGTACCCAGGAGATGTCGCATTCGGCGTCCAACCAGGTGCGGGGCACTCCGCCGTACATGTCCCCGGAGGTGCTGAGCGGCGAACGGGCGGGGCCCGCCTCGGATGTGTTCGCGTGGGCGGCGGTGGTGCTGTTCGCGGCCACAGGACGCAGCCCGTTCGAGGCGACGACGATGGGCGCGATCATGCATCGGGTGCTGACGCTGGAGCCGGACTGCGAGATGCTGCCACCGGTACTGCGTTCCGCGGTGAGTCGCGCCCTGGCCAAACCGGCGCGGGACCGCCCTCCGGCTCGGGATCTGCTGCTGGATCTGCTGAGCGGCCGAGGCGGGCGCGGGCCCGGCGGAGCGCTGCTGGATCGCGGGTTCAGCGCCGCGGCGCGGGCGCGGCCGGCGGTGATGGTGGCCTCGCCGCCGTTGGGGGCGGTGGCGGAGAGGATGTACGACGCCCTGCCCTCTGCCGAGCGGGCGGTGGTGCCGGACGTGTTGCTGCGGTTGATCCAGACGGGCGACGGCGGCGAGGACGTGCTGCGGACCGCCGATCCGACGGAGGTGTGCGGGGGCCGGCCCGGCCACGAGACGGTCCTTACGGCCTTGCTGGGGGCCGGCCTGGTCGTCAGGCAGGACGCCGGAGTGCGGCTGGCGAACGCGGCGCTGCCCCGGGCATGGCCGCGATTACGAGAGTGGCTGGAGGCTGAGCGGCCAGGGCTGGCGATCCACCGGCGGCTGAGCGAGGCGGCGCGATTGTGGGACCTCCACGAACGCCGTCCGAGCGACCTGTACCAGGGCAGCGCCTTGGAGGTCGCGCGTACGTGGGCGACCGGCGGGCGGCGCTATCTGACCCTGAGCCCGCTGGAGGACCGGTTTCTGACCGAGGGGCTGACGGCGGCGGCGCGCCGGTCACGGCGGCGCCGCCAGGTGACGGCCGCGCTGGCGGCGCTGACACTGGTCGCGTCGGGCGCGGGCGTGTACGCCGAGGCGCGGCGGCGCGAGGCGGTGACGGAGAGGGCGGCGGTGGCGGCGCACCTGGAACGGGCGGTGGCCCGGTCCCTGGTGATCCGCGCGCAGGGGATGCGGCCGGCCGATCCGCGCACGGCGATGCTGCTGAACGTGGCGGCGTGGCGGATCGGCCCACAGGAACCGGAGACGCTGGCGGGATTGCGCGAGGCGCTGACGCATCCGGCCCGGGACGTGTTCTCCCCTCCGGACGCGGCCCCCGGAACGGTGTACGCGCTGAACACCACGGGCACGATGCTGGTCGGGGTGCGCGAGGGCGTGGCGACGGTGTGGGACGTGGCCGGGCACAAGCGGGCCGGTCGGCTGACGGGCGTGGGCGCGGGTGTACGGCAGGCGGCCCTGAACCACGACGGTTCGCTGCTGGCGGTGCGAGACGAACGGTCGGTGCGGCTGTGGGATGTACGGTCGGGGCGGCCGGTGGGCACCGGGTTCGGCGGCGGATACACGTTCCTGGTGCAGGAGTCCATGCGGTTCAGCTCCGACGGCAGGTTCCTCCGGCTGCCCTCGGGGATGGAGGTGCCGAACACGGTGTGGGTGGATGTGCGCACCCGCCGGGCACTCCGCGCGCCGGGGGGCGCCCTGGTGGACGAGCTCGGCCCGGACGGCAGGTACGCGGTGACGGGCCTGAACTCCGTTGGCACCTCGCGGGTGCGGGTGTGGGATCTGGTGTCGGGCAAGGAGCGCGCGCTGGAGTACCTGGAGGACAGGAGGGACGTCACGGATGCGTTGTTCAGCGCGGATGGCAAGGTCTTCGCCACGGTGCGCGATGGCGCGGTGAGCTTCTGGGATCTCGCCACGGGCACCGCGCTGGACTGGACGTTCGCCGACGGTGCGGGCACGCGCCATGTGGCGCTGTCGCCGGACGGGGCGCTGCTGGTGACCGATGACGACGACGAGATCGCGGTGTACCGGACCGCGGACGGCAGCGAGCTGTCGCGGGTGCCGTTCGCGACGTCGGGGGTGGAGGCGCCCTCGGCGTTCGGCGCCGACGGCAGAACGCTACGGCTGCTGGGCGAGAACGGGACGGTGCTGACGTTGCGGACGGCCGAGCCGGGCGGTGCGCGGGCCGCCGAACCGGTGAGCGGCGCGCTGGGCGGGACCACGGCGGCGGCGGTCATAGAGGGCCGGCTGGAGGTGCGGAACGCGGAGACCGGCGGGTCGCCGCGATCGTTGCGGGTCGCCGCCGAAGGGGCCGGCGCGGACGGCCCCCCCTGTTGCGAGGTGGCGGTCAGCCCTGACGGCTCGCTGGTCGCGGTGGGCGGATTCCTGAGCCTGGCGGGGGCCGACCCCAAGAGAGCGTCGGTGGCGGTGCTGGACGCGGCCGATCTCACGGTCAAGGCGGTGTTCGCGATCAAGCAGCAGATGGAGGGGGTGTCGACGCTGGAGTTCGGCCCGGACGGCTCCTCGCTGGCCGTCTCTCCCACCCAGGTGGGCGATCTGGACGAGGGCAGCGAGGCGCCGACGGAGCTGTGGCGATGGCGTACGAAGAAGGCAACGCTGCTGCGGGAGGCGCACGCGAACCAGCCGGTGGCGTTCGGCCCGGACGGCCGGACCTTGGTCACCGGGACCGGAGCGGTGATGGAGATCCCGTCCGGGCGCGTGGTACGGCGGCTGGACGCGGGCATCCCGGTCTTCGGCCCCGGCGGCAGATCACTGGCGATGGCGGGACCGGCGGGAATCACCGTGTGGGACACCCGCACTTGGCGGCCGTCGGCGGTGCGGCTGGCGGCGAAGTCCGCGTCGGCGCCCGCCTTCTCCCACGACGGCCGCACGCTGGCGGCGTCCACACCGGCCGGGGTCCGCCTGTGGGATGTGGCGACGGGACGTTCCATGGGGGCGTTCGCCGCTGGAGAGGAGGCGGTGGACCTGTCGTTCGCGCCCTCGGACGGGCTGCTGTACACGGTCGGGGTGCGGGGTGAGGTGCGGGCGGAGAAAATGGATCCGGCACTGACGGCGACGGCGGTGTGCGCGCTCGCGGGACATGAGCTGTCGCCGGGGGAGTGGCACCGCTTCGTCCCCGAGCTGCCCTACCGCCGGGTCTGTGCCCCCTCGACCCAGCCGGGACAAGCACGATCGTGGTCATGACCAGGGGATGGCGGCACCACTCGCTCGCCGCGCACGCAGGCGCCCGCTCACCGCGGCCTCCTCCGCGGCGAGGTGGAAGCCCTCCGGCGCCCCGGGGCCGAGCAGCCGCAGCACGCCGGCCAGCCTCCCCACGCCGTACTCGTCGACCAACGCGGCATAGTCCTCGGGCCCGGCGACATGCGCGGCTTCAGCCCGAGGTTCTCCGGCGGGAACCTGGAGCACGACCTCGCCCTCGTGGACGCGCTGCGCCGGGTCGCCGAGGCGAAGGGCTGCACTGCCGCCCAGCTGGCCATCGCCTGGCTGGCCGCGCAGGCCGAGGACATCGTGCCGCTGGCCGGCGCCCGTACCCGCGAGCGGCTGGCCGAGGCGCAGCCCGCGATGGACCTGAGCCTCACCGCGGACGACCTCGCCGACATCGAGAAGGCAGTGCCGCCGGGCGCGGCCCGCGGCGACCGGTACCCGTCCGCGTTCATGTGCGACCTCGGCGTGGGCAACTGAGCCTTCCGGGGTGTTCGGCACTGTCTACTGGGTCGGCTCGGTCTGGCCGCTGCCGAACACCTCCTGGACGAGCTGCTGAGTGGCCTGCTGGAAGGCCGCTCCCATGGACAGCGCGGAGTCGTCGATGTAGTTGAGTGCGGCGGTCAGGGTCTTGCTGCCGTCGGGGGTGCTGTACATCAGTGCGGCGTGACCCGCCATGCCGCCGTTGTGGGTGATGACGGTGCCGCCGCCGGGCACGTTCTGGACGAACACGCCCAGGCCGTAGCCGGCCTTCGACTCCGGCGTGCACATCTCGGTCAGCAGCTCGGCCGGCAGCAGCTTGCCGCCCAGCAGCGCGGAGATGAACGTGGCCAGGTCCTGGGTGGTGGAGATCATGTCGCCGCCACTGGAGACCCAGGACGGGTTGTGGCGCGTGACATCGACCGTCCGCTGCTCGCCGTCTTCCTCGTAGCGGTAGTAGGCGTGGGGGTGCGGCTCGGGGATGTCGGTCTGGGTGGTCGGCTGGACGGTGCCTGAAAGGCCGAGCGGTCCGAGGACGAGCCGCTGCATCTCCTCGGCGACCGGGCGGCCGGTGACCTTCTCGATCAGCAGCCGGGCCAGCACGTAGTTGGTGTTGGCGTAGCTCCAGTCGGTGCCCGGCTCGAACCGCGCCGGCTTCGACAGTGCCAGCCTGACCAGCTCCTCGGGCTGGTAGGTGTGGAAGCGGTTGTCCACCCACTCCTTGCCCGAAGGGGTGGCGGGGATGCCGGGCACGAAGGTCCCGTCGGGGTCGAAGTCGCCGGTGAAGTTGAACACGCCACTGGTGTGCTGCAGCAGCATCCGCACCGTGATCCGCCGGTCCAGCCCGAACTCCGGCAGATAGTCATCCACCGGCGTGTCCAGTCCGATCCGGCCCTCGGCCACCAGCTGCAGCACCACGGTGGCGGTGAAAGTCTTGGTGTTGCTGCCGATGCGGACATGCCCGTCGGCCGGCGGCGTCTCGGTGCCGCCCAGCTCGCTCACTCCGGCGCTGCCGACCCACTCGCCCCGCTCGTCGCGTACGCGCAGCGACACCCCGACGAAGCCGGAATCGACCATTTCCTGGATGACCTGCTGCAGCTCGGGGCGGTCCTGCCCGGTCTGCGGGGGGAACTCGTCCTGGCCGGTACGGATGGTGGACACGATGGTGTGCTCCTTCAGATCTGTTACGAAAAAGGCAATTGACTGGGCGGTTGGAGTGTCACGGGGGCCGGAGCGGGCCCCGTGACGTGCTGGGGTTGCGCAGGGCCGGCGTGGCCGTCAGGAGGCGCCGAGGGCTTCGGTGATCTGGCGGGCCATCTCGGTCATGGAGGGGCTGGGCTCGCCCTTCTGGGACTGGACGGCGGCGTCGATGGCGACGGTGACGGTGCGGCGGAAGTTCTCGGCCTCGTCGGGGGCGTGCTGCTTGAGCAGGGTGGTGGAGGCGGTCAGGGCGGGCAGCACCTGGTCGGCGAGCGCGGCGACGGTCTTGCCGGTCAGGCCCTTGGGGGCCTTGGCCAGGACGTGCCCGACCAGGCCGGTGGCGGAGGTCAGGGCGATGGAGCCGTTGGTGGCGGCCTTGTGGGCCGAGCCGGCGGCGCCGGCGGCCGACATGAGCGAGACGGCGCCCCAGGCGGCGGTGCGGAGGGTGAGCTGGTCCTGGTCGGAGAGTGTGATCGACATGATGGTGCTCCTTGGAGTTTCGGTTGAACGGGCAGGCGCTGCACCGTTCATGGCGTTTACGATCGCCGACCGCTCTGACACGGGACTGTTGCCGTGCTGGCGCGACCGCTGACACCGACGACACCGCCGTGGGGGTCGGTGAGACGCCGACGTCTCCATCCGAGATCGCCCAATGACACTCGACATCGCGCGGGGATTACCGGGCCGCGGTCGGCCGGTCTTCGATGAGGCGGTGGCCATGGAGGCGAATTTCGGTGAGCCGCGCGGCGCGGCATGACGGCCCAGGGGGAGGTCGGCTTCGTCGACACCCAGATCACGCTCGGCCTGAACTTCGAGGGCGCCGTGCCCGCCGATCCAAGTGGCGTGAGGAGATCCACCCGCAGCCGCGCGAGCAACTCGCCGCCTCCCATGTCGCCGAGGGGCGGCACGACGAGGCCCGTGCCGTCCTGTACGCGAAGAAGCGGCGGTAGCAGCGCGCTCGGGCGCTGCTCGATCAGGGTGCGGAGCTCCCTGCAGGATCCCGGTCGGCTTCGGCTACAAGCCGTGGCGGGCGGCACGCACTACGGCTGCTGGATGCGATGTACCAGACCGTCATGGACGGCACCAACCTGGAGATCGAGGGGCGCACCCTGCCACTGACCAACCTCGCCGGCACCCGGGAGGAGCACCACAAGCTACGCGAATGGGTCTGGCTGCAATACCTCGCGGACGGCATCCGCGCCCTGGCGCTCGCCGGACGCTGGGACGAGGCCGTCACGCACGCCACGGCGCACAGGGCAGCACCTCATGGAGGGACGACAGGCGGCAATCATCGTCCACTGCTTGCGCGGCGCATCGCAAGCAGCGCGCGCTGTGCTGGAGGAGAGCACGCCTACGGAACCGTGGGAACAACAGGTCGCCGCCTGCCTACGCGTGATGTGCGCGAATGCGGACGAAGAAGCGGCCCTGGGCGTCACGACGATGGTCGAACACTTCCTCAAGCACAAGCCGATACCCGGGTACGCGGTCCTCCGCGCCCGGCTCGGCCTCACCGTGGCCATCCTCTGGACTCGGTGCCGGCGAACTGCCGGCACCGCTGCTCAACACGCTGACCTGCTCGGCGAAGACCGCAAGTGAGGTGTTGAGCGCAGCCCTGCGACTACAACGACCGCGTCCATGAGATGCGGGCCTCTAACGTGCGGTCGCCACCTCCTGAAAGGCGAGCTCGGCCTGCCCCGCCGGCCGCGACCACGAACGCGACCGCCCCATCAGGCAGGCGATCAGCAAGAGCCAGCGCATGCTCTGCACCCACTTCGAGACGATCAGGATGACGACGGCCCCCACGCCGATCACGCCCGCACAACCTGCGTCCCGTGAAGGTGGTTTCGGAGCCGGCTGATCTGGCCGATCCGGCCGCCGGTTGGGCGCCAGGGCCGGCCGCCGGTTGGGCGGCAGGGCCGGCCGGTCGCCCGGGTTCAGGCCGTAGGGACCGTAGCCGGCGTTCTTCTGGTCCCATTTGTAGCCGTCCCAGTGACAGCGGTTCCCTGCCCATCCCGGTACCAGCCGGGTTCTTGTCCCATTGGTCAGCCGACCCAGACCGAGGCGTACACGCCGTCCTCGACGTTCACCTGGACCGGGCGCAGGCCGCGCGCCACCAGGCTGTCGAACCTGCGCTGGTAGGCGGAGCCGGAGGTGTCAATGTAGTGGTACCAGGGGCGGACACCGTCCTTGCGGTAGATCGCGGCGAACCGCGCCCCTCCCGGGGCTACCGCGACCGCCGTCGGGCGGAACCCCTCGGCGGTGCGCTCGTCGAAGAACTTCTTGTGCGCGGCGAACGGCTTTCCGTGCGAGAAGTACCATCCGCCACCCTGGCTCTGCCGCCAGACCGCGACGTACCGGGGATCCGACGGCGTGCCGTACACGTCAATTGAGACCGGTACGTACCCGTCTGCGTACGCCTTCCGGTTGTAGGCGTCGAACTGTTCCCCGGTGAGCCCCATACGGGAGAAGAACCGTTCAGAGCGCTTCTCCCACAGCGCGGCGAACGTCGCACGGCCGGCCGGACCCGTCGCGGACACCGATATCGGCTGGTATCCCTGCGCCAGGTAGTCCTCGAACCGCGCTCTGAAGCCCGCCTCGGACATCCCGCTCCGCGAGATCCAGGCTCCGCCCCCGCTCTTGACCCAGACGGCCGCATAGCTCGGCCCTTCCGACACGCTCACCGTGATGGGCCGGTAGCCCTGGCGGCGCAGACTCTCGAACTGGGTCTGGTGCGCGCTCTCGCTCGCGCCGGAATACGCGCGGAAGGCCACCCCTATGGCGGCCTGTGCCGGTGCCGCGACACCACAGGCCCCCATCGCCAGCGCAGCCACCACCGCGAACATTCTCTTCACCCGTGCCTCCTTAGACGGCGGACTCGACTTGCCCGATACGGCTCATCCTTGTCACGCTTTGATTGATCACCACTGATCGGATACCTGATCAACGAGGCAGGGTGAATTGGGCAGGCCAGAACGCGAACTCGATCCCGACAGCGGGTTGATCGAACGCTTCGCGCATGACCTACGCCACTTGCGCGTGGCGGCGGGGAGACCGACTTACCGGATCATGGGCTCTCGGGTCGGGTGCTCGCCGAGCAGGCTCTCCGAAGCCGCGAAGGGACTCCGGCTGCCCAGCCTGGCGGCGACCCTTGATTACGTACGCGCCTGCGGCGTGACGGACACGGCCGAGTGGGAGCAGCGCTGGCACGAGATCAACGGCCAGATCCCGCAGAATACCCAGACCACCCGCGAACCCGAGCCCAGCGAGTCGGCCATAGCGGACAAAGTACATGGCCAGGAGCAGAGGCTAAGCGCTCTCCTGAAGGTCGCGGCGGTCATCGGTACGGTGCTGGCACTCGTCACGGCCACCGCGGTGTTCATCTGGGACCCGGTCGATGCCGTCCCGGACGTACCCACGCGGTGCCGCTCGCCCCACGTCACGGTGCGCGTGCCGATATCGATCCAACCGTGTGTCGCGGTGGCCGACGGCGCCGTGGTCACCTCCCTCGACCTGCGCGCGGTCCAGGCGGTCGACGGCGCGGTCGCCTACGTCTGGTTGCACGACATCGAATCCCGCGCACCGCTGGCGAAGACCCTCCGGACGTGCGAACTCGGTGCCTTGGCAGCAGGTCAGGCGAGCACCTGCGGGCCGTTCCCACAGGAGGTGCCGCCCGGACGCTACACCACTGCGGCCACGGTAGAGCCGGGCCCGCGGCAGAGCGCACCGCCGCACTGGCGCAGCGGCGCCACCGGAACGCAGAGCCAGCAGGTCAACACCGAGCCGTGAAATCGCCAGGCGGAGCCATCCCGCCCATGGCCCGCCGGCTCATCTTCACGGTCCAGCAGGAGGGGCGCGTACGCGAGGTGGGCCGCCGGCAGGCGTTGGCCAGCCCCAGCTCCCGATCCACCACCGAGTCGTACCAGCAGCCAAGGGTTCGCGCCGGCAGAGCCGACCGTCTGCGTCACCGTGGCTCGGGGGAGTCGGCTGGGGCTCGAAGGACGGAAGCATGTGGCCGATTCTTGTAGATATCGGCATATTACGGTTGTAGGCGCCTGCTTCCGATCGGCTTCAAAGGCCGCCGGCGAAAACGACTACGCCCCCGCCCCGGCGAGGTGTCGGGACGGGGGCGCGTAGTCAGACGCCGGCTAAAGCCCGTTCAGGCTCAGCCGGACGTCCTGGACGTGCCGGTGAAAGCCAGGGCCGGGAAGCGGGGCAGGCCCGCCCCTGGACCGGCCCACTTCAGGCCGTCCGTCCGCCACAGCTCACGCTGATCCTTCTTGAGCTTGGTCTCGACCCTGCCGCCCACGGGGCAGCGGAAGCCGTGCGGAGGCACGGTCAGCGAGATCAGGTAGTTGTCGATCGGCACCGTGCTGCACTCGTCCTTGCCGTAGATGCGGTGGCCCCAGCCTTCGTAGGTGAGCAGCACGGCCTTCGGGCCGAGTTGCTTGGCCACGTTGGCCGACCAGCTGTACGGGGTGGAGGGGTCGTGCAGCGAGTTGCCCAGCAGGATCGGAGCGCTGCCCGTGTAACGCAGCCGGTGCTGCGGGTTGTTGGTGGGGTGGTTGAGGCAGACCGGCAGGTCCTCGATCGGCATCGGGTTGAAGCGCATATCAGGAGCGCGGCGGTTGGAGCTGCGCAGCAGGAAGGCGTATTCCTTGTAGCTACGCACCTTCAGGTTGTAGTCCTCGCACAGGATCGTGGTGGCCAGCTGGGCCGTCTCTCCGGACACGGGTTGACGGCCGGGCAGCGGAGGCACCCACGACGGCGGCTCGCCGCCGTCCAGCGCGCGAAGCACCTCGGCCAGCAGCGCCCAGGCGGGACCTTCGGTGCCCAGCACGCCGTTCCACAGGACCTGGAGCTCGGTCACCGGCTTGCCGGGGACGCCCGGCCAGTACAGCTTGCCGTCACGCGCCTTGGCCAGGATCCTCTCCCACACCGCGCGGACGTCTTTCCCGTGCAGCACGCAACTGGGCTCCTGGTCGCACCAGCCGACGAACTGGTCGAAGGCGTCCTCGACGGCGGCGGCCTCGCTGTCGAGGAACGCCTTGACGCCGAGGCTGTGGTCCATGTTGCTGTCCAGGGCCATGGCCCGGATCTTGTTGGGGAACAGCTCGGCGTACATCTGGCCGAGCAGCGTGCCGTACGAGACCCCGTAGAAGGTCAGCTTCTCCTCGCCGAGCGCGGCGCGCAGGGCGTCCAGGTCACGCGCGACGTTGACCGAGTCGACGTGATCGTACAGCGGGCCGGTACGGGCCCGGCAGTCCGCACGCAGCTTCTTGGCGAAAGCGACCCATTTGACGTAGTCGGCCTGGCTCTTCATGACGGCGTACGGCGCCTGGTTGTACACCGACGCCGAGCAGGTGATCGGGTGACTGCGGCCCACGCCCCGCGGGTCGAAACCGACGATGTCGAACCGCTTCTGGATCTCCGGGGTGAAGAAGCCGGGGGAGCTGTAGGCGAACTCCACACCGGATCCGCCCGGGCCACCCGCGCCGAGCACCAGAGACCCGACCCGGGCTGCCGGGTCGGTGGCCTTGCGGCGTGCGACGGCCAGCTCGACCTTGGCGCCGTTCGGGCGGGACCAGTTGATCGGCACCGCCAGCTTGCCGCACTCGGCGGAGGGCTCCTCCTCGCAAGGCGCCCAGGTGATACTGCTCTTCCCCGGAGCCGGGGTCTTGGAGGCCGTCGGGCTCGGCGACGCCGTCGGGGTTCCCGAGGCATTGGGAGTGCTCGAGGCCTTCGGAGTGCCCGACGCCGTCGGGGTCGCGGCGGCTCCGCCAGGGGCCTCCGCCACGGCGGCCGAAACAGGTAACAACGTCGCCACCGCCATGAAGGCGGCGGCGAGCAGAGAAGATCGTGTTCGCACAGTGCTCCCATCATTGGTCGGCCGGCCCACGCGCAGCATGCGACCGACCTGTGACCACCGGTCGACGGCCGCGGCGGCCTGGAAGCCGGCGGCAGCGACGGTGAGCGCGGCCGACGTGGTCAGCCTGCGCCCCAGCCGTCCAATCCTGAAAATTTGCTGCGTACGTCCTATCATGATTTTTACGGCCGCATGACGCATATGTTCGAAACACTTGTCCGGCCAGCCCGGAACGCGTTCGCCGTTCGTTCCCGCGGAAACCCCTAATGGTGGGGTGGACGTCCGACAGGCGAGCTGTGGGTCACGGCCTAAGGCCACCGAGCCAGGCTCGCGGAAGACGCATCAGTTCTTCGGCGTCCAAGGAAGAAGGACGGCCGCTGTGTGTCCGGCCCGCCTCGGTTCCTTGGCCAGGGGCAGTCAGTAGCGGCCGCTGTCCACCTTCCCTATTGGATTGGCATGTTGTTCCCTGTTCAGTAGAGGAGCGGATGTGGCCGACCGGCGCGTGTTCTCGGTACCCGGAGATGCCGTCCGGGGCGGTGTTCGGCGGTCGGGTTCAGGCGGGTGGGAAGGACCTCTCCGAGCGGGAGCGTGAGGTCGGTGTCCGGGCCGGGGACGCGATCTTCTTGTCGCCGGACTACCGGGTGGATCCGCGCCTGAGCACGTATGCCCGGTCGAGGGAGTCCCGGTCCTGTACGCAGGAGACCCGGCGGAACGACGCCCCGGACATCCGCCTGCTCCTGGACTTTCCTGTGGAGCCGTGGCCGCGCCTGGACGAAGGCTCGAGAGCAGGACCTGGAGGGCGTCGAGCACTGGCGGCGGCAGGAGGAGTCCCACCCGGGGCAGGATCGGCGGCGCCAAGTGGGATCGGGAACTGGCTGCGTTCATGCACCTGTTCATGCGACCTATCAAGGGCCTGACAAGCAAAAGACCTGCGGCCGAGAAACCGCAGGTAAGAGGCCGAAATGCCTGGTCGAGATGAGTGCCCGCGGCAGGATTCGAACCTAATGACTTCGTACGACCCCGAGCTCGCCGACTCGAGTCCTCGCCCTGAAGCCTAGATTCGAATCGGAGCATGACTCCTGACCGCAGGCCGTGCGTGATGGGGCGAGACCTGATGGGTGGCGATCGACAGGGACCGAGTGAACGCCTGAGTTGATACCGGGCCTGGAGCCCTTTGCTAAGGCAGCGCACGTCGGTCCCGCTCGATCGCCACCCATCAGTACTTTTCGCCAAGATCGTGGCGTGAGGCAGCCGCAGGAGACGCCGCTGTTGTTCACCCGGGCCGCCGAGCCCTTGCGCAGAACGCGGCCTGCGGCCTGCGGCCGCCTGGGGCCACGAACTGCTGATCGGATGTCGAGCCGTCGAGCTCTCTCATGAGGGCGTGGCGTGTCCCTGCACGGCTCACCTGCCGCTACGACCAACGAAGGAGGACCTGTTGCCGCTGACATGCGGGATCGACTGGGCGGAAAAGCACCACGACGTCGCCCTGGTCGACCAGGCTGGAAAACTGGTGGCCAACGACGCATCAGCGACGACGCGCATGGATGGCGGGCGCTGGTCGAGTTGCTGGCTTGACAACTTAGGCAGATCGGATGTCTGCGGCACCGCTTTAGGAGGCTCGCGTCGTGCGAAGTCAAGTATGTCTATTAATGGGCTATATGCGGCGGGCCGGTTGACGTACACCGGTTCCTGAACGACGACTTCCTATCGCCCGTCACCTGACTACTGTTTGGCCTGGTCAGAGCAACAACCGTGGTGGAAGCCCCGCACGGCGTTCCCGCTCTTCAGATGCGGGTCCTCTCGCTGTCCGTGTCGCTGCAGAGGCCTCAACCTCGAGATTGTGCCCAGGCGCACGTGGAGACGTCCGCTGGCGATGGTGAGGATTTCGACTCCGCCGAGGCCACGGAGTCGGCTCGTGCGTGCCCTGCGCCGGATCGGCCGGCAGCTCATCGAGGCCCATCCATGCGTGGCAGGCCGCGCAGCGCAGGCAAGAGCATCAGCGACCTGACCGATTGAGCATGCGCGGCCGATAAGGCACTGACTGAGCTCGTCGGCCAACAGGCGATAAAGGCTGCTCGCCCGGCGAGAGCCTGTACAGCCATCTCATCGCCTGGGCCGCCGAGAACTCCCGTCTGACGGGCGAGACGGTGACCCTGGAGGGATGGGAGGCTTGGATTGTGCGTACCTGGTTCGAGCCCGAAGAGGCCGAGGAGTTCGAGGCCGTCAAGGACCTGCTGATCCGGCGGTGTGTCACCTGGGCGGAGGAGCACGGGCATCCGGTCGATGACCTGCTGCTCTCCGCCGCCGTCGACGCGCGGCACGAGAGCCGTGACGGCCGGCTGGCGTACTGGGACGAGGCGGGCATCAGGTTCTTCCTGCTGCGGTACGTGCCGTACAAGGTGACGGCCCCGCGGGAGGAGCTCGACCTCGCCCCGGAGGTGCTGCGCACGTACCTGCGCTATCTCGACGTCACGGGCCTTCGCGACCCGCGCGGCGCCACGCTCGCGGAGGCGGAGGAGATCATCGCCGGGGCGCGGGCGGAGTACGCGGCCGCGCTCGACGATCCCACGCTGCGGGGGCTGGCGACGTTCTGGGCGCACACGGCTCTCGACCAGGGCGTCGATCTCACCGTCCCGGGGGCGTTCGAGCGGTTCAAGCGCGATCTCGACGCCGGACGCGTTCCGTACGACGAGCAGGTGCTCGACAAGATCATGCAGAACCGCTTCGTGAACGGCGGCATCGACGAGGAACGCGCCTTTCCCCAGCCGCCTGTCTCCCTACCTCCCGCGTCCGAGCTGACGGAGGCCGCCGCGCGCAGCCGGACCGTCCAGCGTCTGATCACCCTGGCCGATTGGGTGGGCAAGGACGGCCGCGCCCTCACCGACGCGGGCAACCTCCGCATCGCCGACGCCCTGGAGGTGTCGGCCCTGCTGGGCACCGGCGAGGACCGGTTGCGCGTGCGCAGCGCCACCGAACTACCGCAGCTCAACCTGCTGCTCGCCTGGGCCAAGAAGCTGCGCCTGACCCGCACCAGCAAGGGCCGGCTCTTGCGGGTGGCCAAGGCCGCACCTCTGCTGCGCGACCCGGAGGCGTTGTGGCGGCGCGCGCTCGAGGTGCTGCCGGAGCTGGGCCGGGTGGTCACCGTGCCCGTCGAGACATGGCGGCCCGACCCCATCCTGGCCGAGGTCTTCGGCGAGATCCTGCCGGACGTGCTCAACTCCATGTACGGGCTGGGCGAGATGCCGGTGGTCCGGCTCGAAGAGACGGTGTGGCTGGCCTGCCAGGAGTACTTCGTTCTCGACCACGAGGAAGAGCGCCTGCTCGATCTCTGGCGCCGCGAGGCCGCCCGGGACCTGGGGCGCATGTTCGAGGTCCTGTCCGACCTCGGAGCCGTGGAGCTCACCCGCGGCCCCGCCGACCCCCTCTACGCCAGCGACCTCGACCACGACGATCAGCCCTTGCCGCCCGACGCGGTCGAACGCCTGCGCACCGCCCTGGCCGAGCCCGACCTCCCGCTGGTCCGCCTAACCCCGCTCGGCGTGCGCGGCGTCCGCGACCGCCTCCTCGCCGAGGGCCGCGACGCTCCCCTCATCGGCGAACTGGCCACCGCCCCGCCGGCCGAGCTGCTCGGGGTGCTCGCCCAGCACTATCCGCCGGAGGACGCCGTCGCGGAGCTCCAGGGATGGCTGGCCTGGCCGGGGCAGGACGTCGAGATGTTGCTGCAGGCCGTGCGGGATTGCCCGTTCCGTACGCGGGTGGGGGCGATGCTGCGTGTTCTGGCCGACGCCCTTCCCGAAAGGCGGCTTCTGCATGACCTACGTCACGACCCGAGCCTCGGGCCGGCCGTGTGGACGCAGCTCATCGATGCCGGGGAGATGAAGCCCGGGTCGTTGAGTGAGCGGGAGAACTTGCTGATGGGGGCGGAGAACTTCTTGTCGGTGCTGGAGCTCGCGGGGCCTGAGGGGCTTGTCGAGCAGCTCAAGAGGATGGGGGGCGGGGACGCGTACGAGTTCGTGGAGGCGATCCTGGCGTCGGGGCACCCCGATGTCGTGGGATTGCGGGAGCTACGCGAGCTGGTGGCCGAGCCGCTCCGCAAGACCGCCCGTCACCCCCTCCGCCTCGTCCCCACCCGGCCGCCGGGAGCTCGAGGCCGCCGGAAGAAGCGCAAGCACTGATCTTGATCCATGACCTGCGCGCCAGCACTTCCGGGAAAACCGCGAGGGCATCGAGCGGGAACTCACCGGCCGCTCATCCAACCTGCGCCAGAGCCTCCGCTGGCTCGCCAGAGGCACGCCAGCCGAAGTCGCCGTGTAACCACAAGTCGCACCCCGCCTCGCCTGCGAGATCAAGTGCACACCGGTTGCAGCCATCGGCCTGAGGTTCCGATGCTTTGGGGTGTCTGACCTCGGGAAATGCCATCAAGATCATCCCCCATATGTCCCCTGATCAAGGTCCTGTGGCTGCATAAGGGTGCCCTCGGCGGCCTACCAAGAGCCTCGGAAGCAAAGACCTGCGGCAGAGAAACCGCAGGTCAGAGGCCAAAATGCCTGGCCGAAGACGGTGCCCCCGGCAGGATTCGAACTTGCGGCACCCGCTGTCCGATGAGCTACAGAGCCTTATCATGCTCTCTACCTGCGGTTTTCTGGAAGCCGTTGAGCCGAGAAGACCCGACTGGGACCGCATTTGGGAAATGATCATGGTTTCGTGTGTCCCTCAGTGTTCGGCCGCGCGCTGACCAAGCAGGCGCTGCGACGCTACGGCACGGGTCCAAGGCCAAGGCCTTGGCCCATGCTCGCCACGCAGGCATGCCAATCTCAGCATGACCTCATCGTGTCTCGCGGGTTCTCGGCAGCGACCTGGGCGGCCATGCAGGTCATACGGAACTCGCGGATGTCCCGCAGCGTCTCGAACCCCGGCCACGAGGTGACGTCGTGCCCGTACGTCCTGGCGAAGGTGTCGTAGTCCTCGGCGGTGATGCCGGCCAAGGTGAACGCCTTCACGGCTGTGGAGGTCAGGTCCCATTCGGGCGGGCCGACCGAGCAGCGCTCCAGGTCGAGCAGCACCACCTCGCCATCGTCGGTGCTCGCCCGGGTATCGTCGCTGGACTTCCTCGTCTCCTACGGCCTGGTGCATGTCGGTCTGGCCTTCCTCGCGCCTGCCATCGACGCCTTCGGCTGGGAGCCGGTGCTGGCCGTCTGCGCGCTGGTGTGATTCCTGGCCCCGGCCGCGGCTGCCGTGGTTCCCAGTAGCCGTGGCTTCTCCCGCGGCGAGCGGAGCTGAGATGTCCTTCAGCGTCGTTCCCACCCGCGTCGACGGCCATAGCCCGGGATCGTGCCCGTCACCTGCTCGCCGAGGCAGGCGCGGTCATCCTCACCGGGCTCGCGCCCACTCCTGACGCACTCGTCGTGCCCGCCATCAGCTTGGTCGCCACGGCCGGGCGGGCGCCGAAATCCATCTTTTCAGGAGCAGTGGCCCTGATAGGAGCCCCGAAGGGCTCAGGTCCGGCCGCTCGCGCGGGAGCGAAGCCCGAGCAGGACGTCGATCAGCAGGAACGCGGCCAGCGAGATGCCCATGAGCGGCAGGAACACTCCGACGGCGACGGCGAGCAGGCCGAGCGGCACCAACACGGCCCACGGCACGTTCCGCCAGCCGCCCCGGGCGTACGGCTTGCCGAAGCCGCGCGTGGGTCGCCGGCGCCACCACATCCGGTAGCCCAGCACGATCAGCGAGATCAACCCGACGGCCAGCAGAACGAGAAGGATCTGGTTGGCCAGGCCGAACAGCAGTCCCATGTGGCCGTCGATGCCCCACCGGGCCAGCTTGGCCGCTAGCGGATAGTCGGCGAAACGCAGCTCGGCGCTCACCTGGCCTGAGGCCGCGTCGACTGCAACCTGGTCCAGGCGGGTCGGCGCGGTCTTGTCGATCTCTTTGACGAGGTAGGGTTCGCCGGGTTCGGCGGGCCAGGTGATCTCCAGAGGGCCGGACAGCCTCTTGCCGGCGGCCACCTGAGCGACGCGGTCCACCCCGACGTCGGTCGCGGCGCCATGATGTCCTGTAGGGGAGGCGTGACCGCCGTGGTCACCGCCGGAGACGCTGATCGACGGCGTCGTCCAGTCGAAGGTCGCGCGCAACTCGTCGACGTTGGCTCCGGCGTACTTGGACCAGGTCAAGCCCGTGGCGGACAGGAACAGCAGACCGAGGACCGCCCACAGACCGACGGAGCCGTGCCAGGACAGCGTGCGGTGGGCTCCGCGTGCGGTCCGGTCTGGGACGAGGAGATGGCGCCGGCTGCGGCGGCGCCGGGTGATCCACAGCACCAGGCCGCCGAGCGCGACCACCCACAGCCAGCTCGCGGCCAGCTCGCTGTAGATCCGCCCCGGCTCACCCAGGTGCAGGTGGCGGTGGAGCATCGAGATCCAGGCGCGGACGGGCAGCGCTCCCGAGCTGCCGTAGCTCTCCAGGGTGCCGCGCACCTGCCCGGTGTGCGGATCGACGAAGACCGCCAGCTGGGTGCTCTCGGCCAGCCCCGGGCGGTTCAGCAGCACCCGCGTCGTCTGCCCTGGCTCGGCGGCGGGCCGCACGGCCGTGACGCTGCCTTGCGGCTGCGCCGCGCGGGCGGCTGCGACCTGCTGGCTGAGGGCCAGGCGCGTCTGGCCGGCGGGGGTGGTCAGCTCGTGCTGGTAGACGACCTGCTCGATCTGGAAGGAGGCGGCGTACAGCAGGCCGGTGCTGGCGGCCACGAGCAGGAAGGGGGCGATGAGGATGCCCGCGTAGAAGTGCAGCCGCAACACCAGGAGCTGCAACGCGGCCCAGGACGACGGGCGTTCGGGGGAG
>NZ_VCKY01000573.1 GCF_005889735.1 Nonomuraea turkmeniaca
TCGCAGCGTCTGCTGCGCATGGAGGACGAGCTCCACAAGCGGATCATCGGTCAGGACGACGCCATCAAGGGTCTGTCGCGGTCCATCCGGCGTACCCGCGCCGGGTTGAAGGACCCGCGCCGTCCCGGTGGTTCGTTCATCTTCGCGGGTCCTTCCGGTGTCGGTAAGACGGAGTTGTCCAAGGCTCTGGCGGAGTTCCTCTTCGGTGATGAGGATGCGCTGATCAGCTTGGACATGTCGGAGTTCATGGAGAAGCACACCGTCTCCAGGCTGTTCGGCTCGCCTCCCGGCTACGTCGGCTACGAGGAGGGCGGCCAGCTGACGGAGAAGGTGCGGCGCAAGCCGTTCTCCGTGGTGCTGTTCGACGAGATCGAGAAGGCCCACCCCGACATCTTCAACTCGCTGTTGCAGATCCTGGAGGACGGTCGGCTGACCGACGCCCAGGGCCGGGTGGTGGACTTCAAGAACACGGTCGTCATCATGACCACCAACCTCGGCACCCGGGACATCTCCAAGGGCATCGGGGTCGGGTTCGCCAAGTCCGACGACGCCGACTCCAACTACGGCCGGATGGAGGCGACGGTGCAGGAGGAGCTCAAGCAGCACTTCCGGCCCGAGTTCCTCAATCGTGTCGACGACATCGTGGTCTTCCACCAGCTGACGCCGGCCGAGATCATCAAGATCGTGGATCTGATGCTCGCCCAGGTCGACGCCCGGCTGAAGGACCGCGACATGGGGCTCGACGTCTCGCCCGACGCCAAGCAGCTGCTGGCCGACCGCGG
>NZ_VCKY01000574.1 GCF_005889735.1 Nonomuraea turkmeniaca
CCTCGGGATATTGCTGCGTCACCGATCGGCGCAGCATGTGGCGAAGGGTGATCGACAACCCCTTTGCCAGTCCGACTCCAGGAATCCTCCCCATATTCAACATCATGTCGCACTTGGCCGCCCAGGTGAAGGCAAGCACATGGTCCCCAGTTTTTCCACAGCCATCCACAGGTTCGCGGGAGGTTATCCACAAGCTGAGGACATGCCCGGTATGAACCGCGGTAGGGCGATAGTCTCTCGGCCATGCAGCACAGCCATCCAGTCCGTCCCAGTGGCGGGGCGTGGGCGGCCGCCGTCGCGTGGGCCTGCCTGCCCCTGTTCACGTGCGGGCTGGCGACCCCGTTCTCCATCGGGTTCGCGGCGTTCTGGCTGCGTAGCGTGTTCCAGGCCGTCGCGGCCTGCGTTTACCTGGTCTGCGTCGGCCTCTTCATGATCCCGTTGATCGCGTACGAGAACGTCGACGACATCCCCGCGTCACTAGGCGGGCTGGTGACCGTGGGGCTCCTCGTCACCTGGATCGGGGGTGTCATCCACTCCGGGATTCTGGTCCCCATGATGGTGCGCGCGCGGCTCACGGTGCCCGTGCAGCACCCAGGGCACCAGCGATACCGGCAGCCACAGCATCATCAACAGCGCATGCAGCCCATACAGCAGGTGGATCTGCGGCAGCGGACCACGGCGCCAAGCCATCAACGGCGGCCGGGTGAGCCTGAGTGGATCGGGCACTACCGGGTCCTCAAGTCGCTCGGACGTGGTGGGCAGGGGGCTGTTTACCTG
>NZ_VCKY01000575.1 GCF_005889735.1 Nonomuraea turkmeniaca
GTCCGGCACTTTAGTGCCAGGTCGCGGGCAGCCCGCCCGCCACATGGGAGGCACGGGATGAACGACATCTACATCACGCTCACCGGCAACGTCGCAGCAGAGCCCAGGCAATACACCTTCGAGGACGGCCTCCGGGTCACCTCCCTGAAGGTGCTCACCTCACACCGCTACTTCGACAAGAAGACAGGCCAGTGGACAGACGGGGACCGGGTCTGCTTCACGGTCCGCTGCTGGCGCGCCCTGGGAGAAAACGTCGCCACGTCCGTACGTGCAGGACAGCCGGTGGTGGTGTCGGGCAGGCTCCGCATCCGCGAGTTCGGCCAGGAGGGCGACCGCCGTTTCATGCCCGAGATCGAGGCCAGCGCGGTGGGCCACGACCTGCGCTGGGGCACTGGCGTCTTCACCAAGCCGGAGCGAGGCGGCGGCGTGACCGCGATGAGCAAGGAGATGCGTGACCGCCTCGACGAGGAAACCGAGGACTGGGCCATGGGCACCCGACCCCTACGCTCCCTCACCCGCGTCGGCTCCGCCCCCACCGAAAGCCAAACCGTCCGTGTCTTGGGCCCGGACAGCGCAAACGACGCCGTCCCCGGAGACGAAGAAGGCCAGAACGCCGAGCCGCTGACAACCGAGGAGCGCGCGGCGGCGTAGACGCCAGGCCCGCAGGGAGCGCCGGCCTCCGCATCCGGCGCTCCCTGCACACAACCGCTCGAGACCAGACGGCCAAGGCTGAGGACAAGAAGGAACGGCCAGGAGGC
>NZ_VCKY01000576.1 GCF_005889735.1 Nonomuraea turkmeniaca
GGCTGCAACGGAGTCTGGCCCACTGCCATCGCTCGATCTCTCCCCACGCCCGGTGACCAACACCGATCACCCTGGCACAAGAGGACAGACCTAAGCGAGATAGATCAAAAAACACCAGCCACCTAGACCCGCAGCGTCACGCCTGCCTCGAACAGCAAGAGGACGACTCCTGACCCATACGTGGGGAAGGGGGTAGGCATGCGTACTCCCATGAACGAAGCCCTGATCCGCCACTTCCGCGATCTGCGCGACGGCATCCACGGCCGGGCCATCTCGCGGGAGGACAAGGAGCGCCTGTTCGTCACGGCGGTCGAGCTGCTCGACCCGACCGCGAGGACGGCACTGGAGGAGCTCAACGCCGACCTGCTGCTCGGCACGGGCGAGGTGGTGGCCAGCGGGGTCACCCGGTCGAAGGAGGGCGGGCTCAACGCCATGTGGTCACTGACGTGGCCCGAGCAGCGCGCCCTCCACGTCCAGCCCATAGCGGTCGTCGCCCACTACGGCGCCGGGTTCCACCACCCACATCTGCGGGGGAACACCGTCGGTGACTGGCCGATGAACATCTTCGACGCCCCGGACGCCCAGGCGCAGATCGACACGCTCCGGGTGATCGCCGCCGGCGACGCCCACAACCTGGTCTTCCAGGAGAGCTATCGCCTGATGCCCGCCATCACCCAGCGAGCCGACGCAACCTCCTGACGCCCACTCGCCTACGCCTCCGCCCCCGAGCGCACCTTCACGCCCTCCCCCAT
>NZ_VCKY01000577.1 GCF_005889735.1 Nonomuraea turkmeniaca
CGTTGGCGTAGGCCCCCAGGCTGCCGCCGTCGCGGGCGACGGTCTCGGCTGCCCGCTGGGAGGACATGTACCAGCTGTGGAACGGGGTCCCGCCGCCTGCGGCGTTCTCCGCCACGCCGATCTGCGATTCGGCGACCTTCAGCACGGCCTCGGCGGTGCCCTGGCGGGCGCCTTCCTGCGCACCGGTCTGGGGGGAGGCGGCGTGGGTCGCGGCGGCGTGGGTTGCGGCGGCGGTGGAGCGGGCCGGCTGCGTGGTGGTGTGGTGGTCGGCGGCGAAGGCCGGGCTGCCGGCCAGCGCCGCGCCGGCGGCCACGCTGAGTCCGGCGGCGAACAGGGAGAGGCTGGCGGGCGTCAGGGCACGGGCGATGACGGTGTGGGCCATTACGGGGAAATGCTCCTTGCTTCCATGCCGCCTACCGGGTTAGCTGACGGGTTCGGGCGTGGAAGTGCCCTACGGATCGCCCCTACGAGAGGGCGCCGATTCACCCCGGATGAAGTGGGTCCCCGGTTCCGCGACTGGGCGGATTCGGCGGCCGCGTCCTGCTGACGAACCTGAGGTTCGTATCTGGCCAGGACGCGGTCTCGGCAATACGGAGGGCGTCGCGCGGCATGAAGTGCTGCCCGGCGTACGCCCTGAGTCCTTGAAGGTAAGCGAAACGCATAGAGAGATGCAAGCCAGGTTCGGGCCAAGGCAACGGGATCCCCTACGGCACAGGCGATCCCGGACG
>NZ_VCKY01000578.1 GCF_005889735.1 Nonomuraea turkmeniaca
GTGACGGTGCGGCGGAAGTTGCCGGCCTCTGCCGGAGCCTGCTTGTTCAGCAGGCTCATGGCTGCCGTCAGGGCCGGCAGCACCTGGTCGGCGAGTTCGGCGACGGTTTTGCCGTACTTCACGCCCTGGGGCGCCTTGGTGAGCACGTGCCCGACCAGGCCGGTGGCGGAGGTCAGGGCGATGGAGCCGTGGGTGGCGACCTTGTGGGCCGAGCCGGCGGCACCGGCGGCGGACATCAGCGAGACGGCGCCCCACGCGGCGGTCCGCAGGGTGAGCTTGTCCTGGTCGTTAAGGGTGATGGACATGGTGGTGTGCTCCTTTGAATCTGTTACGAAAGTCCGATGGAATGGACGGCTGGTGGACTGCGGCCCTGTTGGTGCCCGGGTGTCTGGAGTGCTCAGGCCGGGTCGTCCGAGGGGGTCTCTCCCGGCCTTGAGACCGCGATCGCTGAACCGTTCATGGCGTCCACCTTCGCCGACCGCTCTGATACCGGGCCGTTGCCGTCCTGACGCGGCCGCTGACACGACGACACCGCATCAGACCTGATCCCCGCCGGGACCTCCGCCGACCTGGCGCGCCACCCGACGCGTCCTTCATCACCGTGCGCCGCGACCGGCGGACGCCCTACTGCCGCTCTCGTGATGCGTCCCGCCCATCGGCCCGCCGGGTGAGTGCCCGGGCGTGGCCGTCACTGCGCAGGCGGCTGCTCGGCGAGGGGCGGGGAC
>NZ_VCKY01000579.1 GCF_005889735.1 Nonomuraea turkmeniaca
GAACCGGAAGCCATGATCGGCTAACGCCCAACGGTGCAGCTTGGTCTGCATCTTCCGTACCCGCGCCTCAGCGGTGAACACCGACGGCCACGCGACCGGGGCATCCACCCCGGATTCTCCGGACATTGCAGCACCTCCCTTGCGATCTCGCTGCCGCCCTTCCCCATGTACTGGGCTTTCCCCAGCTCGGAGTACTACGGCGGCTCCGCCCCTCCCACGGCCCGGTCGGCCGACGATGTGCCCAGCCCTGTCTGCTTACGCTGGCCGCGCAGGCGACGGGCGAGACCGGGGAGGTTCCCGTGTTCACTGATTGATCGCTCGTCGGAGTAGGCACCCGGCTATACCCCCGCGGCCTCGCCACGACTACCCCGCAGCACTTCGCCGTGGCCTCCCGGATGGTCTGGCAATCACCACCCGGAAGTTGCCCACCCTGGAAGAAAGGCGGACACGCACCGCAACCAGCCCAGATCCGCCAGGTTCGAGCTGATGTCACCTTAGGAGGCTTCAAACACCGGTTCCTCTCGTATACCTCTCCGTCTCGCTCGCCGGACCCGCGCCATCTGGCAGTACTGACACGTCCCGGCTTTGTCGGGGCCGCTTGCCACCTTCCCCGGCACCTCCCGGATCAGGCTGCCCCCAGCTTCACCGCCCTGCTGCGACAGGACAGCGGCGAAGGTCTCTCACCTCCACTCGATCAATCAGCGCCTCACGGCGCAC
>NZ_VCKY01000580.1 GCF_005889735.1 Nonomuraea turkmeniaca
GTCGGAGTCCATGCTCGCGGCGGGGTCCTGCCGGTTGTGCGGGTCTGTGCGGTTGTCCACAGGCCCGCTGAAGGCCGTCACCTCGTCGCCCAGACCCCTTCCTCTCGGGTGAGGTCCCTGGTCAGGCCGTTGCTGTCGTCCACGATCCGCAGGGGGCCGAGACGATGCCGAACACGGCCAGGCGGGCGAGGTTAACGGCGGCGGCCAGGAGCGAGAAGTCGGCGTCGATCTTGGATGTGCCCCGGACCCGGGCGCGGCGTCCGCCGTGCCGCCGCCGCATCATGTGCGCGATCTTGCGTTCGACCTTCGGCCGGGTCGCCCGGTAGCGGGCCAGCCAGTCCGGATCGGCGCTGTTGGCCCGACCGCGGGCCAGGTGCTCCTCATAAGGGCTGAGGTTGATGTCCCGGCCGTTCTTGGCGGTGGTGCACCGCTCCCGCAGAGGGCAGGCCGCGCAGACGGCGCCGAACGCCGCGACTCCGCTGCCGTCACGATGCCAGCGGATCCGCGCCGTCTGCTGATTCGGGCACCTGACGTGCTCCGCCTCCAGATCGACGGTGAAACAGTCCTTGGAAAACCGGCCGCCCAGCCCGCCCCGCGGCTGCACCTTGACCATCGCCTCAGCCCTGGCCTCGGACAAACACGCGAGCATCGGCCCAGTGCCATAAGCGGCATCACCATAGACCTCCGCCTGCTCCGCCTGCTCGGCCTGCTCGG
>NZ_VCKY01000581.1 GCF_005889735.1 Nonomuraea turkmeniaca
GGTGGTAGCCGTTGGGGCGCCGTCCGTCGAAGTACGTCGTCAGGCCGCCCGACTGCGCGTTCCCACCCCGGATCGCCCAGTGGTTCGGCTCGCCCTTGACGATGGCCGTGACGAAACGGTGGTTGATGGGCGGCATGGGGTTGTATCGCGGGTTCACCCCGGAGAAGAGTCCCCACTCCATGTCGGCCATGATCCATGGGCCGCTGCCGTCCCCGTAGCCCCACCAGTTGTTGTTGCCGAAGTAGATGGCCTCCATGATGCCAATGTCGTCGGCCTGGCCGTTCGTCTGCGCGTTGCCGTAGTCGAAACAGCACCCTCCGTTGTAGTGCGTGCCATCCAGGACGGCATACATTCCCTCGGGCTGATCGCCGGTCGCGACGCCGTTGGTGGTGTTGTTGCGGTAGCCGGTGCCGGGAGCGATGTACACGCCGTAGGCCTTCTGGCCGCCGATGGTGATCGGGGCCGCCTTCGCGTCGGCGAGGTTGTCCGATCCGCCGGGACCGGGGCCGGGTACGGCGCCGCCGGGCGCCTGGGTGAGGCGGTTGTTGCGGCCGGACTGGTCATAGATGATGGTGATGACGCAGTTGGTGCCGGAGCAGAACGAGTCCTGCGTGGCCGCGTTGGCGACTCCGCCCGCGCTCAGCACGCCGATGTCGCGGGTGGTGTTGTCCGAAGAGCGCCTGACCTGGTACAGCGGGCCGTTGTAGGCGCCGT
>NZ_VCKY01000059.1 GCF_005889735.1 Nonomuraea turkmeniaca
GAGCCATGGGGGCTGGCGGGGGACCGCCGCTGGGCCGTCGTGGACGAGCAGGGGGATGTTCACTGGCTCGGGGAGAATCCCCGGCTGCTGTCCGTCGTCGCCAGCGTCACGGACGAGGACGGGCTGCTGCTCGACGCGCCGGGACTGCCCCAGCTGAAGGTGCCCCCGGCCACCGGAGAACACGTTCCCGTGGGTTTCGCCGAAGTGGACACCGTTGTGCTCGCGGACCCCGACGCGCACGCCTGGTTCACCCGGCTGCTCGGCAAACCGGCCCGCCTGGTCTGGCTCGACGACCCCAACCGCTGCGCCGTCCCGGCGTCCCACGGCGGCCTGCCCGGCGACGTCGTCAGCCTCGCCGGGGACGCCCCCATCCTGCTCACCTCCCGCTCCTCACTGCGCCGTCTGGACGACTGGATCCTCGAAGGCGCCATGGAACGCCAGGACGACCCGCCCGCTCCCCTGGACATGGCCAGATTCCGCCCCAATCTCGTGATCGACGGCGCACCCCCGTACGCCGAGGACGACTGGCGCGAGATCCGCATCGGCCCGCTCGCCTTCCGCGTCTCGGAACGCTGCGACCGCTGCGCCGCCACCACCTACGACCCGGTCACCTTCCAGAAGGGCAAGGAACCCCTGCGCACCCTCGCCCGCCACCGCCGCTGGGACGGCAAGACCTGGTTCGGCATCCGCCTGGTCCCCCGAGGCCGAGGCGAACTACGGCTCGGCGACCCGGTCACCGTCCTGGCCTGAAACGGCTAGACGTCGCAGGGCTTGCCGTCGATGTCCGGCGAGTATGACGTCATCTTCGTCCAGGAGGCCATTGAGTTCACGGTCGATCGTTCCACAAGGACGGCACGCTCAACCGCGGTCGGGCGGGACCGACCCCAAGCCCACCCGAGCTCGCCGCCGCCCTCGCCTCCATCGAGCGGCACCCGGACCGGCGGACGGCCCAGGCCCGCCTCTCCACTTCAGCCTGCAACGCCGCCTGGCTCTCGAAGTCTTCGTTGCCAAGGTGCCCTAGCGGTTCACCAGCCGGTACGGCCGCCGCGGCCGGCCCGCGGTAGCGGACTTGACCGGCGGGAGCGCCCAGGCCAGCCCTTCCTCCACGAGCTCCTGCAGCACCCGCCGGGCGCTGCGCGGTGCCACGCCGAGGATCTCCGCCACGGTCTCGGCGCCGACCACCAGCGACTCGGGGTCGTCACCCAGCCGCTCGACGAGCCGGTCGAGGATCTTGTCGGCCCGGGACGGCTCGGCGGGCTGCTCGGGCCGGCGGCGCTGCCGCAGCGGGAGGGAGAGTGTGGTGCCGTCGTCGCCGATGAGGAAGGCGGCGGTGGCGCCGGCGTTCCTGGCCCGCTCGACCGCGATCAGCGCGTTGGAGTCGGCGTCGCGCGCGGTGTGCCCGAGCCCGATGCCGACCTCCACGGCCACGCCCATGTCGGCACGGACGCGGTCCATGAACGGCGCCACCCGGAACCCGTCGGTTGCCTGGCCGAGCGCGCCGACGGTGGCGGTGACCACGTAGCCGTTCTCGCCGCGCGGCACCACGGTCGCGCCCATCAGTCGCGCCTCGGCCAGCAGCGACTGGTGGAGGGCGAGCTTGAGCTCCTGCTGCCAGTAGTTGCCCGGACCCGAGTGGGCGGGCCGCGCCGCGGCGGGGAGCTCCACCAGAACGATGGCGATCTGCACCTCCTCCAGGCGGTTGCCGGTGCCGAGCAGCGCGGCCGTGTTCAGCGCCAGGCGCAGCGTGTGCGGCGTCGGCATCATCCGCAGCACCGGCACCTGCACGGCTTCGAGCTTCTTGGCGACGGTCCTGATCGTGGTCAGCGCCGCCGTGGTGGCGCCGGCGCGGTAGAGCTTCTCGTGGAAGCCGATGAAGTCGCGGACCGACTCGGGCTGGTGGTATTCGGAGACGTGCACCCCGTCCATCGGGACGCCGATCTCCTCGTACGCCTCCGCCACGTCGGCCGCCGGGATCGAGTCGATGCTCACCCGCGCCGGATCGATCCCCTGGGAGAGCACGCCACGCAGCAGGCTCGAGTAGAGCCCGGCGCCGCTCACCGGCACGAACGTGGCCGGCACCGGCAGCTCGCCCGACCGCCGGGCCAGGTCGTACTGGAGCGGGCCGGTGAACAGCACCACGTCAATGCTGCCCGCGATCTTGGACAGCTTGTCGTGCGTCTCGTTCTCGCCCGCGTGCGGCGCCCCGACCAGCCGGAAGGAAGCGGCATCGGGCAGACCGGCGCCGATGTGCACGATGTGCTCCACCAGATCGTGCGGGCCCACCACCCCGATCGCGATCTTGGTCCTCAGCCGCTCCACCTTGGTCATCTCCACTCGAGCAACCCACTGATCGTTCCCCCGAGCACCGCTGCCCTCTCATTGTCCGTCAAGTCGGCGAAGAGTACGCGCCCCAGCGACATCCGCAGGTCGATGAAGGGGAAGTCCGAACCGTACACCACCCGGTCCGCGCCGACCCGCCGTACCATCCGGGCGATGTCCGCGCCGCTGTTGTGCGATCCACAGACCTCGAGGATCACCCCCGGCCGCCGCTCGGCCACCTCGATCGCCTGGTCGATGCCCAGCGGCGTCACACCGGAGTGCCCGGCCAGGATCGTGGCACCCGGGTGCCGCTCGGCCACCTCGTCGAGCATGGGCATGTCGTTGTACGGAGAACCCGCGAACGTGTGCGTGAGCACCGGGCACCCGGTCAGCTCGGCCAACTCCCACACCGGGGCGTACCTGGACCCGTTCAGCGGATACTCGTGCAGGTCCGGGTGGAGCTTGATGCCGCCGAAGCGCGGGTCGTCCCCCCACTTGCCCAGCTCGGCGAGCGGATCCTGCCACGGGTTCACCGTGATGTACCCGGTGAACCGGTCGGGTGCCTCGGCCACGATCGCCGCCGTCGCCGCGTTCCCCGCCGCCGCGTCGAGCTGGATGGCCAGGTGGCTGGAGAAGACGGCGTGCGAGACGCCGCACCGGTCCATCACCCTGATCATCGGGCCCGGGTCCGGCTCGGGGATGAAGAACACGCTGTACGGCCCGGCGTGCGCGTGCGCGTCGACGATCCGGGTCGCCTGCTGGGAACGGCGCTCCCACACCGCTCGCGCCAGGTCGTTCACACGATCCCCCTCCCGATGGTGGCCACGTCCGCGTCGCCGAGCTCCGACCAGAGCAGCCGGGTCACGGCCTCGGCCGGATCCCGGTACGGCTGGCCGGTGCCGAAGACGATCCGCCCCGCGCCGAACCGCGCGACCAGCCACTCCAGCCCGCAGTGCGAGGACAGATCGGCCGTCCCCAGGTGCACGTTGACGTTGCGCTCCATGGCCCCGGCGATCTGGCGCAGCATCCGGTATCCGGCGGCGCCGACGACGATGCGCAATGCCGGATGCGCCCGGGCGATCGTCTCCATCGTCGGCCAGTCCACCTGCGGGGCGTCCACCAGCAGCGGCAGCCGTACCCTGGCCAGGGCGTGCAGGACCACGGCGGCGTCGGCGCCGGCGAGGTGGTAGCCGTGGTCGCGCGGGAAGGCCCGGACGGCGCGCACACCCTTGGCGACGGCCTCCTCCGCGAAGTCCGCGCCCAGCTCGCCGCAGCTGTCCGGGAGCATGACCCAGCACGGGTGCAGCCGAGGCTGGTCCTTGACGAGGTCGAGCAGCTGGGCGTTGCCGCGGTGGGGATCGTGCAGCCACGCGGTCATGTTGCCCACCACGGCTTCGGCGATCCCCACCCGGTCCAGCGCCGCGAGCAGCTCATCCACGGTTCCGCCACCCACGTCGCGGCGGGGGTGACGGCCGAGCATCGCGTCCGCGTCGATGAGGATCGGGCGCGCCTCAGCCATCGGCGGCCCATCCCTCACGAACGTCGGCTCGGGCCCAAGTGGACGCGCTGACGGTGTCCACGATCCCGCCGATGGCCACCCTGAGGTGATCAGGGACTGACGTCTCTTGAGGGGAGGCCAGGGGCGGGACCGTGGCGAGGTGGACGGCGGGTGGATCGTCGGTGAAGGGGACGAGCGCGACGGTGAAGCGGCCGTCGGCGCGGCGCAGCCCCAGTGAGTGGATCTCGCCGTACTCCGCGGTCCCGGTGGCGGGGTCGGGAATGCGGGCGGGACCGTTCCCGTGCAAGACCTCGTCGGGCGCCTCCAGGGGCACCACCAGCAGGTTCTTCGTGACATATCCGGATCCGTGGGGTTTCCACGGAGCCAGCCCGTGCACCTGCCACACCGCGTCGGCGTCGATCGAGTCGGTGACCAGCCAGTACGACGGCTCGTCCCGCACGAAGACGATCCGCCGGTCATGCCGCGCCGAGTACCCGTGGTGGTGCCCCGCGAAGACGTCCACGTGCTGGCCGGCGTGGAACAGGTCGAGCCCGGCCTTGCGGTCCTCGGTGTACTCCTCCCCCGGGACCAGGATCGTGTTGTGTCCCCGGGTGGCCTGGTACCAGTCGTAGTAACCGGGGTCGTCGTAGGACGGCGGCCCGCCCGCCTCCCAGGCCAGCGGCACGCCCCAGCCGGACAGCACGAAGTCGAGCGCGGCGTGGTGGCTGTGCGGCTCGAGCTCGTGCCCCACGTAGGGCCCGTAGTTGATCACGGTGTGCAGGTGTCCGGCGCGGAAGATCGCGTAGCCGCTCGCGTCCAGCAGGTGCGACCCAGGCTCGGGCCGCACGCCCAGCTCCGCGCCGCGCCGGAGCGCGCCGGCGGGCCAGACCACGCCGCTGTCCTGCAGGTGCGGGATCCAGCCGCCGGAGGTGACCAGGGAGGCGAACCAGGAGTGCATGGCCCGCACCCTGGGGTGCTCGGCGAAGCTCGGGTCCAGCGCCAGCACGCGGTGCACGGCGTCCAGGACCATGCCGTGGTAGCCGGGCGAGCGCTCGTGGTGCCCGCCGTCGGCGCGCACGTCGAGCTCCAGGTGCTCCAGGACGCGCGCCCGGCCGATCTCGGCCCACCGCGGCGCCTCGGGGAGCTCCGGGAAGAGCGTGGCGACGTGCAGGAGCTCGGCGGCGCAGACGAACTGCCAGTTGCCGTGCCGGAACTCGTCGTGCTCCTCCGCCGACCAGCGGGCGCCGCCGAGGACGGTCTTCATCATCATCGCCCAGCACTCGTCGCTGAGCGCGGGCTCGTCCGCCAGCTCCGCCATGGCCCGGGTGACGTGCATCGACCTGGCCCAGACGCCCAGCGAGTACCAGATGACGTCGAGGCCCGGCCAGTCACCTTCGACCTGGTCGCGCGTGCCGTACCACTGCCGGAACAGCCGGTCCCACTCCGCGGCGTAGCGCGCGTCGCCGGTCTCGCGGTAGGCGTGCACCAGCGGCGTCATCCACCGCAGGTAGTGGAAGCCGTACAACCGCGAGCGCCCGCGCCCCTTGTCGAGGAAGTCGACCTCAGCGCCGATGAGCGCGTCGGCTTCCTCGATCGTCGCGGGGCCGTCCCAGGCGGGGTCGGGGCGGCGCCACGGCCGGGCCTCGGCGATCGACGTAACGCCCAGCTCGGCCAGGAGCGCCTCGTCGGTGATGTGCCGCATGCGCACCGGGTCCACATGCGGCGCCTTCTCCACATATTTCATGAGACCTTCACCGGCAGACCCGACCGGACGGACTCGTGCGCCGCCGCCAGCACCGCAGTGACGTGGCGCGAGCTCTCCACCGTGATCAGCGGCTCGGTGCCGGTGCGCGCGCACGCCACGAAGTGGTGGATCGCATCCCGGTACGCGCCCGCGGGCACGCCGTGCACGACCCGCTGCAGCATGTTGCGCGGGTACGTGTAGGCCTTGTCGGTGGCCAGCTGGATGTTCTCCCTCTGCCGGTCCAGCTGGATCACCCCGTCCTCGCCGACGACGGTGACGTAGCTGTCGACCATCGTCGGGAACGTGTTGGGGTAGATCCACGCCGACTCGAACGTGGCCACCGCGCCGCGGCTGAAGCGGGCCTGGATCTGCACGGCGTCGGGCGTGTCGATGCCGAGGTCGCGCAGCTTGCCGTACCGGGCGGTGGCGAAGACCTCCGCGACGTGGTCGTCGTAGAGCCACGTCAGCAGGTCGATGTCGTGGCTGGACAGGAACCACGCGCACGTCGTCTGGTCGGCCCAGCCGATCATCTCGGTCGGCACGTAGATCGTGTCGTCCTTGCGCGCGTAGCCGACCACCGGCTCGCCGATCACTCCCATCTGGTCCTTGGCCTGCGCGTAGGCGGGCACCCAGCGGTGGTTGAACAGGCACATGGCGACCACGCCCGCCTGCCGGATGGCCCGCACGGCCCGGTCGGCGTCCTCCACCGTGGTCGTGAAGGGCTTCTCGACCAGGATGTGCAGACCGGCCTCGGCCGCGGCCACCATCATGTCCGCGTGCAGGTGGTCCGGCGTAGTGATCGACACCGCGTCGACGAGCCCCGACCCGATCAGTTCCCGGTACGTCGGGAACACCGGCGCATCGGCCAGCGGCTTGCGGCAGACGGCGGTGATCTCGGCGTCGGGGTGCGCGGCCAGCACGTCGGCGTGGCCGCGTCCCATGATGCCGGTGCCGATGATCCCGATTCTGAGCTTAGGAGGCAAGTGCGTCATTCCATTGCTTCTCTGCTGTGTCGAGCGCCTCCTTGGCGCTCTTGGTCCCCGACAGGAATGCCCTGACCTCCTCGGAGAGGTACTCCCCGAGCTCGGCGTCCTTGCTGGTGCCGATGGGCTTGTACTCGAGCTTGGCCAGCCCCTTCACGATGACCTGGCGGGCCGCGCCCATCGCGTCGCCGCTCTCGGCCTGGGTGAAGAAGGTGTCCTTGGTGGAGGAGATCGTGGACGGGTAGATCGGCACGATCTTGCAGAAGGCCAGCTGGTTGGCGCCGTTGGTGACGTACTTGAGGAACTCGGCGGCCGCCTTCTTGTGCTTGGAGGCCTTGGGGATGGAGAAGGCCTGCTGGGCCAGGAGGAGGTAGTTGCCGGTGTTCATCTGGACCGGCTCGGTGATGACCAGGTCCTTGTAGACGTCGGGCGAGTTCTTCTGGATGTTGAGCAGCTCGGCGGCGTTGGCCGTCGGCTTGAAGGCGATCTGCTCGTTCTCCAGGCTCTGGGGCAGGTTGCGGATGTCCTTGGAGATCGCGCCCGGCGCGATGCCGCTCTTGTAGCTCTTCTTGAACTTCTCCAGGATCTCCACGGCCTGTGGCGTGTTGAACTCGGCCTTCTTCCTGTCCGCCGACAGCAGGCTGATGCCGTAGTAGCGGAGCACGTTGTGGTCCGGGATGATGTTGGATCCGTAGACCTTGGTCTCCTTGTAGACCTTGTCGCCCAACTCCAGCGCCTCGTCGTAGGACTTCGGCGGGGCGGCCTCGTCGAAGCCGGCCTTGCTCACCACGGACTTGCGGTACATCGCCACCGGAGCGCCGCCGTTGTACCAGGGCACGGCGTAGAGCTTGCCGTCGGTGCGCAGCGGCTCCACCAGGTTGGGCTGGAAATCGGCCAGGTCTTCCGTCTTGAGCAGCTCGTCGAGCGGGGTCAGCGACGGGACAAAGCGGCCGAGCTCCACGGAGTTGACGTTGACGACGTCGGGCACGTCGCCGCTGGCCACGGCGGCCAGCAGCTTGGTCGCGCTCTCCTGGCCGGGCACGTCGACCCACTTGATCGTGACCTTCGGGTGCTGCTTCTGGTAGCCGGCGATGAGCCCGTCGATGTAGTCGCTGTAGTTCTTCTTGAGGTTGATCGTCCAGAACTCGACCTCGCCCTCGAAAGGCTGGTCGTCGGCGGCAGCCGGGGCGTTGCTGGACGTGCCGGCCACGCAGCCGGTCGTGAGGAGCGACAGGGCCAGTGCGCCTGTCACTAAGGCAAACCTACGGGACATCGCAGGGGTCCTCGATTCTGGCCGTCCTTAATATTTCCTTTCGGCAGAATGTCAGCTCAGATTTTTCCGGTCAAGGCCGAGCTATTGACCGTCCGTATCAAGTCTGGATAACTTCTGGCCATCCGTTATCTGATCTACGGCCATCACAATCATCAAGGAAGGGCGTGAAGCCATGCGCATACCCGGACAGCGCTGGTACACGCCGTATCTCTTCGCCGCGCCGGCGCTCGTCCTGTTCGGCGTCTTCTTCGCCTGGCCTGCGGTGACGGCGATCCAGCTGTCGTTCTTCAAGTACGACATGATCTCCCCGCCACCCGTCTTCGTGGGCGTGGACAACTTCGTCCGCATGCTCGGCGACGGCCGGTTCTGGACCGCGCTGCTCAACTCGGTCCTGTTCCTCGTCGGGATGTTCCCGCTGCTGGTCGTGGTGCCGCTGCTGCTGGCCGTACTGGTCAACCAGAAGCTCCCGGGCATCAAGACCTTCCGGATGCTCTACTACCTGCCGGTCGTGACGTCGATGGTCGCGGTCGGCATCGCCTGGGAGTACGTCTTCCACCAGCAGGGCGTCCTCAACTGGATGCTCACCGGCGCCGGCCTGCTCGACGAGCCGATCCAGTACCTCCTCGACCCGGCCTGGGCGCTGCCCGCGGTCATCCTGGTCGAAGGCTGGAAGAACATGGGCTTCTACATGATGATCTACCTCGCCGGCCTGCAGACCATCCCGGCGAGCATCTACGAGGCCGCGCGGGTGGACGGCGCCAACGCCTGGCACCGCCTGCGGAGCATCACCGTTCCGCTGCTCCTTCCCTACATCGCGGTCGCCATCACCGTGGAGATGCTCGACGCGATGCAGGCCTTCACCTCGATCTACGTGATGACCAAGGGCGGGCCTCAGGACGCGACGCTCACGCTGGGCTACTACATCTGGTCGGCGGCCTTCGAGCGCTACGAGATGGGCTACGCGAGCGCCATGGGGCTGGTCCTGTGGGTGCTGATGATCGGCCTGGCCATCCTCAACTACCGGATCACCCGCGGAAGGACGGTCATCGCATGATCCTGCGGCGCGCGGGGATGTACATCCTGCTGACGGCGATCGCGCTGGCCTTCGTCGGGCCGTTCCTCATCCTGTTGTCGGCCGGGCTCAAGCCCGCCGACCAGGCCGTCTACTCCTTCCCGCCGGACATCATCCCCCGGCCGCCGGTGCTGAACTGGGTGATCGAGGCGTGGACCTCCATCCCCTACCCCACCTACCTGCTCAACTCCGTCATCTACGTCGGCCTGACGGTGCCCGCCTACGTCATCGTCTCGGCGCTGTGCGCCTACCCGCTGGCCCAGATGCACTTCCGCGGGCGCAACATCGTCTTCTTCGCCATCCTGTCGACGATGTTCCTGCCGGGCGAGCTCATGCTCATCCCGCGGTTCCTGGTGGTCACCCAGCTCGGCATGGCCGACACGTTCGCCGGCGTCATCCTGCCCGGCCTGCTGTCCGCCTTCGGGATCTTCCTGCTCCGCCAGACCTTCGCGGGCGTGCCGCGCGACGTCGTCGACGCCGCGCGCACCGACGGCTGCCACGAGCTGCGCATCTTCTGGCACGTCATGCTGCCGGCCGCCCGCCCGACGCTGGCCATCCTGAGCATCTTCGGCTTCATCTCGGTCTGGAACAGCTTCATCTGGCCGCTGGTCGTGCTGAAGGACTCCGCGAAGTACCCGCTCGCGCTCGGGATCTCCTACCTCGCCGGGATCACGGGCACGGACGTCCGCACGCTCGCCGCCGGAACGATCATGTCGATCATCCCGGTCGTCATCGTTTTCATGCTCATGCAACGCCACGTCCTCGAAGGCATGCGAGGCGCAGTGAAGGGCTAGGTCATGTTGACGCGCAGGCAGTTAGGGTTAGGCGCGCTCGCCGTAGGCGCGCTCGGCTTCAGCAGTTCGACGGCACACGACTACGCATCGAGACAGACATTCGACCACTTCGAGCGGGTCTTCCGGGAGGCCGGCGCGCCCGGCCAGCCGACGGAGACCAACGAACGCGGCAGGCTGGCGTGGGGTGCCTCCTACGTGATGTTCGCGTTCACCCGGATGTACGAGGCCTACAGGGACACCGCCTACCTCGACCGCTTCATCATCGACGCCGACCAGGTGCTGGCCGGCCGCGACTCCGAGCGCGGCTTCAAGGACTACCGCGGCCTCTCGCTGCCCGCCTGGCAGGCCGCCGGCGCCTACACGGTGGGCTTCGCCACGCTGACGGACGCGAGCGGGCAGCCCCTCCTCGAAGTGCGCAGCGCGCTCAGCTACGCCGACGAGGCCACCGCCACAGTCAGCGCGGGCACCTCGACCAGCCGCTTCACCCTGGAGGTGCGCAACGCCAGGTACGGGCGGGTGGCGTCCTTCCCCGACCTGTCGCTGGACCCGGCCTCGCCCGACTACGCCGTCAAGCGCATCCACGACGCCTACCCCACCCCGACCATGGTGACAGCGCGCGATCCGCGTCCGGCGCCGGTCGGCGGCATCGTGCCCGTCCTGGGCGAGACGCGGCTCAGCGTGAAGCCGATGATCTTCGCGGTGCACACCGGCATGATCACCTACCCGATGGCGGCCTTCGCCAGGATCGTGCTGCACGACGGCCACCTGACGAAATATCGGGGCAAGGCGCTGGAATACCTCCAGGCGGTCAAGGAGGCGGTGGCCGTCCACGAACGGGAATGGCGGCCTGAGGGGCACCTGATCTGGGTCAAGGGCATGCCGCTGCCCTACGACGGCACGGAACAGCCCACCAACCAGTGGCTGGCGCTCGGGCTGACCTACGCGGAGCTGGCCGCGGCCACGGGCGACCCCTTCTACCGGGACCGGGCGCTCCGCATGGCGCGCTCCTTCGGAGGCGAGCTCAAGCCGGATGCCGGTGACGCCTATGTCTGGTCCTACTGGCCCTCCTTCGGCAAGACCTACAACGGCTACACGGCCGACCAGAACGTCTCCGAGTACACGCCCTCCATCGCCGGAGCGCGGCAGATCGAGGACCTCAGCCACGGCGGCATCGACGTGGAGTTCGCCGCGCTGGCCTTCCGGCACAAGATCTACTACCGGGGCATCGACCTGGCCAGGATCGCCCGGACGTACACCAGGAACCTGGCCACGACCGGCCCCGACGGCCTGCCGACCACCAACGCGCGGCTCGACGGCACCGGCGGGCCGCTGAACGCCGAGGGTTCGCTCCAGGCGGGGCGCTGGATGGCCGTCGCCCCCTGGGACGCCGGCGTGTTCACGCACTCCCGCTCGATCTACGACGCCCGGGCCGTGCAACCCGCCCAGGGCGCCTATCCCGCCTCTTACCTCGCCAACATGGCCTATCTCAACTGGTTCACCCGGAGGTCCTGACCATGCACCTGTCCCGACGGCAGTTCGGCCTGGGCGCGCTCGCCGTGGGCGCGCTCGGCTTCTCCAGCTCATCGCCCTACGACTACACCTCCAGGGAGACCTTCGACCTGTTCGACCGGCTCTTCCACAGCGGTACCGGCACCGGCAAGCCCACCGACACCAACGAGCACGGCGCGCTGGCCTGGGGCCAGTCGTACGTCCTGATGGGCTTCATGCGCATGTGGGAGGCCTACAAGGACACCCACTACCTCGACCGGCTGGTCGAGAACGTCGAGCAGGTGCTGGCCAACCGCGACTCGGCACGCGGCGTCACCGACCACCGGGGCAGGTCGCTGCCCGCCTGGCGCGCCATGCACCCCTACACGGTGGGCTTCGCCACGCTCAAGGACGCCGACGGCACGCCGCTGCTGCAGGTACGCACCGCGCTGGCCTACGCCGACCAAGCGGTCGCGACGGTCACGACCGGCAGCGCCGAGGGCAGCTTCTCGCTGGAGGTCAAGAACAACTGGAACAACACGGTGGCGAGATTCCCCGACCTCTCGCTGGACCCGGCGTCGGCGAATTACGCCGTCAAGCGCATCTACGACGCCTACCCGACCCCGACCATGGTGACGGCGCGCGACCTGCGGGAGTCCCCCTCCGTCAACGCGACGCCCGCCCAAGGACCAACCTCCTTCGTCTCGCAGCCGGTCATCTTCAGCGTGCACACCGGCATGATCACCTATCCGATGGCCACGTTCGCCAGGACGGTGCTGGCCAACCCCTCGCTCTGGTCGCGATACAAGGGCAAGGCGCTGGAGTTCCTCAAGGCGGCCAAGGACGCCGCCGCCGTGCACGACGAGGAGTGGCGCCAGACGGAGGACGGCCGCGGCTACTACGTCTGGAACAAGGGGACGCCGCTCGCCTATGACGGCGCCGAGCAGCCCATCAACCAGAGCGTCTCACTCGGCCAGACCTTCGCCGAGCTCGCCGCCGCCACCGGCGACCACCGTTACCGCGACCGGGTACGCCGGATGGGCCACACCTTCTCCCTGGACCTCACCGTCGACGCCGACGACGCCTACGTCTGGCCGTACTGGCCGAAGTTCGGCAAGCTCTACCAGGGCTTCGCCAAGACGGACAACGTCTCGGAGTTCACGCCGTCCTACACCGCCGGCGCCCGGCAGATCGAGGATCTCAGTCACGGCGCCATCGACGTGGAGTTCGCCGTGGCCGCCTTCCGCCACAAGCTCTCCTTCATCGGCGACGACATGGCCCGCTTCGCGCGCACCTACAGCAAGAACCTGGTCGCGCCGACCGGCGCCGACGGGATCGCCACGGCGTACGTGCGCGTCGACGGCACGGGCGCCACCAACAGCGCCGGGCAGTACATGCAGGCACCGCGCTGGATGGCCGTGGCCCCCTGGGACGAGACGGTCTTCACCCACTCGCGGGCGATCTACGACGGCCGGGCGACCCAGCCGCAGCAGGGCTCCTACCTGCTCTGCGTCGCCTACCTCAACTGGTACGCGAACCGGGGCGCCTGATGTTACGCAGCCTGGTGGCGGCCGTCCTGGCCCTGGCCGCCACCGTGGTCCCGGCCGAGAGCCAGTGGCTGCCCAAGTACACGGCGCTGGAGAGCCAGATCGGCGACACGCTCTACACCGACAAGAGCAGCGCCACCCTAGCCTGGGGCGAGAGCTACATCATGCGGAGCTACCTCGACGTCTACGGCGCCACCCAGGACACCCAGTGGCTGGACAAGCTGGTCACCCACGCCGACACCGTACTGGCCAACGCCGACGACATCGACGGTGACGGCTACCTGGGCTGGAGTACCAGCCGCTACTCGCCGGTCGAGCTGGCCAACCCCAGCTTCGAGACGGCGGCCAGCGACACCACGCTGCCCGCGTCCTGGACGAGGTTCCAGGACTCCGGCAGCCACATCTACCGGACCACCGACGTCCCCAGCGGCACCGGCACCCAGTCGGTGCGCATCGTCTCCGACCTGACCAAGTGGAAGAAGCTCCGCCAGACCGTGGCGAGCACCTACGAGGGCGGCACCCAGCACGTGCTGCGCGGCTGGGGCAAGCGCACCGGCTCCACCGTGGGGCGCGTCGTCCTGCGCGAGGGCTCCACGACGATCTGCATGCTGGAGTACACGACCAGCACGTGGACCTACAAGGAGGTCACCTGCCCGATGCCGGCCGGGCGGACGTTCGAGGTCTGGCTGGAGCACCGGTCGTACACGGTGAGCGGGTCGGCGTACTTCGACGACGTCAAGCTGAGCGCGATCCTCCCGTACATCGTGCACGACGGGATGATCGGCATCCCCATCGCCGAGTTCGTCCGGCTCGTCGCCCGGACCCCGGCCCTGTCGGCCTACGCCGCCAAGGCGGCCGCCTACCGGGCGTTCCTGGAGAACGAGATCGTCCCGCGCTGGGAGTCGAGCAGCTACATCGGCAACACCTGGGCGCCCGTCGGCACCACCGAAGGGCTCTACCGGCAGTCGCCCAACTTCGACGCCTTCAGCCACACCCGGGTCTCCAACGACCTGCCCTACAACCAGGCCCTGGCCTTCGCCAACCTGCTCATGGTGCTGCACGCGGTCAACGGCAACGCCACGTACCTGGACCGCGCGACCCGCGTGGCCCGCTGGACCCGCAACGACCTGACCAGTTCGAGCGGCGCCTACGTCTGGAACTACGCGACCTACTCGACCAAGAAGGAGGACCTCTCCCACGGCAACGTGGACCTCTCGGCGTTCCTGGAGTTCTACCGGAGCTCCCAGGTCTTCACGGCGGCCGACATGACGGCGCTGAAGAACACGCTGCTGGCGAAGATGTGGAACGACTCCACAACGGCTCCCGCCTTCAGCCTGTACGTCGACGGCACCGGGACCGCGGCCAACGGGGTCGACTACTACCTGCACTCGTGGCTGGAGCTCACCGAGTGGGATCCCCAGGTGAAGGCGCTGGTCGGTACGAAGTACGCGAACTTCACCGGGACCAACTCCTCCCACCTCATCACGCTGTCCCGCCTGCTGACGCGGGAGTAGCGAACACTCATCTGCGGAATTCGGCGGCGGCCTTGAGAGAAGGGCGTCCTTCTCCTCAGGGCCGCCGGTGATCGGGTACGACTCCATCCTTGTTACGCCGGAGCGGGTTCCGGTTCGTCGTCTCCCAGCGGGTTGAAGCGCCATTCGCCTTCGCCGAGCAGCTTGAGCTCGTGGGTGTGGTGCTGCTCGACCGTAGAGCGGTGGCTGACGCTGACGACGATGGTGTCGGGCAGCTCGGTCCGCATCAGTTGATAGAGGATGAACTCCAGGTTCTCGTCCAACGCCGAGGTCGACTCGTCGAGGAACACCACCTTCGGCTTCGTCAGCAGAATCCGTGCGAACGCGATCCGCTGCTGTTCGCCCGGGGAAAGCACCTTGGCCCAGTCCTGCACTTCGTCGAGCCGGTCCACGAGGTGCGACAGCGCAACCTTTCGCAGTGTGCTGCGCAGGGTCTCGTCGTCGACGGTGCCTTCAGCGCCGGGATATGTGACGACAGCCCGCAGGTCGCCCAGCGGTACGTAGGGCAGCTGCGACAGGAACATCGTCTCGTTGGGTCCGCACGGTCGGGTCAGCGTGCCGGTGGTGAACGGCCACAACTCGGCGAGGCTCCGCAACAGCGTGGTCTTTCCGCTGCCGGATGGCCCCGTGACGACCAACGTGTCACCCACGTCGAGCCGCATGTCGAGCGTCTTGATCAACTGCCGTCCATCGGGGGTGCGGACCTCGACGGCCTTGAGCTGAACCGTCCCGTCGACGCAGGGCAGCGTCGTCACCTCCGGCAGCGCCCTGGCCTCTTCGTTGGCGACGACCAGACCGTGAAGTCGGATGATCGCCGCCCGGTACCCGGCGAAGGCGTCGTAGGCGTTCCGGAAGAACGAGAGGCCGCTCTGGATCTCGTTGAACGCCGATGCCGACTGGGTGAGATCGCCGAGTCGGATCTCGGCGGCGAACAGCCGCGGCGCCTGCAGGAGATAGGGCAGGGGCACGATGCTCTGGCTGATCGCGGAGTTCCAGGCATTGAAGCCGATGGTCCTGTTCAGATACCGCTTGTAGTTGGTGACGACGGGGGCGAACAGGCGCCGCAGCCCTGAGCGCTCCGCGAGCTCGCCGCGGTAGAACGCAACCGCCTCCGACGCATCGCGCAGGCGCACCAAGGCGTAACGGAACGCCGCGTTGAACTTCTCGTTCCGGAAGGCCAGCCAGATGATCGGCCTGCCGATCCAGAAGGCGATGACGGAGGCGATGAGGACGTAGACCAGCCCGATCCAGAACAGCGCCCGGGGGATCTCGACCCCGGAGATGGAAAGCGTGCCCGAGAGATTCCACAGGATCGCCGTGAACGACACGATCGAGGTGACCGCGGAGATCGCGCCGAACAACAGCGTGCTGGACGTCCCCCCGTTGCTCGGAAGGTTGGGCAGGGGTCCGTATCCGGCGGTGACCAGGTCGATGTCGGACTGAATGCGCTGGTCCGGGTTGTCGATGGTGTCGTCGATGAATCGCGACCGGTAGTAGGCCTTACCGTCGAGCCAGTCTCCGGTCAGCCGGTCGGTGAGCCACACGCGCCAGGCCAGGACGAACCGCTGGAGCAGGAACAGATCCAGCAGCAGCCGGGCGATGTGTATCGCCGCCAGGATGCAGAAGACCCACAGGGACATCCAGAAGCCGTGTTCGCCGGAGACTTTCACCGGAGTGTCGTTGACGGCGATGCCCTGAACCGCGACCTGGAGGCTGGACAGCATGTCGTTGCCCTGGTAACTGAACAGCACGTCCAGCCGGACGCCGGTGACCACCGACAACAGTATGGTGCCGAGCCAGAGCCAGACCCTGAGGCTCCCTGGACCGGTGAAGTACGCGCCGGTGATGCGCCAGAATTGCCTGCCCCACGTGGTGAAGAGGCCAATCAGCACGAGGACCGCCAAGGTGCACACCGCGGCGATCGCCCAGGCTTTGGCGATCCACACCAGCGATGCCCAGACCTCAGCGCCCCAGTCGAGCGTCGGGGTGAACAACTCCATTCCGGAAACATATAAGCACAGAGTGTGACGAGCGCCCTGGAGAGCTCAACTCACGGGAGGGAGTCGTTCAAGTCGCCATTTGGTTGACGTCCCAGGTGAAGACCCTGGGACGGAGCGGGCGACCAGCTCGGGCCTGCGCCGGCGGGCAGGCCCGAGGGGATCGCCCCTCGGGCTGCCCGGCCGGTGGCCTCATCCCCCGATCGCGGGCATGCTCTCGGGAGCGGTCTCCGCCGCCGCGTCCGGTCTCGAGGTCGCGAGAAGCTCCACCAGGTGATCCGCGATCGCGGAGATGGTGGGCTGCTGCCACAGCAGGGTCGCGGGGAGGCGGCAGCCGAAGCGCTTCTCCAGGCGCCGCCGGACCATGACGGTCATCACCGAGTCCAGCCCCTGCTCGACAAGGGGGCGCCGGATCGCCAGGTCCTCAGGGGCCAGCCTCATCACGGCCGCGATCTCCGCCCGGACCTCGGGCAGGACGCGCTCGTGCAGGTCCTCGGACGCCAGGCCGGCGAACCACTCCGCGGGCTGCCGGAGATCCTCCTCGGCCGGGGCGGGCGCGTCGATCACCGGATAGCGGAGTCCCGCGAGGTGTCCCACCACCCGGCCGTCCACGTCGGCCAGGAGCGCCCGCACGGTGTCGTCGGCGGTCGGGTCCACGGCCGCGTCGATGATCACCGTTGCGGGCGGCGTGCCGGTCAGCACCACCTCGTCGATGTGCACGACCATGCGCAGCACCGGATCGCCGGGGAACACGCAGGGCGCCACGGACATCGCCGCGTCCAGCGCCGAAGCCCAGCTCCCCGGGTCCTCGGTGCGGACCGTGGCCCGCAGCACGCCGTCTCCGCTCAGCAGCCTCTCAATCGTCCAGTCGAAGCCCGTCGAGGGCACGCCGACGGTGGCCAGCCGCTTGTGCACGAACCCGGGGTCGATCGCGGTGAGAGCGCCGTCGTCCGGCAGCATGTCGGGCTTCACCTGGCCCGGAGCAGCCACGTCCGCGGTGACGTGCACCAGCCAGGCGGGTTCGGGCTCGTCGGGGTCGGCCGGCGTACGGGCCGCCAGCCGTACCGCTGGAGGCTCGTGCACGACCTGGATCTGCCTGCGTTCCGCGGTCATCAGCGGATGCATCATCTCCACGTCGGTGAGCGTGACGTCCTCGTCCTCGACCGCCTGCAGGAACGTGTTGACCAGCACGGCGGCGGGCACGATCTCGACCCCGTTGAGGGCGTGGCTGCCCGGGTAGGGCCGGTTGGCGTCCTCCAAGCCGGTCCGCCACACCCGGGTCCGGCTGCCCGCGAGGCTGGTCCCGGCTCCGAGCAGGGTGTGGGAGTGCACGTCGTGCCCCCGGTTGTCGTCCTCTGTGTAGGACTCGCGCCAGTGGCGGCGGTGCTGCCAGGCGTACGGCGGCAGATCGGCCAGGCCGCCGGACGGCTGCAGCCGGCTCCAGTCCACATCGACGCCGTGACAGTGCGCCGTGCCCACCGCGATGAGGAAGGTCGCCGGCTCCGGCTGGTTCCGGCGCAGTGAGGTGCCGACGAACACGTCCTCGAACCCGCTCTCCGAGAGCGTCTCGGTGAGGGAGTGCGCGACCACGGGGTGGGGGGAGATCTCCAGGAACACGCGGTAGCCGTCCTGCGCCGCGGCCGTCGTCGCCGCGGCCAGCCGCACGGGGTCCCGGAGGTTCGCCGCCCAGTACGCGCTGTCCAGGACGGGCGTCGACCTGGGGTCCGCCAGCGCGGTCGTGTACATGGGGATGCGGGGCGCGCCGAACGAGAGATCGGCGGTGGCGGCGGCCAGTTCGACGGCCAGAGGCTCCATGTGCGGGCTGTGGAAGGCGACGTCCGACGCCACCCGCCGCACCACGATGCCCTCGGCCGGCCACTCGTTCACCACCTCCTCGACCGCGGCGACGTCGCCGGACAACACGGTGGAGCCGGGCGCCGACGAGATCGCCGCCACCAGGTCGGTACGGCCGGCCAGCCTCTCGGCCGCCTCCTCGAAGGACAGGTCGACCATCACCATGGCCCCCTTGCCCTCGGCCTGGCGCAGCAGCCGGGAGCGGCGGCAGATCAGGCGGGCGCCGTCGGCGACGGTCATCGCGCCGGCCGTCACCGCCGCCGCGATCTCGCCGACGGAGTGGCCGATGACGGCCTTCGGGGCGACCCCGTACGCGTTCCAGAGCCTGGCGAGGCCCAGCTGCATCACGAAGATCATGGTTTGCACGCGGTCGATGGTGTCGAGATCGCCCTCGGCGAGGACCTGCCGGGGAGAGAAGCCGATCTCCTCAGCGAAGATCGGCTCCACCTCGTCGACCAGGGACGCGAACTCCGGCACGGCGAGCAGCTCCCGGCCCATCCCGCGCCACTGGCAGCCCTGCCCGGAGAAGACCCAGACCGGCCCGGGACCGAGCTCGGGCAGCACGTCCCCGGTGAGGACGGCCTCGGCCGGCACGTCCTCCGCGAGCCTGCGCAGGTTGGCCGCCAGCTCGTCCCTGTCCGCCCCGATCACGACGGCGCGACGGGCCAGATGGGTGCGCCGGAGCGCCAGCGTGTGCCCCGCCGACGCCAGGTCGAGCCCTTTCCCGAGATGATCGGCGAGCTTGCCCGCGTACTGCCGCAGAGCCTTCTCCGACGCGGCCGACAGCGGGAACAGCCGCTCCCCCGTCCCCTCGCCCTGGGGCGCCTCCTGGGTGGGAGGAGCCTGCTCGAGCACGATGTGCGCGACCGTGCCGCCGTACCCGAAGCTGGAGACGCCCGCCCGGCGGGGGTGGTCGCGCTCCGGCCAGGCCGATCGTTCGGTCACCACGCGCAGGCCCGAGGCCTCCCACGGGATGGCCGGGTTCAGGGTGGTCAGCACGCTCGGGGGGATCTCACCGCGGTCGAGGGCGAGCACCGCCTTGATGACGCCGGCGATGCCGGCGGCGCCTTCGAGGTGGCCGATGTTGGACTTGACCGAGCCGATGAGGCACGGGTCGCCGGGGGACCGCCGCGTGCCGTACACGGAGGAGAGCGCCCCCACTTCGAGCGGGTCGCCCAGCCGCGTCCCGGTGCCGTGCGCCTCGATGTAGTCGACGGTGGACGGCGCGATGCCCGCCTGCCGGCAGGCCCGGGTCATCACGTGTTCCTGGGCCTCCCCGCACGGCGCCATGATGCCGTTGGTGTGCCCGTCCTGGTTCACGGCGCTGCCGATGACGAGCGCGAGGATCCGGTCACCGTCGCGCTGCGCGTCGGACAGCCGCTTGAGCACGATCACGCCGCAACCCTCGCCGCGTCCGTAACCGTCGGCCGACGCGTCGAACGACTTGGACCGCCCGTCGGGGGCCAGGGCTCCGGCGGTGCCGAGCGTGAGGGTCTGGCCCGGGGTGACCAGCAGGTTGACGCCACCGGCGAGGGCCACGTCGCTCTCGCCGAGCCGCAGGCTCTGCGCGGCCAGGTGCAGCGCGACCAGCGACGCCGAGCAGGCGGTGTCGATCGCCATGCTGGGCCCGCGCAGATCCAGGGAGTAGGAGATGCGGTTGGCGACGGCGCAGGTCGCGGCGCCGATCCCGGTCCACGCCTCGATCTGGGGCAGATCCTCCAGCAGACGGCTGCCGTAGTCGGCCGTGCAGACCCCGACGAACACCCCGGCGTCGGTGCCGGCCAGCTCGTGCGGCGGCAGGCCGGTGTTCTCCAGGGCCTCCCACGCGGTCTCCATCAGGATCCGTTGCTGCGGGTCCATGAGCTCGGCCTCGCGGGGCGACAGGCCGAAGAACTCCGCGTCGAAGCCCTCGATGTCGCTCAGGAAGCTGCCCTGGCGCACGGCGTCGCGCAGCGCGGCGGCGTATTCGGGGCTCCGGTTCTCGTACCGGCGCCATCGTTCGGCGGGCAGCGACCGGGTCGTGTTCCGGCCGGTGCACACCAGGTCCCAGAACTCGTCCGGTGAATGGACGTCGCCGGGAAGACGGCATCCGATCCCGACCACCGCCACTGGTTCCACCCGGGCTCCGCGCGGACTATCGACCATCTGGTTCTGTTCCCTTCGATTTCAGGCCCATTGAGGAGTTTCAATGATCTTGATCACGGCGCTTGAGACGGTCACTCCCGGCCCGGTGCCGAGCATCAGCATGTGGTCGCCGGGGACCAGCTGCCCGGTCATGAGCAGGTGGTCGAGGGAAAGGACCTGGTCGCTGGCCCCGCAGTGGCCGATGGTGCGGCCGTAGTCCCAGGTCGAGCGGGACATGGGCAGGTCGAGCACGGCCATGCACCGCTGTTCGACGATCTCTTCGGAGTAGTTCATGAACGCCACCCGGGTGAGATCGCGGGCCTCGATGCCGCTCTCGTCCAGCGCACGCTCGACGACCTCCATGAGCGCCCGCTGGATGTTGAACAACGCCGCGGTGGCCTCGCCCTTGGGCATGACCTGGTGCCGGAACTGCTCGTTCCGGGCCGCGAAGCTCATCCGGCGCCCGACCGTGACACCCGGGGGGAACAAGGGCTCGCTGCCCCGGTGCAGTTCCTCGGCCTCGGCCACCGTCGTCGTGCAGACCGACATCAGGCGCGCGAACCCTCCCTCCTTGGTCAGCACGAGCGCGCTGGCGGCGTCCCCGCCGATGTAGCCGGGGCCCATCCGCCACCGATCCATCAGCGGCGTGCCGTAATTGTCGGAGGCGACCAGCAGGGCGGCCTGCCGGCCGGGAGCGGCGTCCAGGTAGCTGGCCGCGAGTTCCATGGCGATGAACATCCCGTTGCAGCCCTGCCGGATCTCGGTGGCCAGGACGTTCCCGCCGACGAGATGGCGCTGCAGGTAGGAATGTGGCGGCCAGCCGTCCGGTCCCTGGTGCCAAGACGAGGCGTACAGGAGGAGATCCAGGTCGGCCGGTGCCCGCCCGCTGCGCTTGAGCGCGCTCTGCGCCGCGTGCAGGGCCATCTCCGGAGCCGGTAGGTCACCGGCCACCGCCGCCCCTGCCAGGTTGTGCAGCTCGACCTCTTCGGCCGGGTACCAGCCTTTGGCGACGGCCTTCTCGACGCTGACGACGGTCCGAGGGAGGAAGGCTCCCACTCCGCTGATGTACGTGTTCGCCCACTGCATGACTCTGCCCTCGCTCCGGCTAAACGGATTCGAGTTCTCTGACCATCGTCACGATGGTCAGGACGTCCCTGAAGTTCTCGGGGTCGAGCTTCGCGGCGGGGATCGAGACGCCGATGTCCCTCCGGAGGAAGTTCAGCAGCCGCGCCGTCCGCAGGGAGTCCAGGAGACCCGACACGAGGAGCGGGGTCGTCTCGTCGACCTTGATGTCGTCGCCGTCCAGGACGAGGTTCTCCTGGATGAAGTCGACCAGCTTTTGCGTGATCTCGGCAAGCTCGGTCATGCGCGTGCTCCCCTCGTGACGGGAGAGGGAGAGAGGATCCTGAACGCCGCCGCGGCGACGGACGTTCCTGAGCCGAACCCGACCATGAGCAGGTGATCGCCGGCTACGAGCCCGCCGGTCGCGATCAGATGCTCGAAGGCGATGAACTGGTCCACCGCGCCGCAGTGGCCGACGCGCCGCCCGTAGTCCCAGGTCGTCTGATCTTCGTCGATGCCCAGCCAGGACATCTGCCCGTCCAGGTCCTCGCGGCGGCCGTGCGGGAACGCCACCCGCGTGATGTCGGCAATCCCGATCCCGGCCTCGTCCAGGGTCTGTTCGACCTGCTGCATCATCGTTTTCTGGATCGTCAGGTGGATCCCGGTTCCCTGCGCCTTGAGCAGCCGCTGGCGGAATTCCTCGTGCCGGTCGCCGAAGCTCAGCCCCCTGCCGATGGTGGCGTCCGGGGGGAACAGGGGGTAGGCGCCGTCGTTGACCGCGTCGGCCTCCGGGATCACCGTCACGTTCACCGACAGGAGCTCGGCCATGCCGTACTCCTTGCCGAGGATGAGCGCGGCCGCGGCGTCGCCGATCAGCGCCCCGGGGGTCATCCGCCAGCGGTCCACCAGCGGGGTGCCGTGGTTGTCCGAGGAGACGACCATGGCCGTCTCCCGGTCCGCGTCGGCCTGCAGGTAGCTCGCCGCCAGCTCGAGCGAGCTGATCATCCCTACGCAGCCGCTCCGGATCTCGAACGCCGGCACGTTCCCGCCGAGGAGGTGCGTCTGCAGGTAGTGCTGGGGCTGCCAGCCGTTCGGGCCCTGATGCCAGACCGACGGGTAGAGCAGCAGGTCGAGATCGCGCGGGGAGGACTCACCCCAGCGGTCATACGCGTCCAGGACCGCGAGCCGCGCCATCTCGGGCGCGGGCATGTCGCCGGCCACCGCCGCGCCGATCTGCTGGAACGTCTCCACTTCCTCGGCCGGGTACCAGCCCTCACGAACCGCCTGCTCGACGCTCACGCTGTCAGGCACATAGACGCCAAGGCTCCTGACGAACATGTTGGATGTACGCACACGTCCCCTAACTCATCGACGATCCCGGACAACGTCCTTCAGCAGCGGAAGGCGGCTTATCCGATTTATTTCGGGGTCCCGGGATATCAAGTGACCCCCGGCCGGTCAATGAAAACAACGTGAAATTAACCGGCGAGCGGTCAGAGGCAAGGATAGGGGCGACCTTCGGGTGAAGCAATATGATGGCCCGAAATCCGGTCGGCGACATTCCGTGATCGGGACTCGACGGAACGTGTTGAATTCTGGAAATGCGTCTTTCCGCTCCGCGTCGCGGTTTCTCCGAATGTAATGGTCCCAGAATCCGGACGACGGGAGAACGGTGCCGGGCCGTCGCCATTCGGCTCAGGCCCGGCGCACGTCGTCTCAGGCTGCTCTCGTGCAGACGATGTTGTTGACCGAGAACTGGGCGGGAATGGCGTTCGTCCCGGTGACGGTCGCCGAGAAGCCGAAGCTCTGGCTGGAGCCGGGGCCGATGAAGGAGTTATGGCCGGCGTCGCGTGCGCTCACCCGGACGCCGGTCTGGGTGACCGTGGTGTTCCAGGCGCTCGTGATCTGCTGGTTGCCCGACCAGGTCCACGTCGCGGTCCAGCCTTGGATGGGGGTCGTGCCGGTGTTCCTGATGGTCACGCTGCCGGTGAAAGTGCCGCTCCCGGCGGCGGTGGCGTAGGCGACCTCGCAGGACGTGCCCATCTTGAGCCCGGTGCGCAGGAAGGTCGCGAAGTTGGGCCAGGTGGGGTTCAACGTGCCGGTACTGACCGTCTCGGTGCAGTCGGTGGTGGTGCGGACGGTCTGCATACCGTACTGGGCGGGGTCCATGATCTGGGGCATCATGTGATCTGCGCCGGGCACCGAGACGAACGTGGCGTCACCGCACTGGGCCTTGATCCTGTTGTAGAGCAGGACGCTCTGCCCGTGCGGCACCAGGAAGTCGGCCTGGCCGTGCAGGAACAACAGCGGCGGGTCGTTGCTGTCGACGTAGGTCATCGGATTGGCCTGGGCCACCGTGGCCGGGCAGGTCTGGATCGGGCAGCCGACCAGGAGGGATTCCGGGGAGGCGGGAGAGTCGTGGTCCAGCCCGCCGGTCGGCAGGTTCTGCGCGTTCATCTGCAGGAAGTCGGTCGGGCTGTAGAAGGCCAGTCCCACCTGCACGGCGCTGGAGACGCCGGTCGTGCCGACGGTGCCCTCCAGCGCCGCCACGCCGCCGGACAGGGTGGCCATCTCCGTCAGCCAGCCACCCGAGGAGTCACCCATGATCGCGAAGCGATTGGGGTCGAGCTGGTACGTGGCGGCGTTCGCGCGCAGCCAGCGGATGGCCGCCTTGATGTCGTGCACCTGGGCAGGGAAGATCGCTTGAGCGCTGGACCGGACACTGACGCCGGCCACGGCGAAGCCCAGAGGGTTGAAGATGTCCGCGATCGCGTCCGCGCCGGCCTTGCCGTCGTCGCTCGTCCAAGCCGAGCCAGTGTGCCAGATCAGCAGCGGCCGGGGCGTGATGCCGGTGGACGGCAGGTAAAGGTCCAGCATATGCCCCCTGCTGCCGACCGGCTGTGCGGGCGCGTAAGCGATATCAGTAACCACCTGCGTGGCGTGAGCCGGCGGCGCGAACGCTGCTGACACACCGACGGCGGCCAGCACGGTCATCGCCATGCCGACGATCATGGCCGTGCAGATTCGAGCTTGCATGGTGCGACTCCGGTTGGTCGGATGATCGCCGCTTCCCGGTGGCCGTCCGTGTCTCCTCCGGTGCCAGGGCAGCCGCGATCAACACGCCGACCGTAGCGCCTGCGAGAACAACGTCCTGCTCGAGTGTCGCGGCTCACATCGATATGGGCCCGGGAGACGATATGACACGTAAGTGACGATGGTCAAAGTTTTCTTCGTATCGTTCCAACCAAACAGGAAAAGTAGCCTAAATCGCCCTTTATAGACACGAAGCGCGAAGACTGTCTCAGATGATCCATGGCGTGCACAGGCGGTCGGATACGTACCCACGAGGTCTTTAAGGCCGCCCGGTCTGGAATTGACAGCAGCTGGACCTCCCGAAAACAGGTGCCCCCGGAAGTAACACCGACGTTACCGGCGGTAAACATCCGTGAAACATCCGCCGTTCCACGGCAACGCCGATGAAAGTTTCATGCCCTCCCCGCGACTGACGCGAACGTGACAACCTTTTCTGGCGCGTAGTGAGTGATAATGTCCACCGTCATGATCCCCCCAGTCCCAGGAGGACGAATGCGAAAGGTACGCGCTGTTCTCGTCTCGGCCATCATGGTCCTCGGAGTGTCGTTAACGATCGGCGCCACCCCGGCGCACGCCGCGAAGCTGGTCGGCGTCTTCAGGGACTACTCGGAGTGCCAGCGGATCGGCAGTCAGGGCGTCACCAAGGGCTGGTGGGAGGACTATTCATGCGAGTGGGAGAGCCGGTACCGCTACTACTTCCTCTACACGTGACCCCGTGAAGCGCACGCGCCCCCGGCCCTGAGGGGTCGAACCGGGGCGCGTGCGCTCTGGCGCTACGGCCAGGCTTTGTCACTCACAGTGTGCACGTGCACCTGATGAGTTAATTCCTGAAGATCTTCAGGTGTGGGTTTCGCCGATGAACCGTCCACTCGGAGCCGTCCCGGTGGGCGGTCGCGGTGTTCGTGGCGGACACGGCGATCCCTGGACACGGCACTGGACGCGCACTCGGCCGATGCCGCCCGTGCCGCTGGCGCGCAAACCCCGACGACCTCGCCTTCTATGGCCGAGCGCGGGCCTGGGTGACCCTGCCGCAGCTCGATGAGGACATTGGGAACTGGCTCGGGTGGAGCGACGGGGCGTTTGGCCTCATCCCCTGCCGCCAGAAAGATGTACCGATGTTGAGCATTATTGCCCGTCCTCCTAGCCTGAGGGCGACCGTCATCGGAGGGGATCTCGGCATGATGAAAGTCATCGGCGCGGGCCTCCCGCGCACCGGCACCACGTCAATGAAGGCCGCGTTGGAGCGGCTGGGCTTCGCCCCCTGCTACCACATGGTCGAGGTGATGACCCATCCCGACCACGTCGATCGCTGGCTGGAGGCGGTCGCCGGGAAGGTTCAGACTCGTGAGGACTGGGACCGGGTGTTCGAGGGCTACGAGGCGGAGGTGGACTGGCCCGCCAGCCACTACTGGCGGGAGCTGGCCGACGCCTATCCCGAGGGGAAGGTCGTGCTCACCGTACGGGACCCGCACACGTGGTACCCGAGCATCCGGATGCTGCTCTCCGGCGAGAACCGGCCGGACCTGTCGGACGAGATGCCCGAGCAGGTCCGCCTCCTGTTCGCGAGCATGCAGCGAATGCGGCCGGCGCTGGACCAGATAGGGCGCACCCATTTCGGCCCCGACTGGACCTTCGGGGACGACCTGGCCGACGAGGAGCTGGTCGTGGCGGCCTTCAACCGGCACGTGGAGACGGTCGAGCAGACCGTTCCCGCGGAGCGGCTGCTGGTGTTCGACGTACGCGAGGGGTGGGAACCGCTGTGCGCCTTCCTCGGCGTGGACGTCCCCGCCGGCGAGCCGTTCCCGCATCTGAACGACGCCGAGTCCATGCGGCAGGCGTTCGAGCGGATGAGGACGGGCGACATGTCGGCCTTTCCCTTCGGACAGCCTGGCAGCTGATGGGCCGGTAGTCGGTAGCATCGGCCTGCGCGGGAAGTCCGGCCCCGGTGCGGGCAGTGCACTCTGTACTGCTGCACAACGGCAAGGTCCTGCTCATCGCCGGATCGGGCAACGATCCCGCGGCCTTCGAGGCGGGATGGTGGCGGGACCCTGCGACTCGCCGCAGCGAGTTCGAACGGATCAAATCCCTGCACCCGCGGGTACGTTCGTCCTGCTCGATGTCTGCACCACTGGCGAGGACCCTGTCATGCAAGCCATCACCGTCCGACACCGATCCGCCGGCCTGGCTGGGCTTTCCCTGACGGAAGAGCCGTACCCCCATGCCGCCGAGAACGACGTCATCGTACGGGTGCACGCAGCCGGTTTCACCCGCGGAGAGCTCGACTGGCCGGCAACGTGGACCGATCGCGCCGGCCGCGACCGGACGCCGAGTGTGCCCGGGCACGAGATGTCGGGTGTCGTCGCCGAGTTGGGGTACGGAACCACCGGCCTGACCGTCGGCCAGCGGGTGTTCGGGCTGACCGACTGGGCCCGCAACGGTTCGCTGGCCGAGTACGTGGCGGTGGAAGCCCGCAACCTCGCGCCGCTGCCGGCCGACATCGCACACACCGTGGCCGCCGCACTGCCGATCTCCGGCCTGACCGCATGGCAGGGCCTGTTCGACCACGGCCGCCTCACTGCCGGCCAGACGGTCCTGATCCACGGCGCCGTGGGCAGTGTCGGCTCCATCGCGGTGCAGCTCGCCCGCGAGGCAGGAGCCCGGGTGATCGGCACCGGCCGGGCCGCCGCCAGGGACGCGGCACTCGGGCTCGGCGTGGACGCCTTCCTGGACCTGCAGGCCGATTCCCTGGACGATGCCGGCCAGGTCGACGTGGTGTTCGACGTGATCGGCGGCGACGTCCTGGACCGCTCGGCTGCGCTCGTGCGCCCCGGCGGCACGCTCGTCACTATGGTCTCACCGCCCGCGGTCCGGCCCCGGGACGGGCAAGCGATCTTCTTCGTCGTTGAACCCGATCGCGCCCGGCTCGCGGATCTGGCCCGGCGGCTGCGGGACGGACGGCTCCGCGTGAACGTCGGGGCCGTGCGGACGCTCGCCGAGGCGCCCTCCGCGTTCGCCCAGCGCACCCTCGGCAAGACGATCATCCGGGTCACGGAAGGCGAATGACCGCCTTGCAGGCCGGCTCCGCTGCCGGCGACGGTGCAGCGGCTCACGATCGCCACGCGGTCGAAGGCGCGCTCTGCTCGGTCACGGAGTTCAGTCCAGGCACGCGAACTGCCGACCCCTCCGCAGGTCAGCCGGCCCGCGCACTTCGTCGCGGTTCGGTGCTTGGGCGGGGGTCGACCTGTGCCTGAGCAGACCATCACCAAGGCTTGAATCCGCCTCCGGTAGGCATTCCACCTGTCTGGGCAGCGTACTCGAGCAACTCCACTCCGCCTGACCGAGACGCCGCGCCGAGGCGAGCCACTTCCCGCCGTGTCCGGTGGTGTGGCGAGCCGGAGCAGCGCCCTTGGGGCGGAAGCCGGGACGCCTTGCGGCGCCCGTGCGGCGCAAAGGTCCAAGCAGGATAGGAGAGTCGTCATGATCCGAGCACGGTGGGCCGGTGGTTTTCTGGCCGCCACTATGGTGGCCGCGGCCGCCGCTTGCGCCCCCGCGGCAGAGCGCGCGACCGGCATGGTGCCAGTTGCCGGCGAGGTGCCGGTTGCCGCCACGGTTTCGCCGCCACCGTCCGAGACGCTATCGCCTCTGTTGGAACAGGCGCTGCCGAATGTCAAGGGCAAGACGTTCACCTCGGCGATCGCAGACTTCCCGCCCGCTGCGCGTGCGGTGCCGCATCGGCACGGCAAGGCTTTCGTGTACGCCTACGTGCTCGAGGGCACGGTGCGCAGCCAGCTCAGTGGCGAGCCAGTGCGTACGTACCGCCGGGGCGAGAACTGGGTGGAGCCGCCGGGCGCCCACCATGTGCTCACGGAAAACACCAGCCGAACAAAACCGGCGAAACTCCTGGTCATCTTCATTTCCGACACGGGAGACAAGATCAAGGTCGATGATGCGCCCAGGTAGGCCGGCCGGCAGACCTGATCCGCCGGCTGAACCGGCCGTTACAGACCACCGCACCACCTTGTCTTGGCTGACAACAGAAACGACCACAAAGGACAGGAGGAAACCCATGAGCACCGATCATCCGCATCACCTCGAGAACCCCAACGCGACCACGCCGCCGCCGAAGATCGAACTCATCTCGTCGGTGCCATCGCCGCCGCCGATGCCCGACAACGCCGAGGCGATGACGATCCGGGTCACCCTGCCGCCCGGCAGCGAGGGCAACCCACCGCACCGCCACACCGGTCCCACATTCGGATACCTGATCAGAGGCGAGATGCTCTTTGAGCTGGAAGGTGAACCAGAGCGGGTCGTCAAGGCCGGAGAGACGTTCTGGGAACCGGGCGGCGACCTCATCCACTACCAGGACGCCAACAACCTCCCAGACGCCGAAACCGAATTCGTCGTCACGATGTTCGGTGTGGCCGGACAGCCGATGCTCATCCCGGTGAGCGCGGAAGAACTCGAAGAGCGGCGAGACCGCCGGTCACCTCGCCCGTGACCTCCCGGCCGTTCCACCAACCTGCGACGATGCGGCAGCATAGGCGAGGTGGTGCGGAAGGTTCGCCGCTCGATCAGCTCGCACTCCAGCGAGGCGAAGAAGCTCTCATCGCCGGATCAGCCACCGCCCGGCCGGGCGGCCTGGCGGTGGCTGATCCGGCTCAGGGCTGCCCGGTCATCCGGGCAGGACCGCTCCGCTCCAATGCGTGCTGGCCGCGGAGTAGACGGCGAAGAACACCTTGCCCGCGGTGGTGGGCGCGCCGGCCTTCGCCGTCCCGGTGGTGGCAGGAAGCGACGGCGGGATGGAGCCAGGCTGGGTGTCGGGTGAGATGCCGCCGCTGCCGGTGACGATCTTGCTGACGGCGGTCTGGACGCTGTACGGGGTTGCGGCGGCCAGGTTGGCGCCGCCGTCCCCCAGCCAGAACGTCGCGATCTCAGCGGCGGCCGCCTGCGAGGAGGCCAGCGGGTCGGTCGTCACGGCGGCGCTGACGGCCGCGGTCGGCGCGGCCACGAAAAGGGAGGCGAGGAGGCTGACAGCTAATATACCTAACGTTCGATTGACCATACGTATCTCCTGATCGGCATGCAGTCTCTGGCAACAATTCGAACGCACGATCGTCACCAAGCAAGGACGCTACCTGCCGGCCCCCGTTATGATCAATGGCTTTTGCGCGCTCGCTGAGCTTGATCTAAGGGTTGGTGGACTGCTTGGTCTTCGGCTTTCCTGTTAGGAGGATTGGTAGAGGTCGGGGACGCCGTCGGCGTCGGAGTCGGCGCTCTCGGCCGCGTGGATGCGCCGGTAGAGACGCGCGCGCAGCCGCAAGATCACCGAAGCGGAGGACTGCCGCATCGCTGCGGCGATGGTCCTGTCCCTACGGGAGCCCGAGCGGTGCGGGCACCGGATCGAACCCATGAGGCGGCTCATCCAGGAGGATCCTGCGTCTCATCGCGCAGCAGGCCATGATCATCCTGGCCACCGCACCACTTGGTGATGATCTTGCCCCGAGTCCCCTAGCGAGTGGTGGTCGCTCGGCGACGGCTCAGCAGCAGGCCGAGGGCGATCATACCGACGGCCAGGACCAGATGCAGCCAGTTGTCGGCGGCGTTGAGCGGGACGAAGTTGGCCGGGCTGTCGTGCGCGACGAGCATGCCGTAGATCCACAGCAGCAGGTAGACGACACCACCACCGATGAGGAAGGCACGGGCTCCCGACCACGTCCTGGACAAGAGAATGCCGGCGATCCCGAACAGCAGGTGGACGATGTTGTGCAAGATCGACACCTGGAACACGTTCAGCAGCAGCGCGCCGGACTGGTGGCCGGCGAATCCCATCTCGTCGTAATTGGTCGTGACGCCGGGGATGAACCCGAGCACACCGACGAGCACGAACACGGCTCCCACGACGAATGCTGCCAGCTGGACGGGGCTGCGACCGGCGGCAGTACGAGGACTGTCCATGAGAGACCCTCCTCCGTAGATGGATCATCCTTTCTCCTACCCAGGAGGATGGACTCAGTCGTGCCGGCAGGACGGATTGGCCTTCATCGGGGTAATGCGAGCGACATGGCCGCACCAGAGAGGAGACGCCTCTCCCGAGCAGGTCAGGAGGGGGCAGGGGTTTCCCTCAGAAGGTGCTGTTCGAGTACGGCGTCGAGGTGGAGCTCGCGGTAGCCGGCCTCCTCGAAGAGCACCGTCAGCCGGTCCTCGCCTCGCTGGATGACCTGACCGGGGCCCCAGGTCCGGTGTTCCACGCGGGCGTGCACGGGGAACGGACCGCCCTCCTGCGGCCGGTCGGTGGTTCCCGCGCGGCAGGTGTCGCAGTTGCCGCAGGCGGCGGCGAGTTCCTCGCCGAAGTAGCCGAGCAGGAAACGCCGGCGGCAGTCGCCGGTCTCGGCGTAGCGGCGCATCATCTCCAGCCGGGTGCGTTCGATGTCCCTGCGGCGCTCGGCCAGCCCGCGGGCGAGGCCGGCTGCCTCCTGCGGGTCGGGCGCTCCGGGCACGGGGTCGACGCGGCGCGTGCCGAGGCGTACCGCACCGACCCGTTCCAGCAGGTCGAGCAGCGCCGTCAGGCGGCGCGATGACAGTCCGGTACGTTCCCGCAGTCCCTTGCGGTCACTGCCGGGGCCGGACGCCGCGACCGCATCGGCGACCCGTGTCAGCGTCTCGGGGTCGGGCACGCCTCCAGTGAAGTAGCGCTGCAGGGCCAGGTCCTCAGGCCGGTAGAACAGCACCGCCTTGGCCGCCTCGCCGTCCCTGCCCGCCCGGCCGATCTCCTGGTAGTACGAGTCCAGTGACCCTGGGATCTCGGCGTGGAAGACGAAACGCACGTCCGGCTTGTCGATCCCCATGCCGAAGGCGTTGGTGGCGACCACGACATCCAGTTCGCCGGCCATGAACCGGCCGTGCACATCGTCACGCTGGACCCGCCGCAGGCCGGCGTGGTAGGCCGCCGCGCGTGTGCCGGCCTCGGTCAGCAGCTCGCTCAGGCGGCCGGTCTGACTGCGGGAGGCCGTGTAGACGATGCCGGGCATCGGTTCCGCGATGACCGCTGTGACGATCTCGGGGGCGGGATCGTCGAGCATCCGGCGCACCTCGAGCGAGATGTTGGGCCGGTCGAAGCCCTGAACGATCTCCACGTGCTCGCGCATGCCCAGCCGCTCGGCGATCTCCGCCCGCACCGGAGGCGCCGCGGTGGCCGTCAGGGCGGCGATCACCGGGCGGCCCAGCGCCTGGGCCACCGATCCGAGCCGCAGGTAGTCGGGGCGGAAGTCGTGTCCCCACGACGAGATGCAATGGGCCTCATCGACCACCATGAGCGAAGGGGCCGCGGCCGCCAACTCGTGCATGACATCGGGGCGGGCAAGTTGTTCCGGCGCGCAGAAGAAGAACTCCGCCTCGCCCGCCCGCAGCGACTCGAAGGCCGCCGTCCGCTTACCCACGCGAGTTCCGGCGTCCAGACTCACCGCGTCCTCGTCGCGGCTGCGCAGTGCCTCGACCTGGTCGCGCTGCAAGGCGATCAGGGGGGACACCACCAGAGTCGGCCCCCGCAGGAGCAAGGCGGGCACCTGGTAGATCGCCGACTTGCCGCTCCCGGTCGGCATCACCACCAGCGTGTCCCGGCCCTCGGCCAGCGCCGTCATCGCGGCCAGCTGGCCCGGCCGCAGATCGGTCAGGCCAAGAGCCTCCCTGGCCATCCGTTCACACTGCGCACCCGTATCCCGCATCGGGCCCCCGCTGCTCCTTGCCATCCCGAAAGGGTCCTCCTGCCCCACCACCCGTACGGCATGTCATCCGGCCGGCAGGTCGAACGCGGCGAGGGCCCCCATGCCCGCCGGGCCCTGGACGTGACGTCGGTCCGGACCGCTGCCAGGGGTTTTGCGACCGCCGTCGGTGGCGGCCGGCGCGCCGCCCTCGCCGACTGGGTCACGGCCGACCAGACCTCGGGCCGGATCACCGGCACCTGGGGCTACTACATCATGATCAAGAAGCTGGCCAAGATGGCCGAACTGACGGGTCACGCCGACGACGCCGCCCGCTACCAGGCGCTCGCCGGTGACATCAAGAACGCGTTCAACGCCCACTTCTACAACCAGGAACTGCGCCGCTACACCAGCACGGGCAACGCCGGGACCGCCGGCGCGACCCAGACGGCACAGGCGCTGGCGCTCGACGCCGGGCTCGTCCCCGACAACGAACGCCAGGCGGTCCTCGACGCGCTCGTCGAGCTCGTGTACGCCTACCACCCCAACGGCGAGGGCCCGCACTTCAGCGGCGGCACCATCGGCATGGCCCCGACGGTCCGGGCCCTTGCCGACGGCGGCAGGGACGACGTCCTGTGGGACCTTTTGCAAGGCGACGACCAGCCGAGTTACGGGTTCTTCATGCAGTCCACCACCGCCAATCCGGGCGGCATGACCACGATCGGCGAGCAGTGGAACCGCGGGGCCTCGAAGACCACATGATCCTCGCCCAGATAGAGGAGTGGTTCCACACCGGGCTGGCGGGCATCCGCGAGGCCGGCGGCTCCACCGCCTACCGGCGCCTCGTCATTCAGCCCAAGCCGGTCGGCGGCCTCACCTCGGTGCGGGGCAGCTACGAAACGCCGCAGGGCACCGCCCGTTCCGCATGGACCAAGGGCGACGGCTGGTTCAAGCTGACGGTCGAGGCGCCTTCGAACACCGCCGCCGAGGTCTGGGTGCCGGCGAAGGAACGACACCTCGTCGCAGCGCCGCACCGAGCGACGTTCCTCCGGATGGAGGGGAACTATGCCGTGTACACCGTCCCGTCCGGTTCGTTCACCTTCGTAGCGGCCACGGCCCGCTGATTCGCTGGATCCGGTCTTCGTGCGGTGAGACCGTACGGAGACCGGGTCAACGGTCTGCGGGTGGAGCGGTGCTTTCCCGGACCTTGAGGGTGGCGGCCGGTTCGAGGCCGGCCTGTGGCGTCTCCTCCCCACGCAGCAGGCGGATCATGTCCGGGCTTGGCGAGCTTGCTCGGCTGGGCGCCTGGCCCGCCGGGGGTGCCGGGGGCGCAGCCGGCCAGCGCGCCGCCGGTCGCGGCGAGCGCGCCGAGGCCCAGGGCTCCCTTGAGAAATCCACGGCGGTCCATGGGGGGGTTCGGGCATCTCTGACTCCTCGGCATCGATTCACGTGAGGGCTCTGCAACGATGCAGACATCATGCATATTCGTCTGCAACGATGCAAGAGCAGGTATAGGATCTTCCCAGGAACGGGAGTCGGAGGTATAGGAGACGCATGGCCGGTGCAACCCTGCGCGACGTCGCCAAGCGGGCGAACGTGTCGATCCGCACGGTGTCCAACGTGGTCAATGGCTACGCGCCGGTCTCCGACGAGCTGCGTGCCCGGGTCCAGGCGGCGCTGGATGAGCTCGACTACCGCCCCAACCTGATCGCGCGCAACCTCAAACAGGGACGCACCGGGATGATCGCTCTGGTGGTGCCCGAGCTGGACGTCCCGTACTTCGCCGAGCTGGCCCGGGAGGTGATCACCGCAGCGCGCGCGCACGGCTACGTGGTGATGATCGACCAGACCGACGGCGACGGCGAACGCGAGCGCGAGCTACTCGGCCGCGACTCGCGGGCCACCATGTTCGACGGGCTCCTGCTGAGCCCGCTGACCGTGTCCGCCGAGGAGCTGCGGGCCCGGGGCAACCGGGTCCCGATCGTGCTGCTCGGCGAGCACATCTTCAACGGCAGCTTCCACCACGTGGCCATGGACAACGTGGCGGCGGCCCGGGACGCCACCGCCCACCTGCTCGGCCTCGGCCGCCGCCGGGTGGCCGCCATCGGCGACCAGCCGTACGCGACCGGCGAGACGGCGCAACTGCGCACGGCCGGCTACCGGCAGGCGCTGGCGCGGGCAGGCCTGGAGGCGGACGAACGCCTGATCGTGTCCACCCCGCACTTCCACCGGCGGCTCGGCGCCGAGGCCATGGAGTCGCTGCTGGCACTGCCCGAGCCGCCCGACGCCGTGTTCTGCTACAACGACCTGCTGGCTCTCGGCGCGATGCGGGCGCTGACCAGAGCGGGGCGGCGCATCCCCGACGACGTGGCCGTAGTCGGCATCGACGACATCGAGGAGGGCCAGTACAGCACGCCCAGCCTGACCACGGTCGCCCCGGACAAGGGCGAGATCGCGCGCCGGGCGGTGAACACGCTCCTCGAAGCCATCAACGGCACCGCCGCCGCGCCCGCCGAGATCACGGTGCCCCACCGGCTGATCGTCCGGGAGAGCACGGCGGGCGAGGACGCGCCTGCCTAGTAGTACTTGGTTCGTCGGAGGTTTCAGACGCACACCACCGCGGTGTGGGCGTGCCCGCGGCTGCCACCGACTTCCACCTTGACCGCGCTCTTGGCCTTGCGCACGCTGCGGTCGTTTTCCTTGACCGATTTCACCGGCCAGGGCAGCGTGATCTTCACCTCGTCGGCGGTCCTCGACGGGTCGGAGACCGCGAGCCGTACCCGCTTGTGGTCGCGGCGGACCAGCAGCGTGCATGGGCCGTCGGCGGCCAGCGGTCCATCCGCGGTCTCGACGGTCCCCGCGCGCCAGAAGACGGCGGCGACCACGTTGTCGCGGGATATGGCCTGCACCGCTCCGGAGTTGGCGAGGATCTCGACCCGCCCGCCGTAAGCCGCGGTCTGCGCGATGGAGGCGTCGGGCAGCACGGCATAGGCGTAGCGCGCCTTGCGCGGATCGACGCCGTGGTCGATGAGGATCGTGGTGTAGTGCCTGGTGACGGGGGTCTTGTCGCCTCCGGTGGTGGCGCCCTTGTCGATGTCCCGCCAGCGGCCGGTGCGCTTCTTGCGGATCACCTTCGCGTCGGCGCCGTCGAGCAGCGCGTAACCGGCCGCACCGGACAGGTGGACCCAGCCGTCGCCCCGGGTCAGCGGCGGATGCCCGTCGTGGGTGTTGCGGTTCTCCACGATGGTCTCGATGCGGCGGCCATCGGAGGCGGTGATCCCGGCGCCGAGGGCGATCACCGCGTCATCGAGGAGGAACCACGTCTTCTTGGCCCGCAGCGAGGAGCCGTCGGCGATGAGCTTCATGGCCGCCACGCCGTACTCGCCGTCGAGTGCCACGCCGCCCGCCCACGGGGTGGGTGGCAGGCGACGCTTGCCGTGCGGGAAATCGGCGCGCCTGCGGGTGTCGACCGTCGTGCCCGGCAGCCGGTACGGGTCGATCGTGGGCCACAGGTCATCGTTCCAGTGGGTGAGGTCGCCGGTGTAGAGGTAGGTCATGCCGTCGCCGGTGTACCAGCCGCGCAGGTTCTCCCGGTTCATGGCCTCGGCCGCGCCGATGCGCTCCGAGCTCATCGCGATGGCGTACGCCCAGGTGGGACGGCGGTGCACCACCCGGTCCATGTCGGCGAAGACGTACGTGCCCGTCGTGCGCGGGCCGACCGGCACCGACGGGTCCTCCAGCAGGGCCCTGGCCCTCGCGATGCTCGCCAGCGGTGCGAGCGTCTCGTAGGGGATGGCCTGGTTGCGGGTGAGCCAGCCCTTCACCAGCGGTCGCCAGCACCGGGCATGGCGCTCGGGCGCCGCCTCCAGCAAGGACAGGATGGCCTCGACCGCCTTCTGCCCCGAGTGGTAGTCACGGTGGCCCTGCACCGAGATCTGCCGGCCGCGTACGCAGTCCATCATCAGCCCGTCGAAGATGAACGGCACGAACGAGCGATCCACGATGTCGTAGACGTTCCCGATTCCAGTGATCTCCCACGGCGACTCCGCGAGCATGGCGATCAGCTTGGCCACGCTCTCCAGGTAGTCCACGCCGTAGCTGCCGGTGTAGGGGTACACGTCGTGCTGGATGAACGACCCGTCACGGTAGAAGCCGTCGCCTGGGCCCCCGGTCGGCCGCAGCAGGTCGGAGACCGCTTCCCTGGCCCGCTTGATCAGGCGGGCGTCGTGGGTGAGCAATCCGCGCATCGCCACCGACATGGCCTTGCCCGCCCGGTTGGCGCCGGTCTCGACGACGCCGGGGTGGCTGACGCGGCGTTCCGGGTCGGGGCACCAGCGGCGCAGTGGGCGCAGCCAGCGCTCGAGGCGGTCCTTGGGCAGGCCGTCGTACAGCAGGGCGCAGGTGTCGGTCAGCGAGCGGGGGACGCCGATCTCCCACCAGAACCAGTTGCTCCCTCGCCGGTCGAGCCCCTCGTGATAGGCGTGCTCGTACAGGAAGTCCAGCGCCCTGACCGCCGTCTCGGCGACCTGCCTGTCCCGGTACATGGCGGTGCCCGGCGTGGCCCAGCCCAGCGCCAGTGTGCGCATGCGGTTGTAGGCGCGGTTGAAGTTGCCCGTCCGGGGGTCCTCGAGCGGCAGGTCGGGCCATAAGCTCGGGCGATCGGGGGCAGGCTTCAGCTTGCGCAGCACCGCGTTGGCCGAACCTTCGACCGCTTGCGTCTTGTCGGTGTAGGCGGAGTTGTACGACCCGCCGGCCAGCAGGCTCACCCACCGCTCACGCGCGGCGTCGAACGCGGCGGTGCCGACCGCCTCGGCCGGTCTGTCCCACAGGGCGACGCCGGCCACGGCCGCGGCGCCCAGCAGGGCGGACCGCCGACTGAGGGGGTGGGTCATGGAGACCTTTCAGACAATCGGGCAAATATCAGATGAAAAGATCATATAGCCCACCCTGAGTGACGCCGAGTCGGTGACGCCGGCGGCGCTCTCGTCGCTGTTCGGCTTCGCCTCCGAACGGCGCCGGCCGCACTCCACCGCGGTGGAGTGCGGCCGCTCCGAGCCCGACGAGCGCCACCACCCCGCCGGGCATGCTCGAGGTCGACCCCGACCTGCCGGCAGGACTAGACGCGGAGAGGGAGGGCACGGGGGCCGCGTACCTGGCCGGCAGCCCAGGTCACCGCCTCCGGGTCGGCCAGGGTGAAGGCGGGGATGCGCTCCAGCCAGACCTCCAGGGCGATCCGGAGCTCCATACGGGCCAGGTGGGAGCCCACGCAGCGGTGGATGCCGAGGCCGAAGGCGGCGTGCCGGTTCACCTTACGGTCGATGAGCACCTCGTCCGCTCGCTCGAACTGGGCCGGATCGCGGTTGGCGGCCGGGAAGGACAGCAGGACCCAGTCGTCGGCCTTCATGTCCACGCCGTTCCAGCGCATGTCCTGCTTGACCAGGCGAGCCATGGTCACCGGAGCGTAGGCGCGCAGGAACTCCTCTATCGCGGCCGGCAGCAGCCCCGGCTCGGCCACCAGGCGCTCGCGGTCGACCGGGGTCCTGGCCAGGTGCCACAACGACGCCCCGATGGCGCTCCACGTCGTGTCGATGCCCGCGATGAGGAGCAACATCATCGTGCCCACCACGTGCATGGGGTCCAGCTTCTGCCCGTGGAGTTCGGCGTTGACGAGGTACGTCGTCAGATCGTCGCGCGGACGGGCGACGTGCTCATGGATCTGCGCGACGAGGTAGGCCACCAATTCGTCCTGGCGTCCGAGACGTTCCTCGGGTGACTGGTTGATGCTCTCCAGGACGTTCTCGACGAACTCGCGGAACCGCGGGCCGTCCTCGGGCGGGAAGCCGAGCATGTCGGCGATCACCCGCACCGGGATGTGCTGGGCGTAGTCACGAGCGGCGTCCACGACTTCCCGCCCCCGCATCGCGTCGATCAGTTCGTGGCAGTACGCCCGCGTCGCCGCCTCCTGTCCGGCCACCGCCGACTTGGTGAACATCGGCAGCAGCAGCTGCCGGGCGTCGCGATGGAACGGCGGGTCGGAGGTGATGGGCGGGGCGTCGCCTGCCGGAGCCAGGTCGAGTGGCGGTTTGTTGTTGCTGACGATGATCGCCCGGGACGAGAAACGCTCGGTGTCGTACGCGACGGCCGCCACGTCCTCATACCGCGTCGGCAACCACGCGCCGCCGAACCGCTCGGTGTGCGCGATCGGGCAACGCCGCCGCAGCTCGTCCTGGATCGGATAGGGATCGGCGGCCCAGACGGGATCGACATGGGAGAAGTCGGTCGCCCAGTCCGAGACCGGATCGGTCACGACCTCGCTGGCTGTGCCCAGCAACCGGTTCTTACGTGCCTCTCCCACACCTTGCCCGAAGCGGTCGTCCACGGTCATCACGCAGCTCCATCTCTGACGCGGTCCCCAGGCCCCATGCGTGATACGTCCGGAGGCCGCCGCCGGATGTCCCGCTCGTCACCGGGAATGCCCGCCCCGTGGGAACACGGCCCGATGGGCAAGTGCTCCTCATCTTCGCCCGGATCTCGCCTTCACCTTGTTGCCCGCTTGGTCATTCCGGGTTGGGGAGATCGCCGGGTGGGCCGAGCGGGGGGTCGTTGGCCAGGTCGAACGCGGCAGCGAGGATGGTGAGGACCTGGATCATGGCCTGAGGCGCCAACTCGTACTCGCCGCGCCGCCGTTGTGTGATCAGCCTGGCGCTCTGCAGCGCGCGCAGGTGGTGATAGAGCTGGCCGCTGGTGGTCTGCTCGCCGTCTCCGCCCAGGGACTCTTGGAGGTCGGCGCTGGTGCACCGGCCCCGTCGTACGAGCTCGGCGAGCAGCGCCAGCCGCGGCAGGCTGCCAAGGGACTCCAGGATGTCGGCCACCGGCGCCCAATCGGCCGACAACAACTCGGCGAGAGCGTGCTGCCTGTCCCAGAGGCGCTCACCGCCGGCCAACCGTGCGGCTCCGGCGTAGCCCACCGTCCCGAGCTTGTCCTCCTTCTTCGCCTGATGGAGCATGCGGGAGGCGGCCGCGGTGAGGGACGGCGACTCCGGAGGGCGTCGCGATGGGCCAACGGTGTCGACCCGACTCTCCAGGCGGGCGATCCGGCGCTCGAGTTCGGCGAGTCTGTCCTCGCTCATCGTCACTCTCCTACGGTAATCCATAATTACGAAATAGCGTAGAAGACTGGCGCGAGCATGGCAACGTGCTCGTTCAGGGCGGATCTCACATCAAGTCCTCACTGGTCGCGGCATGTCAGTATGACTACTGTCAGTTATGGGCATAACGCTCTCCGTATCATCAGGAGGCTACCTAGCCTGAAATATGCCTATTTCTCGGGGGACTGGAGGCATCGGCGATGCGAAATGGCGGGACCATACTCGTCAGCACGTTCACGGTGGTGCTGGTCCTGACCACCGGATGCACCTCGGGCGGCTCCAACACGCCGCCCAAGAGGCAGCACGAGCAGGGCCCGATGGCCAAGCTGTCGATCACGCCTGCCGACGGCTCGAAGAAGGTCCCTCCGGACACCGGGATCAGCGTCAAGGTCACCGACGGCAAGGTCACCAAGCTGACCGTCGCCGACGCCAAGGGACGCGAGGTCAGCGGGAGCGCGGGCGTCGACGGGACGTGGCGGCCGACGTGGCCGTTCAAGCCGTCGACGGCGTACACGGTGAGCGTGCAGGCCACCAGCACGGACGGCAGGCAGGTGACGAAGCAGGCCGAGTTCACCACGCTGAAGCCGAAGCGGGTGCTGGAGAGCGGCATGTCGCCGCTGGACGGTGAGAAGGTCGGTGTCGGGATGCCGATCCAGCTCCTGTTGTCGCAGCCGGTGACCGAGCAGGAGGACCGGGCCGCGGTCGAGCGATCTCTGACGGTTCACATGTCCAAGCCGGTCGAGGGCGCCTGGAGCTGGATCAGCGACCGGGAGATCCAGTACCGGCCGCGCGAGTACTGGCCGACCGGCGAGAAGGTCACGGTGGTCGCCCACCTGGCCGGCCTGCGGGTCGGACGGAGCTTGTGGGGCGCCAAGGACCGCCGTGTGACCTTCACCGTCGGTCCTGAGCACATCACCAAGATCCGCAACTCGACCCACCGAGCGGTCGTGCGGAAGAACGGCGAGATCGTCAAGACCATCCCGGTCAGCTTGGGGAAGCCGGGCGACGAGAGCTATTCCGGCATCATGATCGCCCAGGAGAAGGCCGCGGATTTCTTCATGGACTCGGCCACCATCGGCAGGCCGGGCGAGTACTCCGCTCACACCAAGTGGAACGTCAGGATGACCTACAGCGGCATGTTCTTCCACGCCGCACCCTGGTCGACCAGCGCGCAGGGCAATCGCAACGTCAGCCACGGGTGCGTGAACGCCAGCCTGGCCAACGCCCGCTGGTTCTACAGGTTCACGCAGCGGGGCGACATCATCGAGGTCACGGGGACGTCGCGCAAGCTCCAGTTCGGCAACGGGCCGACGCCGTGGGCCAAGTCGTGGGAGGAGTGGCTGGCAGGCAGCGCCCTCGGCAAGTCGATCACCCCTGACCCTCGTCTCTGAACGCAGACACCGAGCGCGGCAACGCGACACCTGTGGCCGCTGGACATGCGCCAGGTCCGCAGGTACGTCATCGGGCGCTGGTGTTGCCGTTGGCTTCGGTGTCCCATTGGAGTTCGTCGCGGTCGGCGAGGTACTTCTCCGCCGTCGGCCAGTCCATCGGCAACGGCATCGGGACCGTGGCCCGGATCTGGGCGAGTTCCCGGTGTGCGCGGGCGAGGCTGGCGAAGTCGCGGGGGTAGGCGCGGGTGTCGATGCCGGTGAAGACGCCTATCTTGCTCGCGCGGGCCAGCACCTCTCGCCATCGCTCGATCGTGGCCAGTCCGACGGACTCCACCCCGTGGGAGAACAGCAGCAGCCTGATCTCCTCGAAGGGGTCCGCCCTGTCGAGGTATCCGGTCAGGCTCGCGCGCGACGGCTCGGAGTTGAAGACCATCCAGTACGGCACTGATCCGCTGCGCAGCGTCCACCACGGTTCGAGGAGCAGGAAGCATTCGGCGAGCAGCCGATCGGCCGGCAGGCCACGATGCTGGTACCACTCCCGGTACAGGTCGGCGATCACCGGGCTGAGGTGCTCCGGTTCGGCGAAGCTCATGCGTGCCAGACGCCAGCCGTTGCGCGCGGCCAGCTCCTGAAGGTCGGGCAGCAGGCCGGGTTCGAAGCCCCACTCCGCCTCCGGCCTCTGCCCGTCTACCGGCGGGTAGTCCCACCGGCGGTGCGGGGAGCCGTATCGGCGCAGGTAGTCCGCCACGCGCGGGCCCCCGTTCTGGTACTCGTCCCGGGTCGCGCCGCCGAGCGCCCCGTGCTGGAAGACGTAGCGGGTATCCACCTCCGTCACCGGCCAGCGCAGACCGCAGTCGGCGACCACCAGAGTCCCGCCAGGGGCCAGGTTCTCCTCCAGATAACGCCGGTAGGCCGCGGGCAGGCGGCGCCACTTGACCCGGAAGTAGGTCATGCCCGCGATCATCAGCCGGTCCTGGTTGGCGTCGTGCATGTGGTGCAGGACGAGGTCGGGGTTGGCGGAGAGCAGGGCCTGGCCTGCCGCCCGGGTGTGGCGCAGGTCTTCGCGTGGTTCGTCCGGGCGCACGCCGCGCCGCCGTACCGGGATCAGCAAGGTCTGCGGCAGCCAGGGCGCGGCCAGCGCCGCGCACAGGTGGATCAGGGCGCCGTTGGCCGAGCCGACGAAGGCCACCTGGCCGCGCCGACGCGGATAATGCCCGGTGACCCATCGCGCCAGCTCGTCCGAGCGGATGCTGCCCACCTTGTGCGGCGGCACGGCCTCCGCCCAACCGCTCGCCGCATACGCCCTCTCCTGCAGCCGCCGCGGAAGCATGTTGGCCGCCCCGAGCAGGGCCGAGGCCACCGGCTCCGCCGTCGCCGGGCCTTGCCCGATGAGCGGCACGTCCCGTCCATGCAGGAAACGCGAGAGCGCGCGCAGCATGCCGGTCGCCGAATCGAACGACGCGACGACCCTGCCCGGCTTCATACCGCCACCTCCGACAGAAAGTCCTCGACACAGCGGGCAACGCCTCCGGGATCCCGGTACGGCGTCATGTGCGGCAGCCCCTCCATGACCACCAGCCGCCCGTACGGCAGCAGCCGGGTCACCTCCTCGGCCCACGGCTGGGGCACCATCCGGTCCCTGCCGCCGCGTAGCACCAGGGTGGGCACGCTGACGTGCGTCAGCTTGTCCTCGATCCGGTCGCGTATCGACTCCCCGAAGGCCGCCAGCACGCCTCGCAGGCCGGCGTCACGGTAGTCGGCGATGTTCAGCGGCGTCATGCGTGGGCTTTCCCCTCGCGCGTTACGCAACCACTGCCCGACCAGCCGCCACGGCGAGCGCCCACGTGGATCCACTGTCGGACCGGCCAGCACCAGGGCGGCGGCCGCCTCTGGATGACGGACGGCCACGTCGACCACCACCTGGCAGCCGAAGGAGGCCCCGAGCAGGCACGGCCGCTCCAAACCGGCCTGGTCCACCCAGGCGGCCACGACGTCGGCAAGTGCCGACAGGGTCAGTGGCCGGTCCGGCTTGTCACTCGCCCCGAACCCGGGAAGGTCGATCGCCCAGACGTCATGCCGCTCCCCCAGCGCATCGACGAACGGCAGCAACTCCCTGCTGGACACCCCGGCACCGTGCACACAGACGACCGCCGACCCCGGCCCTCGCTTGCGGTGACCGGCGATCGTCAGATCATCCACAACGTGGTCCTGCCGGAACAACGACACCACGCCTCCTCTCCGAAGGCCGCCCCCTACCCGCCGCCCGGCCATCCGAACAACGGCCATCCCTTCAGCAGGGTCAGCGTCCACGGGAGTGGTGTACGAGTTTGACCCAAGTCGTCACCTTGATACCCACAAGGAAAGATCAAGGTGACATGAGGGCGGCCACTCCGCGATCCTTCACAGCTGGCGCGGCGGTTCCATGTCGCAGTGGAGCACCAGCTCGCTGGGCTGCTCGCGGTTCTGGGCCAGCAGCAGGGGTGTGGGCAGCACGTACGGCTCGACGGCCGCCATGTCCACCTCGTAGCCGAGGTCGGCGAGCGCGGCGGCGGTGAGCCTGCTCAGCGGGCAGGCCGTCGCGTTGCCGACCCTGCTGGTCATCAGCTCGTCACCGAAGACCGACTCCCGCCAATGGCTGCCGACGCTGCCCTGGCCGCCGACGTTCTCGACCGGGACGGGGTGGGCTTCGAGCGAGCCGAGGAGCGCGCCGTACTCCTGGCCGGCCCGCTGTCCCATGAACAGCGGCTCGTCGGTGCCTTCGCCGCTGAGCAGCCCGAGCCTGCGCCAGACCGTCTTGCCGATGCCGAGGACGTGGCCCATCTCGTGCGCGATGACGTCGTGGAGCCTGCCGTCGGCCTCCAGCCTGTCGAGGTCCTCGCTGTCGAAGCGCATCCAGCCCACGAACGGCAGCCCGTTCGGCCGGAACCGGAGCGGCAGGGCCCCGCCGAGGACATGGCCCGGACCGTCCATCTTGCCGCCCTCCGCGACGATGACGATGTCGTCGATCACCTCGCCGGGGGTGACGCCGTCGGGGAGTCCGGGGCCGGAGGGGACCTCCGCCGCAGGCTGGTCCCCGACGATCACCCTGGTCCACCGGCGCGCCGCGGCCTTGAACGCGGCCTGCTGCGTCAGGCTCAGCCCGTCGAGGAAGCGCACCTCGATGGTGTACGGGCTCTCGTCCCTGCCCAGTGCCTTGAGCCTGTCCAGGCTTGTGGTCGCACGGAACACCTCGAAATCTGACATCTCACACCATCTCCCGAAAGAGGTCTCTTCTGAGATGGTCCGCCGGTGGGCCGGAAAGCGCCTGAGTAGCCCCTACCTAGTTCTGTCAGCGCATCCTCAGCCGGCATCAGCCGAAGCTGCCGCGCACCGTGAACCAGAAGGCGGCTGAGGAGTAGGCGCAGTGGCTCGTTGCCGAGCTCGCGCCGGCGCGTGCTCATCGGATGCTCATCGGAGCCAGGCAGGGTGAAGACGTCACCATCACCGACGAGAGAGAGCGCCACCATGACACTGGCCATCCCCGGCTTCGACTACCAGAGCGTCCCCGTGGTCGATGGCGTGCGGCTGAACGTGGCCGTCGGCGGCTCGGGCAGCCCGATCGTGCTGCTGCACGGCTTCCCCCAGACGCATCTGATGTGGCGACACGTGGCCGCCGACCTGGCGGCTGACCACACCGTCATCGTGCCCGACCTGCGCGGGTACGGTGCCAGCGACAAGCCCGCAGAGACCGGCCCCGACGTTTACTCCAAGCGCACCATGGCCGCCGACGTCGTCGCCCTGGCCGGGATGCTGGGCTTCGACCGGTTCGCGCTGGCCGGGCACGATCGCGGTGCCCTGGTCGCCGTACGTGCCGGCCTGGACCACCCCGCCGCCATCACTCACCTGGCCATTCTGGACGTGCTGCCGACCCTTGACATGTGGGACGTGCTGCACGGTGCCGGCGCCGCCGTCGGCTTCCACCTGTACCTGATGGCCCAGCCACCCGGCCTGCCCGAGCAGATGATCGCCGCCAGCGCCGACGCGTTCTTCGGCTACTTCCTCGACCAGTGGGGTGCGGACCCGCAGGCTGTCCCGGCCGACGTCCGAGCCGCCTACCTGGAAGCCTGCCGGGCCGCGGTGCCCTCCATCGTGGCCGACTACCGCGCCTCGGCCGGCATCGACCTCGTCCACGACCAGGCCGACCGCGCGGCCGGCAACCAGCTGGCCATGCCGGTCACCGTGCTCCAGCAGGACTGGGGCGCCGCCCTCGGCTACGACGCCGCCGGGCTGTGGCGCGCCTGGGCGCCCGACCTGCGCCACCTCACCGTCAACAGCGGTCACTTCATGGCCGAGCAGGACCCCGCCACCGTCATCAAGGCCCTGCGCGACCTGCTGACGCGCTGAAACCCCGTGGGCTGGGAGCATCACGTGAGCAACAAGCAAGTGGAGTCCTCAGCTTGCCGCTTGCTTCACGAGTGCGCCGATCCTCGCCTCGTCGTCGGCGGTCAACTCCGTCAGCGCGAAAGCGGTCGGCCACATGGTGCCGTCGTCGAGGTTCGCCGGGTCGTTGAAGCCGAGGGTCGCGCACCTCGACTTGAACTTCTGCGCGCTTTGGAAGAAGCAGACGATCTTGCCGTCCTTGGCGTAGGCGGGCATCCCATACCAGAGCTTCGGCGACAGGGCCGGCGCACTGGCCTTGACGATGGCATGGACCCGCTCGGGAGGACGCGCTCCGCCTCCGCCATCTCGGCGATCTTCGCGAGCACGTCGCGCTCCCCGTCGGCTTTGGCCGCGCGCGGACCGCGACGCGCGGCCCTCTTCAACTCCTGGGCGTGCTCCTTCATCGCGGCCCGTTCTTCGTCGGTGAACCCGTCGAGCTTCCTGTCGGCTGCGGTGGTGCTCTTCGTGGCCTTCAGCGTTGCGGTCATGATGGAATCTCCTGGTCTGCAGATCTTGGTGGGGACGACAGTCGTGCAAGAGGTGGCCGCGGCGGTTCCGGCTTCGCGGAGAGATCGCGCGGCGATGAGGCGAGCGGTCGTCCCGGGCCGCGGGTTGGAGCCCGCTGCCCGGGGCGGCGCACCGCTCACCCCCAGGCGCCGGCGATCTGCCGGGTGGTGGCGTTGAGCCGGTTGAACATGTTGGTGACGCCGATCATCAGGACGATCGCGGCCAGTTGCTTCTCGTCGAAGTAGGTGGCGGCGCTGTCCCAGACCTCGTCGCTCACCGCGTCGGCGCGGTCGGCCAGCCGGGTGGCCGCCTCGGCCAGCGCGAGCGCCGCCCGCTCCTCATCGGTGAAGTACGGGGTCTCCCGCCAGGCGGCGACCGTGGCCAGCCGCTCGTCACTGATTCCGGCCTTGCGGGCCGTCTTGGCGCCCGCGTCGACGCAGGCGCTGCAGCCGTTGATCTGGCTGACCCGCAGGTGCACCAGCTCCAGCGTCTGCCCGTCCACCCCACCGGAGTGCACGGCCTTGAAGATGTCCTGGATGGGCTGCATCGCGCCGGACAGGACGACGGCGGGGTTCTGCATACGAGACTGCATCGGAGTTTCTCCTCTTCCGGGTCGGCGCCCCGTTCCCTCGGGGGCGTGGCTCCATGACAGCCGGGCGGGCTTACCATGACGACGGCGGTGGGACACCGTGGGACAGCTGAAACAGCCTTGAACAGCGGCGACCCGTCCCGGGAAGTTTCCGCCGGGGCGGGACAGGGAGGCGGTAAAACGGTGGTTGGGCAGCAGCGGGCGGCGAAGGTCGATCCGCAGCACGAACTGGCCGGCCGGCTGCGCCTGGTCCAGGAGTTGTCCGGGCGCGGCGTGCGGGCCCTCGCGCGGGACGCGGGCCTCAGCTCGTCGTCGCTGTCGCGCTACCTCAGCGGCCAGACGGTGCCGCCCTGGCCCGCGGTGATCGCGCTGTGCCGCCTCGTCAAGCGCGACCCCCGCCCGCTGCGCCCCCTGTGGGAACGGGCCTCCAACCC
>NZ_VCKY01000005.1 GCF_005889735.1 Nonomuraea turkmeniaca
CGCCCCACCCGGCGAGTCGCTGATCCAGGCCCAGCTGCCGCTGCGCGCGGACGAGGGAAAGAAGGAAGGCCTGGCCCGCCTGGAGGCCATGGTCGACCTGGCTCTGCCCGGCTGGCGCACCCGGACCACCTGGCACCGCGACAGCCTCGCCAACCGCCGGACGGGCGCGCTCGACCTGCCCGGCCAGACATGGCGGGACCGGCCGGCCGTCGTCCGCGGCGACGGCGTCTTCCTCGCCGGCGACATGGTCGCCGCCCCGGGGCTGCTCAGCGAAGTCTCCTTCCACAGCGCGATCGCCGCCGCCGGCGGCGCGCTGGGGGATGGCCGGCGGCAGGGCTCGGGCCGCCGCCGGGCGGGATGAGCCGGCACGACCCGCGCAGGATCACACCACCCGAGGAGTCTTGGCCATGAGACTCTCACGCAAAAAGCCGAGCCGTTCACGCATTGGCTATCTCAGGGGCGACTCCTACGGTGGGTCTGCGCGCCTTTACCGAACGCGTCTCCTGAGAGGACCTGACATGACCAAGGTTGGCATCATCGTCGGCACCACCCGCCCGAACCGCAACGGCGAGGCGGTGGCCCAGTGGGTGCACGATCTGGCGGCCAAGCGCGGTGACGCCGAGTACGAATTGGTCGACCTGAAGGACTACGGCCTGCCCCACCTGGACGAGCCGAACGCGCCGGCGATGGGGAACTATCAGCACGACCACACCAAGCGGTGGTCGGAGAAGATCGCGTCCTTCGACGCGTTCGTGTTCGTGACGCCCGAGTACAACCACTCGATCCCCGGCGCGCTCAAGGACGCCATCGACTTCCTGTACGCGGAGTGGAGCAACAAGGCGGCCGGTTTCGTCGGCTACGGAGTGGACGGCGCGGTGCGCGCGGTCGAGCACCTGCGGCACATCCTCGCCATGGTGAGCGTGGCCACCGTGCAGGCTCAGGTGACGCTCTCTGTCCACACCGACTTCGAGAACTTCACGGCCTTCAAGCCCGTCCCGGCCCAGGAGGAGAGGCTGAGCCTGGTCCTCGACCAGGTGCTCGCGTGGGGCGGTGCCCTGCGCCCGCTGCGGGTGGCGTGACGGAGACCTGGCGGCACTGGTGGCTCGGCGTACTGGCGGGGGCGGCGCCCGTGCGGGCCGTGCCGGCGCACGCCTCGGCGGGCGCGGGCGCGGAGCAGCCGCGGCGGCCGGCCGCGGGCCGTCGGTGGCCCGCGGACCTGGAGCCGCGGCTACGCGGTCTCCCGCGAATGGTGCCCGACCGTGCCGATCTGCCGAGCGGCGGCAGGCCGGCGTAGGGCAGTGTGCTTCAGTTCGGGTTGCCGGCGTGGGTGAGGGTCTCCCAGGCGACGAAGAGGTTGTTGGTGCCCGCCGGGCGCTGCCGCTCGGTGAGGGTCTGCGTGTTGGTCATCCCGATGCCCATGCGATGGTGCAGGGCGTTGAACCCGACCTCGGTGACCGGGCCCAGGCCCAGCGTGAGGCCGCCGCCGCACAACCATGACGGCACGGCCGTGCCGAGCTGGTACTTGGAGTGCAGGCCGAGCGCGTGCCGCAGGCGGTCGGCGATCTCGGGGTAGAGGTCCTGCCCCTGGATCCGGGCCGTCTCGGCGACGTGCGCGATCGCCGCCAGGCCGTAGCCGGTGTGGGTGAAGTCGCGGCAGGTCTCCTGGGAGAGCCCGTCGACGAAGGTCTCCTGATCATGCCAGTACGCGACGATCTCGGACCGCGTGTCGATGCTGCTGACGGCCGGGCCCTTGGGGTGGGCGCCGTCGCTCGTGAGGTAGATGTAGGCGGGCATGCGCGCCCGCAACGTGCTCACCGCCTTGTCGTAGGCCGCCTTGTCCTCCAGGAACACCGCGATCCCGATGGCGGCGTCCATCATCGAGAGCTCCCAGTTGCCGTTCGTCGTGGCTCTGCCGTTGATGACCTCGGGCAGGTAGACGTTCCTGAGCATGGTCGCGAAGCGGTTGACGCCCGTGGCGGACCACCCGGTGTAGGTGTACCGGATGATCTCGGCCGCCCTGGGCCAGGACGAGCCGGCCCACCCGGTCTGGAGCGGCGCGTTGCTGTTGGTGTGGTCGGTGATCACGGCGGACCAGGCGTCCATGATCTGGATGGCCTTCTGCGCGTACCGGGTGTCGCGCGAGATGTACCAGATCAGCGCGTCGGTGTAGGCGGCCAGCGCGTCCTGGCGCTCGTCGGTGCAGCCCAGGTTGGGGTTCGAGTACGGGCCGCACTCCACGACGGCCCGCGGCTTCGGGGTACGCGACAACGACGCGAGGCTGCTGGCGACCATCTGGTCGTAGGCGGCCTTCCACGGCTGCGCGCCGGCGTTGACCTTGGAGCGGACGAAGTCGAGCTGGGCCCTGCTGACGAGCACGCCGGGATGCGTGAAGGCGGCCGGCGCGCTGCGGGCCACGGCGGCGGGCGGGGACATGACTGCGACGATCAGTGCGAGTGCGAGTAACACCAGGCTCCCGCGAGTACCGGGACGGACCACGAGTTCAGCCTCCTTATTTAGGAAAGTTTCCTAAAGAGTGGTGAGATCGTAATCCTGACAGGACTCCCTTACAAGACCTCTGCGGGCACCGAAAACCTGGGCACAATGCGCGCATTTATAGGGTGATAAGAACATGTGTCGAGCCAAGCGCGCCCTATGATCTTGAGATCGACTCCGCGAGGAAGAAACCCGTGGCCGAGACTCCGGACGACTGGAACAGCGCGATCGACACGACCAGGCCCAGCATCGCCAGGGCCTATGACGTCGTCCTGCACGGCAAGGACAACTTCGAGGTCGATCGACCCGGAGTCACGCGTGGTCTATGTCGACAACGACCCCATGGTGCCGGCCCACGGGCGGGCTCTGCTGGCCGTGAACGAGCGGACCGCGGTGGTCACGTCAGACCTGCGCGACCCGGCGGCGATCCTCGGTGACGAGGCCGTCAAGCGGCTCATCGACTTCGACCGCCCGGTCGGCGTGATGCTGGTCGGCATCCTGCACCACCTGCACGACGACGAGGACCCGCGGGGGATCGTCGAGGCGTACATGGCGGCGGTCCCGTCCGGCAGCCACCTCTTCATCACCCACTTCTGCGACTCGAGCCAGGATTCCCGCGACGCGGAGAAGAAGTTCCTCGCGCTCCTCGGCACTGGCAGGTTCCGCACCGTTGCCGAGATCACGGCCTTCTTCGAGGGATACGACCTGGTGGAGCCGGGGGTCGTGCCGCTGCCCCTGTGGCGCCCTGAGGCGGACCTCCCCGAGGAGTTGACCGTGGGCCGGCGCCTCATGTTCGGCGGCATCGCCCGCAAGCCCTGACCCGTCCGCCGGTCACTGCCCGAGTCGAGGGGCGGTTCATGCGGCCCGGCCGGGGACGCGCAGCCACATGCGGGTCAGCGGGTAACGGTCCACCGGCGCGTCCTCGTCGATCCAGCGCCCGCCCTGGTCCCGGTAGAGCATGCAGACCGACTCCTGCACGACCCGGCCGACGCCGGCGGCCAGCGCGGCATCCACCAGGGCGGCCGAGCCCTCGGCGCGTACCCGGTGGTTCTCGCGCTGTGCCTTGGTGCTCATGAACCTGCTCATCGGCGGGATCGCGCTCGCCAGGTTGACCACCGCGTCATGCCCGGCCAGCGCCGAGGCCAGCGCCTGGCGGTCGAAGAGCGACACCGCGACGGGAGTGGCGCCGCGTTCGGCGAGAGCGGCCGCCTTGCCCGGTGTGCGGGCGAGGGCGGTCACCGTGTGTCCCTCGGCGAGCAGCGCCGGCACCGCGTGACCGCCGATCGCTCCGGTGCCGCCTGCGACGAAGACTCGCATGACGAGAGCCTACGAACCTCGATCGCTGTCGTCCGGAGGATTCCGCATAGCCGCGAAAAATGCTCATAAATCGCACAGTTATGCGCAGTGGTGATGGTTTTCTACGCCATAGCCGTACAAAACCTTAACTCCAGCGCCCGCTTGCGCTTCGGCCTGATTCCGTACCCCTACGCTGACTGCGTCCCACCGCGGCGAGGGAGGTCACGTGCTCGGAATTGACACCTGCCTGGCTGAAGTCATGTCCATACCAGGGGCTCTGGACGCCATGCTGGTGGACCACACCAGCGGCATGGCGGTGGCCTTCAGCAGCGACTCGGGCGTGGACGCCGACCGGTCGGCCGCCGCCCTGACGGAGGCGTTGCGCGCCACGACCGACGGCCTGGCCCGGACCTGCCCCGGCGACGTCGTGCGCATCGACGACATGCTGATCACCACGGACAAGGGCCATCATCTGCTCCGGCCGCTGGAGACCCTCTTCGAAGGGCCGTTGGTCATCTATGTACGCCTTGACCTGGAACGATCCAACCTGGCACTGGCCAGGCACCGGTTGCGGTCCATCTCCAGCCGCCTGACGACGTGAGCCATGACCAAGCTGGACACGCTGCTGGCCGGGCTCGCCCGCGAGCGCTCGACGGGCGCGCTCCGGGTTGGCAGGAGCGGCACGATCTTCCTGTCCGAGGGGCGCGTGACGTACATGGAGTGCGCGCAGACCCCGAGCGTCGAGCGCCTGCTCACGGCCAGGGGCCGGATGACGGAAACGGCGCTGCGCGCGCTGCGGGCCGACGGCGGCTGCGCCCGCCTGCTGCAGGAGGGGTCGATCACGCCAGGCGAGCTGCAGTACGCGGTGCTCGGCGCGGTGCTCGACGCGGCCTTCTTCCTGCTGCCGATGAGCGGGACGCGGCCCAAGTTCCGTCCGGGCGAGGAGCACTGGCTGGGCGGGCAGTGGTTCTTCGACGTGGCCGGGCTGGTGCGCGAGTGCGCGCGGCGGCGGGCGCAGCTCGCCGAGATCTGGCCCTCGGCCGAGGTGGACTCGCTTCCGGTACGGCCGGTCGAGCGGCTGCCGGGGCACGCGGTGACGCTCAACCGGGTGCAGTGGGAGGTGCTCGTCCGGGCGGATCACCAGGCGACGCCGCTGGAGGTGGCCAAGCGGATCGGGCGGTCGGGCTACTCGGTGCTGCTGGCGGTCCGCAGGCTGGCGGCCGCCGGCCTGCTCGCCCCGCCGATGCCGGAGCTGCCGAAGCGGGTACGCGGGGAGCGGGCGCGCCCGCCGCACGACCGGGAGGCCGCCCCGCTGCCGCTCGGGCCGCCCACGACGGGGGATCGGACCGATCTGGCGCTGCTGACGCGGCTGAAGAAGGCGCTGGAGGAGCTGTCGTGAGGTTCCCCTCACTCAGGAGGAGGCCACCACCGGTGGAGCTACGACAAGAGGTTCTGGAGGAAATGGCGCTCCTGCGCGAGCGCACGCCGGACGTGAGCGGCAGCGTCGCGTGCACCGTGGACGGCCTGCCGATCGCCTGCGACCTCCCGGAGAACGTCGGCGACCAGGCCGCGGCCCTGTCCGCGGCGCTGCTGGCCATGAGCAGGCGGATGTTGGCCATGACGGGCCAGGGCGCCTTGGAGGAGACGCTGATCTCCGGCGCCGCGGGTTTCGTGGCCTTCTACGCCGCCGGCCCCACGATCGTCCTCACAGTCCTGGCCGGGCCCGGCGCGAACGTCGGGCTCCTCCGGCTGGAGGGCAGGAAGACGGCCGCCGGCGTGGCCGCCGTCGCAGCACGCAAGCAGTGAACAATCCCCGGCAGGAAAGGGAGGAAACATGGCGGGCATGGACGTCTCTCTCAAGGAGATGATGACGATCGACGGCGCGCTCGGCGCGGCCATCGTCGACTATGGCAGCGGCATGGCGCTGGGCACCCTCGGCGGATCGAAGGACCTGGACCTCCAGGTCGCCGCCGCCGGGAACACCGAGGTGGTCAAGGCCAAGCTGCGCACGATGGACTCGCTGGGTCTCAAGGAGAGCATCGAGGACATTCTGATCACCCTGGGCGGCCAGTACCACATCATCCGGCCCATCACCGGGCGCGGTGGCAAGGGTCTGTTCCTCTACCTGGCGCTCGACCGCGGGCGCGCCAACCTGGCTCTGGCCAGGCACCACCTCCGCGGCATCGAGGAGAAGCTGGAGGTCTGAGCCCGGCGGCCCGCGCTTTCGGACCGGCGCGGGCCGTCGTCATTCCTCGGCCTGGGTACGGGGATCCACGAGCCCGACCCGCCCATGCCCGGTCACGCGAACAGCTGGCCGCCGTTGACGTCGATGGTGGCCCCGGTGACGGCCCTGGCGTGATGGGAGGCGAGGTAGACGACGGCGCGGGCCACATCCTCCTCGGTGGCGATGCGACGCAGCGCCATCGCCGAAAGGTCGCGCGCGAGGATCTCCTCGAACGTCACGCCTTCCGCCGCCGCCCGGGTGCGCATCCACTCATCCAGCACGTCGCTGGCGATCCAGCCGGGCGCGACACAGTTGACCCGTACCCCGTACGGCCCGAGCTCGTCGGCCAGGCAGTGTGACAGCAGGTGCGCCGCGGCCTTGCCCGCGGCGTAGTCGCTGCGCCCGGCGTAGCCCTTGCGGGACGACATGGAGGTGATGTTGACGATCGAGCCCGAGCGCTGTGCCACCATGTGCGGTGCGATGAACCTGCAGGCCAGCAGCGTGCCGTAGCCGCCCGTCTCGACGGCCCGGCGCCATGCCTCGAGATCGTCGGCGGACATGTCGAGCACGTTCCCGCGGTGCGATCCGGGGAAGGCGGCGTTGACCAGCACGTCCACCCGGCCGAACCGGTCGATCACGGTGGCGGCGAACCGCCGGACGTCGTCGATCCTGGTCACGTCGCAGGGCACGGCGAGCACGCCTGGCACCTCGGCGGCGATCTTCTCCAGGGTGGCCGCGGTGCGGGCGGCCACGACGACCCTGGCGCCCTCCTCGCTCAACACCCCCGCCAGAGTTCGCCCCAGTCCGGGGCCCGCCCCGGTGACGATCGCGACGTTGCCCTCCAGTAGCACGCACCGACTCTACCAAGCATTTGCTCGGTGCGGCGGAGAGCGACAAAGAATAGAGAAGGCGAATTCATCCCGCTTATGGAATGGTCTTTGGTCTTGTACGTACGAGGCCAAAGGCCAGGTTCATTCCTATGCCATATAGCGCGGTCCTCGAAGTAATGCCGATAAGCCATCCCACAATGGGGCAATGGCATACCCTCCACAGCAGCCTCACCCGGAAGATCCGTGGGGCCAGCAGGCACAGGGAGCACCGCAGGGACACGGCCGGCCCGGGTACGGCCAGCCGTCGTCCGGTCAAGCGCCGCGGCCCGGCTACGGACCGCGGGGCGCCGGCCCGGACCAGGGGCCGGGCCGGCCCGGGCATGGCCCGCAGTCGCGGCAAGGGGGCCCGCCCCCTGGCTTCGGTCAGCAGGCGGGCCGGCACGGCTCGCCCGGGTCACGTAACCCGCAGGGTCCGCAGTACCCCTACGACCCGCCGAGCCCGTACGACTCGCCGGGTCCCTACGACCCGCCGAGCTCCTACGGCCCCCAGAATCCGTACGGTTCGCAGAACCAGCACGGCCAGGGCGACCCGTACGGCATGTCCCAGTACGACTACGACTACGGTCTGCCTCCCAAGCGCAACAACACGCTGATGATCGGGCTGTCCGCCGGCCTGGGCGTCCTCCTCCTGATCGGCGGCACGGTCGGAGCGGTGTCGTACTTCAACTCCGCCGGTTCCAAGCCCGCCGCCGCTCAGCCGGGCGCCACGACGTCGTTGCCCACCACGGCGCCCTGGCAGTCGGAATCCCCGTCGGGGGAGCCGTCGGGGGAGCCGACGGGCGCGCCGTCGGAGGAGCCGACCGAGCCGGCCGTCGAGCCCACGGACACCCCGCCGACCTCGTCGCGGGCCGCGCCTGGATCGCCGATCGCCCACACCGAGTTCGACGACTGGAAGTTCAACCTGGGCGGCGTCAAGTTCGACGCCAAGAAGGTCGGCGGCTGGACGTACGACACGTGCGATCCGGTGGACGCCCAGGGCGTGCTGGCCAAGAACAACTGCGAGCGCGCCGTCCAGGTCGCCTACTCGGCGTACCGCGGGCACCTCAAGGCGGTGCAGGTCATGTTGTCGTTCCCGACGGACAAGGCCGCCAAGACCGCCGCCACGCGGATGGCGAAGCTCACGTCGGACCCGGTGAACATTCGCAGGGACATGGCCCTCGCCACGTTCGTGTACGGGCAGATCCGCGCGAACGTGGCCAAGAAGTACGTGATCGTCACGATCGTCACCGCCGACAAGACGGCCAAGTCCAAGGCCGAGAAGTTCCACCTCTACAAGCAGGCCGACTCCGTCAGCTACTTCCTGCTGCGCGACCTGACCGTCACCAGCTGACCCGGCCACCTCGCCGCCCGAGTGACCTGGTCAGGGCTTCCCCGGCGCACCGCCCACCGCCGGGAAGCCAGACCGGCCGAGCGCCCCCGACGGCTTCTTCGCCGCTCGGCAGCACGCGTTCAGTGTTGGACGTGCGTGACCTTCGCCTCCAGGAGGTCGGCCAGCGCGCGGAGGTCGGCCAGGCGGTGGCCGGTGCCGAGGGCCCAATGGTGGGAGATGCCGCTCGCGCTCCAGGCGTCGGTCCACTCGCCGGGGTCGCACCCGAAGTCCACCCGGGAGGTCGTGTTGCCGATCTGCAGCAGCGGGCCCTCCACGACCTGGCCCTCCGACACCACGAACCCGTAGCGGCCGTCCCGGTCCTGTCGCAGCCCGAACGCGGTGACCGGCCCCCGCGTCACGTCGAACTCCACCGACACGCCCCAGCCGCGCTTGCCGTGGTAGACGCCCAGGCCGCGCAGCAGCGGCTTGCGAGAGCTGATGGCCAGGTGCGCGGGCCCGTCGTGGCCCATCTCCACGTGACCGCGGGCGAAGTCCAGCGCCTGGAGTTCGGTGAACGAGCCGCCCGCGCCCAGCCGGTCCATGATCAGCATGGCGAGCGACGTACGGAGCTCGTACTCGCCGGCCGCCGGGATGCCGCGGGCGGTGAGCAGGGACGCGCCGAGGATCATGCCCGCCCCGAGCCGCTCGTGGATCTCGCCGTCGAGCCCTCGATGGTAGTAGGCCAGGCTGTCCAGCTCGAAGTCCTCGACCAGCCGGTCAAGGCCGGCCGACACGCGGGCCGCCCAGCCGAGGTCCTCCTCGTTGACCGTGTCCGCCAGCTCGAACACGTCGCGGGCCAGCGCGACCCGCTCGGCGGCCTCCTTGTCGGTGACCTTCTCCACGCGTACCCGCAGGTCGTCGAACTCCAGCACCTCGACGTGCCCGCCGAAGTTCGCGCTGACCAGCGTCAGGTCGGTGGCCACGTCCAGCATGCCCGGGTAGAGGTGGCCCATGAGGCCGTGCCGGCCGTGCCGCAGCGTGGCGCGGACGTGCGCGGCCCGCACCCACCGGCCGATCCGCTCCCACGCCCGCTCGTCCTCCAGGTAGCCGGAGACCGAGCGGAACGGGATGCCGACGCGGGTGAACGCGTTGGCCATCTCCGGCAGCGGGCAGGCGCCGCAGTAGGCCAGCCACTGGCCGGTGTCGAAGGTGGCGTGGTCCATCGACTCGGTCGGCTGCAGGTTGATCAGCAGCACGGGCGCGCCGCTGCGCTGCGCGATCGGCACGAGCATGGTGGCCGTCATGTACGTCGTGAGGAACCCGACGATGAGGTCGCACCCGGCCGCGCGCAGCTTCTCGGCCGCGGCCGCGCCCTCCTGGGCGTCGGAGATGAAGCCCACGTCGACGACCTCGCAGTCCAGCGCCTTCATCCGCTCGGCCACCCGCGCGGACGAGCGCTGGAGCTGGGGCAGCAGGTCGGGGAACTGCGGCCAGTACGCCCCCAGCCCTCCGGCGACCAGCCCCACCTTGGTGCGGGGCGGCGTGATGCGAGTGAACGTGTTCACGGGCTTCTCCCTTCGCTCAGCGGACTTCGACCTCGATGATCCGCGTGTAGTCGTTGGCTCCGTTCGAGGCGAGCGCGACGATGCGGACGGCGTCCGCGGTGACGGGCGCGAAGTCCGACCGCACGTTGCCGGCGGTGTTGCCGCGCACCTGGGCGACCGTCTGCCACTGGCCGCTCACCTGGGCCTGGACGTCCCAGTCGCGCACCCCGTACCGGCTGGCCGGGTAGCGCTCGGTGTCGAGCGTGTACAGGTCCACGCGGGAGACCTGCTTCGGGCCGCCCAGCGCGATGGTGACCGTGTCCGGCCAGGCGCGGGCGGTGGCGTCGTTCCAGCCGTTGCCGCCGGCCCAGCCGTTGGAGGAGCGGTCGCCGTCGGCCACGCTGCACGGCGGGTAGTTGGCGTTGGTGTGCTGGGAGGAGGCGGCGACCGGCCGGCGCAGCGCGAGGTTGCCACCGTTGTCGAGCCGGTCGAGTGCGACGACCTCGACGGGCACCCGCAGCGTCTGGGCGGGCGTGCGCAGGCTCAGCCCGTACGTGCCCTCCTTCGCCTCGGGCGGGACGGCGACCAGTAGCTTCGCGCCGACCTCGTAGCCGGCAGGCAGGTAGCTGGTCAGCATCGTGCGGGAGGCGGTCAGCGGCGCGTCGATCTCGACGTTCATCGTGGCGTACGCGGCCTTCTTGGCGTCGCTGCGCATCCCGATCTCGATCTTGGCGGGGCAGGCGGGGTCCACGCCCAGCGGGGCGACGAGCCGGTCGGCGCCGGCCCGGGGGATCAGTTTCCCGGTGCCCTTGGAGACGCCCGGCCTGACCTTGACGGAAGCCGAGGACGGAGGTTCTTCGGGATCCCAGGCCGCACCCGTGGTGAGCGCGACGGCGAGTGCGGCGGCGGCGAGCTTACGCATCATGGGTCATACCTCCTAGAGCGCCTGCAGGCCGGGGACGCCGTCGAGGGTGACGAGGCTCGCCCTGGTGGAGACCGGGGCGCCGGGCCGGTCCACGTACGGGACGACCTTGAAGTCGGCCCGCCACTGGGTCCGGGTGACCTCGCACGAGACGTAGCCGCGCTGGTAGCTGGAGAAGCGCAGATGCGGGTTGACCGGGTCGCTGCCGCCCGGGGGTAACCCGGTGGCCGGGTTGCCGTTGCCGCCGCTGCTGACCGACGTGCACACGAACTCCGTCCCGACGGTCTGGGAGGCGGGGTCGTCGAAGTTCGCCTTGAGCTCGCCGGCCAGGTTGTAGTGGATGTCGCCGGTCAGCACGACCGGGTTGCTGACCTCGCGGTCGATCATGCCGGTGATCAGGCGGTCCTTGGCGGCCTTGTAGCCGTCCCACAGATCCATGCTGAGCCGCTGGGCGGGGCCGGGGTCGAAGTCGAGCTGGATCATGGCGATCTGCTGGGCCAGCACGTTCCACTTCGCCCGGGATGCGCCCAGGCCGTCGAGCAACCACCGCTCCTGCTCGGCGCCGAGCATCTGCCGGGCCGGGTCGAGGCGGTCGGCGCAGTCCACCTGCTGCCCGTCACCGCACACCTGGTCGTCGCGGTACTGCCGGGTGTCGAGCACGTTGAACTCGGCCAGGTCGCCGAAGGTGTACCTGCGGTAGATCCGGGCGTCCGGGCTCTCGACCGCCGGCACCCGGACGGGCATGTTCTCCCAGAACGCGCGGAAGGCGTTGGCGCGGATGACCAGGAAGTCCTCCGCGGTCACCTCGCCGCCGGGGCCGTTCGGCCCCGCCCAGTTGTCGAGCACCTCGTGGTCGTCCCAGGTGACGATCCACGGCGCGCGCTGGTGGGCGGCCTGCAGGTCCGGGTCGCTCTTGTAGAGGCCGTACTGGATGCGGAAGCGGTCGAGGGTGTCGCACTGCACCCGGAACTGCTCGGGCACCGGGGTCTGCCGGTTGCCGCCCATCGGCACGATGCCGTACTCGTAGATGTAGTCGCCGAGGTGGAAGACCACGTCGGGGTTCTCGTCGGCGAGGTGGCGGTAGGCGGTGTAGTAGCCGTCCTGCCACGACGCGCACGAGGCGAAGGCGAGCCGCAGCGCCTCCGGGCTGCTGCCCGGCGCGGGCGCGGTCTTGGTCCGGCCCACCGGGCTGATCTCGCCGCCGCTGCGGAACCGGTAGAAGTACTCGCGGCCCGGCCGCAAGCCCTTGGCGTCCACGTGGACCGCATGGCCGTACTCCGGGTTCGCCCAGGTGGTGCCGTGGCGGACACGGCGCGCGAACGCCTCGTCCTCGGCGATCTCCCAGTCAACACTGATCTTGTTGTACGGCAGCCCGCCGAGCGGCTCCAGCGGCTTGGGGGCCAGCCGCGTCCAGAGGACGACCCGGTCGGGCAACGGGTCTCCCGATGCCACGCCGAGCGTGAAGGGGTAGTCGCCGCCGCGTGCGACCGCCTCGGCGGTCCAGGGGTCGGCCAGGTTCGTGGAGAAGGCCAAGGCGAACGCCGCGCCGCCGAGGCCGAGGAAGGATCGACGTGAGGGATGATCCATGCTGCTTCCTGAGCTGGGGGTCGAAAGCCCTCACTTTCTAGCAAGCGGGTGAGCTCTTAACAAGACTCAAGTTACAAATCACGCCAATTTGCGTTACATCTGTGCCACGTGCACGTTCCCGTGCCGGTCGCGCAGCCGCTGGAGCAGGTCGGCCGGGGCGCCGGCGTCCACGACGATAGCGTCGAAGTCGTCGAGCGGCGCGACCCTGTGCAGCGCCACGCGGGCGAGCTTGGAGCCGTCCACGGCCAGGATGCGGCGGGCGCCCGCGCGCAGCATCGCCCGCTTGACCAGCACGATCTCCTGCTCCTGGTGGAAGGCGTACTGGTCGGAGACGGCCGAGGTGGAGACCACGACCACGTCGGTGCTCACCGCTTCGACCGCGTCGACGCAGCCGAGTCCGAGGAACGAGTCGTGGGTGGATCGGTACTCGCCGCCGAGCGCGATGAGCCGGATGTCGGGGCTGCCGGCCAGGAGCCTGATCGCCTCCAGGAAGTTCGTCACCACGGTCAGCGGGGCCAGCACGCTCAGCTGGCGGGCCACCGCCAGCGCCGTGGTCGAGTCGTCGAGCATGACCGAGCTGCCCGGCTCGATCATCCCCGCCACCACCCGGGCGATCGCGTCCTTCTCGGCGGTGTGCGCCTGGAGCCGGTAGGCGATGTTGCTCTCCCACACGTTGCTGGCCTGGGCGGTGACCCCGCCCCGGACCTTGCGCACCATGCCCTGGCGCTCCAGCTCGTCGAGGTCCCGGTGGACGGTCATCACGCTCACCCCGAAGCTCTCGGCGAGCTCCGTCACCGAGGCCGAGCCCCGCCGCACGATGTGGTCGGCCATGTCCCGCCACCGGGTGGCCTTGCTTGAGGTGTGCTGACGCGAATCCACCAAAGCCCTCTCACCCTCTTGGACGGCTGCGAAATCCTACCCTTGACACCCCACTGGGGCGACTCGTAGCCTCCCCACATCCAACATTTTTAACAAGAATGATTGTTAAGTTAACAATCAATTCATGGAGGTGGGCGGGACATGACCGACCTTCTGCGCGACGCGAGGCTGAGCCGCGGGCAGTTCCTGCGCATGATGGGCGGTCTGGCCGCTGCGGCTGCCGCCACCGCCTGCTCCACCAGGCCGGAGACCACCGCGACCACGGGCGGCGGCCAGGCCGCGACCGAGTTGAAGTTCATCGGCGTGGCGGACCAGAAGACGCCGATGGACCAGCTCGCGGCCGCCTACCAGACGAGCAAGCCTTCGGTCCGTATCACCGCCTCGTACGCGCCCACCGACCAGGTGCAGACCTCGCTGCGCACCCAGCTCGGCGCCGGCAACGCCCCCGACCTGCACGTGGTGTACCCCGGCAACGGCAGCGCGATGTCGATGACCCAGATCGCCAAGGCCGGGCTGCTGGCCGACCTGTCCGCCCAGGCGTGGACGCAGACGATCCCGGCCGGGTTCAAGCCCGCCTTCCAGCTCGACGGCAAGACGTACATCTTCTCCGCGGGCTCGTCGGTCATCGGGGCCGTCTACAACAAGAAGGTCTTCGAGAAGGCCGGCATCGAGGCGCCGCCGACGACCTGGAGCGAGTTCCTCGCCGTCTGCGACAAGCTCAAGAAGGCCGGCGTGGCGCCGATCGCGCTCGGTGCCCAGACGCCGTGGGTCACCCAGCTCATCACGTACGCGCTGGTGCCCTCGACCGTCTACGCCAAGGACCCGGCGTTCGACGACAAGCAGCTCGCCGGGCAGGCCAGCTTCGCCGACTCCGGCTGGCGCGACGCCATGGAGATGTACCTGGAGCTGCAGAAGCGCGGCTTCTTCAACGACAACCCCAACGGCACCACCTTCGAGCAGCAGACGTCCATGGTGGCCACCGGCAAGGCCGGCATGGCCATCCAGGTCTCGGCGGTCCTGCCCGACTTCCGCAAGGCGGCCTCCTCGCCCGACGACCTGTCGATGTTCCCCGTGCCGGGCGCCGACGACGCCAACTCCGTGTGGATCCCGGCGGGTGTCGTCGTCGGCCTCGGGGCCAGCGCCAAGGGCAAGAACGCCGAGGAGGCCAAGGCGTTCATCGACTACCTCGGCAAGCAGGAGAGCATCAACGCCTGGGCCAAGGCGATCGCCGCCATCCCGCTCACCCAGGACGCCTCCTCGACCATCGACCCGGCCGTGGAGTCGTTCCTGCCGTTCACCAAGGACCGTGCGGTGCCGTTCATGGACCAGCGGTGGCCCAACGCCGAGGTGCAGCCGGTGCACTTCGCCGTCATCCAGGAGCTGCTGGCCGGGAAGTCGACCATCGACGAGGCGCTGAAGAAGATGGACGAGGCCTACAAGAAGTGACCCCTGTGACCGCCGGGCGGGCGCGCCCCGCCCACGCCGGGCGGCGGCGCCGCTTCAGCGCCGCCGCCCCGCCGTGGTTTTTCGCCGCGCCCGCGCTCGTCGTGTACGCGCTGGTCGTGCTCTATCCCGCGGTCAGCGGCGTGGTGTACGCGTTCACGGACTGGAGCGGCATCGGCCAGGACATGTCCTTCGTCGGACTGGCCAACTTCCGCACCCTGCTGGGCGACGAGCAGGCCATGGGCTCGATCGGCAACACGCTGCTGCTGACCGTGGCCATCGTGGCCGTCCAGAACGGCGTCGGGCTGCTGCTGGCGCTCGGCGTGCACGCCAGGCTCAAGAGCCGGGCCCTGCTCCGCGTGATCTTCTTCTCGCCGGTCGTGGTCAGCCCCGTCATGGTCGCGTTCCTGTGGAAGTACATCTACAACCCCGACCCGTCCGCCGGGCTCAACGGCCTGCTCGGCCTGCACGTCGACTGGCTCGGCGACCCGTCGGTCGCGCTGTGGTCGATCGCCGGCATGGTGGTCTGGCAGTACGCCGGATACTCCATGGTCATCTTCCTGGCCGGGCTGGAGGGCGTGCCCCGGGAGCTGCACGAGGCCGCGATGATCGACGGCGCCGGCACCTTCCAGCGTTTCCGCTACGTCACCTGGCCGCTGCTGGCCCCCGCCGTGACGATCAACCTGATGTTGTCCACGATCGGCGGGCTCAAGCTCTTCGACCAGGTCTTCGCCGCCACCAACGGCGGCCCCGGCTACGCCACCGAGACCCTGTCGACCGTGCTGTACAAGCAGGCGTTCGTCTTCGGCAAGTTCGGCTACAGCACGGCGGTCGCGCTGGTGCTGGCGTTGTTCGTGGCCGCCGTCTCGCTCGTCCAGGTCTACTACCTGCGCCGCCGGGAGGTGACCGCATGAGAAGGACGTTCCTGCTGGAAATCGTCATGATCGCGGTGGCGGTGGCCTTCCTGTTCCCCGTCTACAGCCTGGTCTCGCTGTCGCTGAAGGACCCGGGGCAGATCTCCCGGTCGCCGCTGGCGCTGCCCGACCCGCCGACGTTCGACAACTACGGCTCCGCGTGGTCGGCGGCGGCGCTCGGCCCGTCCCTGGTCAACAGCACCGTGATCACCGTGGTCAGCCTGGTCGCGCTCATCGCGCTCGGCTCGTTCGCCGCGTACTTCCTGGCGCGCGTCCAGAGCCGGCTCGGCTACGGGCTGTACATCCTGTTCCTGCTGGGCATCGTGCTGCCTTTCCAGCTCGGCATGATCCCGCTGTACGAGCTGGTGAGCGACCTCGGGCTGATCGGCACGCACGCCGGGATGATCCTCTTCTACACCGGCATCCAGCTGCCGTTCACGGTCTTCCTCTACACCGGGTTCATCCGGGCGCTGCCCCGCGAGTACGCCAGCGCCGCACAGATCGACGGCGCCTCGCACCTGACGGCCTTCACCCGCGTCGTGTTCCCGCTGCTGCGGCCCATCACCGGCACCGTGCTGATCCTCAACGCCGTCTTCATCTGGAACGACTTCTTCACCCCGCTGGTCTACCTCGGCGGGTCCGGCTTCGAGACGGTCCCGGTCAGCGTCTTCGCCTTCGTCGGCCAGTACGTCTCCGACCACGGCCTCGTCTTCGCCGGGCTGGTGCTGGGCGCGCTGCCGATCGTGGTGGTCTTCCTGGCGTTGCAGCGCTACGTCATCAAGGGCTTCTCGAGCGGGCTCAAAGGGTGAACGCCTCCGACGTCTTCGGCGTCTTCCGGGACCCGCCCCGGGCGTACTCGCCGGCGGCCATCTGGTGGTGGAGCGGCGAGCCGCTGCGCCGGGACCGGCTGCGCTGGCAGCTGGAGCGGCTGGTGGCCGGGGGAGTGCGCAACCTCGTCGTGCTCAATCTCGCCCCGTCCGGGCCGGCGTTCGGGGCCGACGCCGACGACCCGCCGTTCCTGTCCGAGGCGTGGTGGGAGTTGTTCGACGGGGTGTGCGCGGACGCGTACGAGCTGGGGGCCTACCTGTGGTTCTACGACCAGATCGGCTTCTCCGGCGCGGACCTGCAGGCCCGGCTGGTCCAGGAACATCCGTCGTTCGCCGGGCAGTGGCTCGGCGCCGACGGGTCGGTCACGTTGCGCGGGTTCGACTACCTGTCGCGTGAGGCGTGCGCGGTGCTGCTCGATCGGGTGCACGGCGAGTTCGAGCGGCGGGTCGGACACTGGTTCGGGCGGGTGATCGCCGGGTCGTTCCAGGACGAGTTGCCGACCCTGCCGACCTGGTCGGCCCGCTTCGCCGAGGAGTACCGTGCCCGGCGGGGCGCGGAGTTCTCGCCGGCCGAGCCGGACTGGCACGCGTACCAGCGCACCCGCGCCGAGCTGGCCGAGGAGGCGTTCTTCAGGCCGCTGAGCGAGTGGCACGAGCGGCACGGGCTCCTTCATGGTTGCGACCAGCAGGATCCCGCCCGGGCCGGGCATCCCGTCGAGGGCGTGGCGCTGTACGCCGACTACGCGCGTACGCACCGCTGGTTCGGCGCGCCCGGCTCCGACCATCACGGCGACGCCCGCCTGCACTCCTCCCTCGCCCATCTGTACGGGCGGCCGCGCACCTGGATCGAGGCGTTCCACTCCAGCGGGTGGGGCGGCACGCTGGAGGAGACCTTCGACTGGCTGCTGCCGTGGCTGCGGGCGGGGGCCACGCTGTACAACCCGCATGCGGTCTACTACACGACCCGGCGCGGCTGGTGGGAGTGGGCCCCGCCGTCCACGGACTGGCGGCAGCCGTACTGGCGGCACCATCGGGTCTTCGCCGACGCCGTCACCCGCCTGTGCGCGGCGCTGTCGCTGGGCCGCCACGCCTGCGACATCGCCGTCCTTCTCCCCACCGCCACCGCCCAGTCCGGCACCCCGTTGGACGGCACCCCGTTGGACGGCGCCCCGTTGGACGGCGCTCCGTTGGACAGCACCCCCTTGGACGGCGCCCCTGCTGCGGCGCCGGAGGCGGGTGGGGTGGGCGCCGCGGCTCGGCGGGCGCAGGAGGTGTACCGGGAGATCGTCGGCGACATGGCGTGGTTCGCCACCAAGCCAGGCGTGCTCGACCGCCTCCGCCTCGATGCCGACGTGATCGACGAGGACTCGGTGCGGCGCGCCGCGGTCGAGGGCGGGCGCATGGCCGTGGCCGAGGAGGCGTACCGCGCCATCATCATGCCCGCCGTCACCGTCCTCGACGCCGACGTCGCCGCCCGGCTCGGCGAGTTCGCCGCGAACGGCGGGCTGCTGGTCGCCGTGGGGACGGTCGCCGACGCCCTGCGGCCCCACGCCGACGCGGGCCGGGTCCGCTTCGTGGAGCACGCCGCCGACCTGGGCGACGCGCTGGCCGGGCTGCCCCGCAGGGTGGAGGCGCCGGTGCCCGCGCTCGTCCGCGAAGCCGGCGACGTCACCTTGGTGTTCCTGACGGCCGCCTTCCCGATGGCCGGCACGATCGGCGTCGCCCTGCCGGAACAGCGCGGCGTGGAGCTCGGCTGGCTGGACGCCGTGATCGACTTCGACCCCGCCAGGTACGCCCGCGACATGCGCGTCACCATCAGAGGCGTGTCCGGCACCCCCTTGCTCGCCCGGCCCTTCGCCGGCGGCGACCCCGTCCCGTTGCCGCACACCCGCGACGGCGACACGGTGGAGGTGGTCGTGCCGTTCGACGACGGGCCCGCCGCGCTCCTGGTGTTCGACGGAACCGACCCCTCGCCGGCGCCCCCGGTGACGTACCAGGTGGAGGTGGATCTCGGGGACGAGTGGGACATCGAGCTCGTTCCGACCCTCGATGACACCTGGTCGGACTTCGGCGGCGGCGCGGGCGTCGAACGCTGGACCCTGCGTACGCCGGCCGGCGAGCCCGTCCACGTGACGTTCGGGCCGCGCGGAGAGCAGCGCGTCGGCGACGGCCCGTGGACGCCCTCGGTGTGGTCGACCTCACGGGGCCTGCAGAAGGATCCCGTCCACCGGGAGACGCTCGGCCCCAAGGGGCGCGTCCCGGTGGAGTTCCTCGCGTTCGGCCGGGTCCCGGCGGGCGGCGAGGCCCGTTTCCGCAGCGTCCTCACCGTGGCTCCGGGCGCCCCCGCCTGGCTGGCGATCGGCGCGGGCGCCGCCAAGACCCTCTGGCTCGACGGCGAGGAGCAGCCACTCGACGACGCCGGCTACGCCGCCGTCACGCTCTCGCCGCTCCCGCCCGGTGAGCACCTGATGGAGCTGCTGCTCGTCCCGGACGAGGAGCACGACCTGCGCGCCTACGCGTGCCTGGCGGCCGACCCCGCCGACGCCGCCCGCCCGGAGTGGATCGCCGGCGCGCCGCTGGAGACGACCGTGCCGGCGGGCGGATCGCCGGTGCTGCAGGTGGCCTCCACCGCGTCCTGCCGGGTGCTCGTCAACGGCGAGGAGGCGGGCAGGCAGGGCGGCTTCGACCCCTACGCGGAGGCCGACATCCCGCGTGTGCGCCGCTACGACGTGTCCTCCCTGCTGCGCCCCGGCGGCAACACGATCAGGATCGAGTCGGACGGCTGGGTCCTGGTCGACGGCCTGGCCGTCTCCGGTCCCGGCTGGTCGCCCCGGCCCCGGGTACGCCGGCGCCAGCACGGCGACCCCGCCGCCCTCTGGCTGCGCCCCCGACCGCACCCGCTGCCGGAGACCTGCTGGCTCGACGGCCGGCCATCTGCCGTGCCGGCCACGTTCGCCGTGCCGGGCGGCCGCCCGCGCGGCGAACGTTTCCTCCTGGATCCGCCCCCAGGCGTGACCGGCGTCGAGGTGGACGCGACGGTCCCCGTCGAGGTCAGCCGGGACTGCCGTGAGCTGAGCCTCACCACGGTGCCCGGCACGCAGTCGGGAGCCGCGTTCACCGGGCCGGTCCGGTTCACCTGCGGGCCGGGCCGGATGCGGCTGGGGGACTGGGAGGATCACGGCCTGGCGGGGTACAGCGGGGGCGTCCGCTACCGCGTCACCGTCACGGCCCAGGCCGGGCCGGGCGTGATCGACCTGGGCCGGGTCAGGGGCACGGCGGAGGTCACGGTGAACGGCCGGCCCTGCGGGATCAGGGTCTGCTCGCCGTACGTCTTCGACGTCGAGCTGGACGACGGCGGCAACGTCGTCGAGGTCCTCGTCCTCGGCACCCTGGCCTCGTACCTCGACGAGGTCAGCCCCACCCATTTCGTCTTCCCCGGCCAGCGCGGCACGGGACTGTTCGGTCCGGTGCTCCTGCGCACCGGCCGCTGATCAGCAGCTTGTCCACATGGCCACGACCGCGTCCCGCGTGACCGGATCGGGAGACACCGAGCCGAAGCCCCAAAGATGGTCGTCCACGGGACTCGCGCCACCTCCCTCCACCCACATCGCCCCGGCCCAGATGACCGGGCCCTGGGGAGGGCATTTCGTGTTGGTGGTCTTCTGGATCTCCCGGCCCGTTCGCAGCCAGGCCGTGAGCACGAGCTGGCCTTCCGCGGCGTACTCGGCCAGCCGTTGACCGCTGATCTCGGAGGACATGATCGTGGAGCCGAAGCCGAGGAGTATGTGGAGTCCTTTGAACGCCCTCTTCCAGCGATCCAGCGCGTCATATCCTTTGGGATGGCCGCTTGATCACAGGGTGGGATCTTCTCCGCGCCCGGGAACAGGGCGTCGTCCTGGCCTGACGCGCCAGGCTCCCGGCCCACCCGGACTCGTGAGGGGCGGGCCAGGGAGCGCCGACTGTCAGGCGCAGGTGCATCCGGACGGCCGACATGTTTTCGCCTTGCTCCGGCCTGGCGTTCCGAAACTTTCTGCCGTCCAGCGCTACGTTGACCGGCGTCGGGCTCCCCAGCACGAGCAGGGCCTTGGCGGACCGGAGTGGCGGTGCGGCTCGCGGGCGTAGGGCATCCCGCCGTCCGCGCGCAGGCTGGCGGCCAGCTCGTTGATGTCGGCGAGGATGGCCCTGGCCCGGTCGACGAAACGCTCGCCCTCCGGCGTCAGCGTCACCCGCCGGCTCGAACGCTGGAACAACGTGCGGCCCAGCTCCCGCTCCAGACGCCTGATGTGCCGCCCGAAGGGTGGCGTGGCGATGTGGTGCCGCCGTGCCGCGCGCCCGAAGTGGAGCTCCTCCGCCAGCGTCACGGCATACTGCAGGGATCGAATCTCCATGGAAGCCCCCGTGTCGTCCGTGCCCCCAACGGACGTTTCGTGCGTGAGAGGCCGGCGGATGACGCGAGGGATGGACGAGTTGCCGGCGATCCGGAGGACGAGGCCTGGCATCTCCGCCGCCCCTGACCGGGACTCCGTCAGGTCGACACCCGGTTGCTCACCCGAGGATCAGGTGAGATCGAGCCCCGACCCCTGAGCAGTATGGCTCCCGATAGCGCGAGCGTGACGGTCAGCAGCACGAGCGTGACGCCGAAGTGCACCGATTGGAGGGGCAGCACGCGCATGCCCAGGTGGAAGCCCCAGTGCACGCCGACTGCCATCCAGAGCCCGCCGCCGCGTACCCGCGCCGCCGTGCACGCGAAGCCGAGCGCCGTGGCCATGACCACGAAGAACAGCTTTTCGGCGAGGGTGTCCGCGTCACTTTGGGAGAAGATGTGCAGGGCGCCGAATCCGGCCGAGGAGATGATCACGACTGCCTGCGGCGACAGCCGTACCGACAGGGTGTCGACGAGGTGGCCCCGCCAGAGCAGCTCTTCCGGGAAGGCCTGATTGAGCAGAAGGACGACGGCGAGCAGGGGCAGCCCGGCATAGAGGGAGACGTCGACCGGCACCCAGGTGGACGCGCCCACGGCGAGGGAGAGCCCGCTCGCCGCGACCGCGGGCACGGCACCCGCGAGCACGCCGAGCAGGATGTGTGACGGGTTCCGCCAGCCCAGTGCCGCCCATGGCCGCCGGTCGAGGAAGCGGCGGATGAGGTAGGCGAGCAGGAGCGCGGTGAGCGTGATGCCGAGCGCGCCGAGTGGCTGTCGCAGCGGGTTCGCCTGGCCGAGGAGCAGTAACGCGGGGGCGGAGCCGATGAGTGCCTGGGCAAGCATGGCGACGATGACGAGGACAACGGACCAGAGGGTTTTCACGCCATGAACGGTAGGTACGCGCAGGTCCAGGGCGCATCGGGCCGGGGATAGAGATCGCCATGACCAACGTCATGGTGACGGAGGTGGGATCACAGGCGTTCGGCGGGATCGTAGATTTGTCCGCATGGCATGGTTGCGGGACCCCGATCGTCCGGCTCTCCTCAGCGTGGTGTTCTGGGTGGTGCTCGGCGCCACGGTCGTGACGAACCTGGCGATGCCCAGCGGCGCGCGGGACCGGGTTCTGTTTTTCGCCGACGTCGCGCTGCTGTGCGGGTTGTGGCCGGTGATGCCGTGGCGGCCGGGCAGCGGACGTCGTCTGGTGGCTCCCGCTTTCCTGGCCGGCACGTTCGTTCTGGGGCTCACCGGGGCGGTCGGCACGCAGATGCCCCTGCTGCTCATCGGCGTGGCCAACCTCGCCTTCGTGTACGGCATGCGGGTCGCCACTGCCATCCTCGCTGCGTTCGGTGTGATCACGGTCGTGGTCGTGCCGCTGTTCTATGGCAGGACCATCATGTACGCGTTGGCCGAGACGGCGGTGGTCGCGGTGCTGGCCGCTTTCTCGATGGGCATGGCATCGGCGGTGCTGCGAGCCCGGCACCTGGCCGAGCGGGTGCGCGAGCTGACCGTGGCCGAGGAGCGCACCAGGATGGCGGCGGATATGCATGACTCGATCGGCCACCACCTGACCGTGATCAAGGTGGGGTTGGAGAACGCCGAGCGCTTCCGCGACCGCCGGCCCGCAGCCGCCTGGGAGGAGGTACGCCAGGCCAAGGAGCTCACCGTGGCGGCGCTGGCCGACGCCCGCCGCTGGGTACGCGCGCTGCGCCCGCTCGCCCTCAACGGTGACCTGGGCAGTGCCGCGCTGCAGCGGCTGGCGGACTCCTTCAGCGGCACCGGCCTCACGGTCACCTTCGAGGTGACGGGGGCCGAACGCCACCTGGAGCCCGATGCCGAGTTGGTGCTCTACCGTGTGTTGCAGGAAGGGCTCACCAACGCCCTGCGGCACGCCGAAGCCGAGTCCGTACGAGGCACACTGACGTTCGGCAAGGGGAGGGTCGTGCTCGTGGTCGCCGACGATGGCAAGGGTCACGACCATGGCCATGGGTTCGGATTGAGCTCGCTGGCCGAGCGGGTCGAGGCCCTCGGGGGTACGCTCACCAGCGGCAACGCGGCCAAGGGCTTCGAGCTGCGCGCGGAGCTGCCGGCGTGAGCCCGGTCCGGGTGCTGCTGGTCGACGACCAGGAGCTGATGCGGCAAGGGCTGCGCAAGCTGCTGGAGATCGAGGACGGCATCGAAGTCGTGGGCGAGGCCGCCGACGGCGTGAGCGCGCTGGCAGCGACCCGAGAGAACCGCCCCGACGTGGCGCTCGTGGACGCCCGGATGCCGCGGATGGACGGCGTGGAGCTGATCACCCGGCTGACGGCCGAGCATCCCTCAGTGGCGGCGATCGTGCTCAGCACCTTCGACGAGGACGACTACATCTTCGGAGCGCTGCGTGGCGGCGCCGTCGGCTACCTGCTCAAGGACTGCTCGCCCGACGAGCTGGTCGCGGCCATCATGCGGGCGAGCCGCGGCGAGACCGTGCTGAGCAGCCCGGTCGCCGCCCGGCTGGTCGCCAACCTGCGCCGGACACCCGTGCCTGGCGCGTTCCGCGGCCAGGAACTGCTATCGGCCCGGGAACTCGAGGTGGCGCGGATGGTGTCCGCCGGCGCCACCAACCGGGAGATCGCCGCCCGCCTGTTCATCACCGAAGGGACGGTGAAGAACCACGTCTCAAGCGTGCTGCGGAAGCTGGGCCTGCGCGATCGTACCCAGCTCGCCCTGCATCTCGCAGACCGGTAGCCCGGGGGCCAGAGTTTGTCGGGCCGAATGCGCGACTCCGCGTGGATTATTCACTGGTAAAACATCTGTTAAACTTTGAGGGTGAGTGCCATCCCCTTGCCCCGGTTCCGGTGGCGCGTCCGCACGCCCGTACGCGCCGCGCTGCGTTTGGCGCCGCTCGGTGACATCTGGCACAAGCCCGCGCTCAGCGCGGTGGCCGCGATGGCCGTCGTCCTGCTCCCGCTGCTCGTGGCGGGCCGGCTGGACCTGGCCCTGTACGCCGCCGGCGGCGCGATGTGCGCCCTGTACGGGCACGGCCTGCCGTACGCGGCGCGGGCCAGGGCGCTGGGGTGGGTGGTGGCGGGGATGTCGTCGAGCACCGGCGTCGCGCTCGTCACGGCCGCGCTCACCGACTCGGTCGTCATCCGGGTGGCGGTGGCCGCGCTGCTGGCCGGGCTGCACAAGGCGGCCTGTGATGTGACGCGGATCGGGCCGCCGGGCAACGTCGTTCTGACGTTCGTCGCCGCCGGCGCCGCCTTCGTGCCGCAGCGACTGGCCGACGTTCCCGTGCAGCTGGGACTCGGGGTGCTGGGCGGGGTCGTGGCCTGGGTGGTCGGGATGGCGCGCCACCGCCGACCGGCTCCGGGCCGCGCTGGTGGACCTGCGCGGCCGCCGACATCGCGGCGGGGGAGTGGTGGAGCGCGGCGCTGCCGCAGGAGCGCATCGCCGCCGCCGAGCGCGCCGGTCACCACCGGCTGGCCGAGCTGATCGCCCGACCCGGGTGACGGGCGCGTACGATCAGTGCCATCGGACACCCCGGACAGGGAGGATCGAGCGTGGAGGACGCCGTGGCGATCGTGCTGCGCCAATGGCGGCAGGTCCTCCCCGACGCCGACCTCGACAGCATCGCCGTCATCGGCAGGCTCAACCGCTGCGCCGCTCTGCTGCAGCAGGCCACCGACGCCCCACTCGGCCGCGCCGGGGTGAACCGCGCGGAGTTCGACCTCTTGTGCGCCCTGCTCAGGGTGGGCGGTGAGCTGACGCCGGGCAGGCTGGCCCGCGAGACGTTCGCCTCGGGCGCGGCCGTGACCAAGCGGGTCAAGCGCCTGGAGGAGATCGGCCTGGTCGCCCGGCGCGTCGACGACCGGGACCGCCGGGTGGCCCACCTGTCGCTCACCGAGCGTGGCCGCGACTTCATCATGCGGCTGATGCCCCAGCAGCTCGAATACGAGACCGCCCTGCTGTCCGGCCTGCCCGCAGAGCGCGAACGGGAGCTCGCGGCCCTGCTGTCCGAGCTCCTGCTGATGCTGGAAGGCCGCCTGGGCGGCATGGGCTGATCGCCTCGTCGTCGTACACCTCCTGCGAGGGCGCCGGCCAGCATGTGGGCGCAGGGCCGGGTCGTCAGTACATCCTCGTGGTGGTGCGCTGGATGACGGTGGGGGCCAGACGGACGCGTTTGGCCGTGACCCGGTGGCCGCGGTTGTCGGTGACCCGCACGGCGAAGGGGCCCCGGCCCATGCCGGACTCAGCGATCCAGTAGTTGTAGTCGGCCCGGGCCAGCTTGCGCCACGCGCCGCCGGCGGCCTTCACCTCGACCGACGTGAGCGGGTTGCCATGGTCGATGACCAGCAGCGCCAGCCACCACTGCGACGACCCCTCCTTGACGCGGAAGGAGAGCGGCCTGCCGACGCGCGGGTTGCGGACCGGGCGGTACGTGACCCCCACCATGCCGTTGCCGGGGTTCGCCACGCGGGAGAAGGCCGTACGGCTCAGGTCGATGTGCCCCGCCGGGCACTCCGGGCACTGGTCGACGACCTTGACCCGGACGGTCCCCCTCGGCCCGGTGACGTTCAGGTAGCCGCCGCAGGCGGCCGCGGCGGCGTACTCGCGCGGGGAGAGCGCGGCGTAGAGGTTGCCGGCGGGAGGCGACGGATAGGAGCAGTTACCGGCCCCGGACTGGAGCTCGTAGAAGGTCGCCTTCCCTCTGATCACCTTCGCGGGCACGAGGACGGCCGCGGTGCTCTCCCCGCTCTGGGCGGATTGTGCCAGGGCATGGGCTGGGAGCAGCGAGGTCGCGGTGAGCACGGCGGCGAGAACGCAGGATAAGCGTCCCATCCGGGAACTCCTCTCGTGCGTGGTCGGTGTGACAGTAGCGAAATCGGTGCATGTCGGTACGGCAAAGCACCAGATATCCCTCGGTGGTGCTTGCGGATCAGATGAGCGAGGCGAACCGGTCCTGATCTCGCCCCATACCGTCGCCTCGGGTGGCAAGTTTCGGATGACACGCGAAAATTTCAGCAGTCAATCTCGCACTTGGTCAGGACTAATGTGCTCTCGCGGGCTCTATAGCTATCGGAGTTGGTTGACAAGCTAGAGAGCCCGGCCGATACTTTCGCCACTGCACCGATAGTTTCGTCCCCACCGGACCGAACTGCCCGCCCCGTCGGCCTTCACGAGGAGGAAGCACGCACATGAACGGCGCCCCCACCCATCCGAAGAGCCGCGCACGCGGCCGCGTCAGGCTGCTCCTAGGTCGTGCCTGCGCCTTAGCCGTCGCACTGGTCGTGGCCCTGGCGATGCCGCCCGGCATCGCAAACGCGGCCCCCATAACCTCCAATCAAACGGGCACCAACAACGGCTACTTCTATTCGTTCTGGACCGACAGCCCTGGGTCCGTCTCCATGGAACTGGGATCCGGCGGCAACTACAGCACCTCATGGCGCAACACCGGGAATTTCGTGGCCGGTAAGGGCTGGAACCCCGGCGGACGCAGAGCCGTGAATTACTCAGGCAGCTTCAATCCGTCCGGCAACGCCTATCTGACCCTCTATGGTTGGACGAGAAACCCGCTCGTGGAGTATTACATCGTCGACAACTGGGGCACCTATCGGCCCACGGGGACGTACAAGGGCACGGTAACCAGCGATGGTGGTACGTACGACATCTACCAGACGACGCGATACAACGCCCCCTCCATCGAGGGCACGAGAACCTTCAATCAGTACTGGAGCGTCCGGCAGTCCAAGAAGACGGGCGGCACCATAACGTCGGGCAACCACTTCGACGCATGGGCCCGTTATGGAATGAACCTGGGCAGCCATGACTACATGATCCTCGCAACAGAGGGATATCAAAGCAGCGGCAGCTCCAATATCACGGTGGGCGGCTCCCCCGGCGGCGGCAACCCCGGCGGCGGCTGCACCGCGACGCTCTCCGCGGGCCAGCAATGGAGCGACCGGTACAACCTCAACGTCTCGGTCAGCGGCTCGAGCAACTGGACCGTGACGATGAACGTGCCGTCCCCAGCGAAGATCATCGCTTCCTGGAACATCAGCGCCAGCTACCCGAGCGCCCAGGTGCTGACCGCCAGGCCCAACGGCAGCGGCAACAACTGGGGTGTGACGATCCAGCACAACGGCAACACGACCTGGCCGACGGTCTCCTGCAGCGCGAGCTGACCACCGAACGCCCGCGACACCGCACCTGTGGCGCGGCGGCTCTTGGCCGCCGCGCCACGCTGTGACCCATGAAGCGACTGGCCCGGGAGACGTGCGGAACCAGGCCTAGCGTCCCTGATAGGCCTCGCGTGCCGACATGACCTCGGGCATGCGGCCCTCCGCCCAGGAGATCAGCGGGATCAGTTGCTCGGCGGCCTCGCGGCCGAGTGCGGTGAGGCTGTATTCGACCCTGGGCGGGATCGTGTGCTCGGCCTCCCGTAGCACCATGCCGTCGCGTTCCAGGGCCTGGAGGGTCTGGGACAACATCTTCTCGCTCACCCCGTCGACGCGGCGGCGCAGCGCGTTGAAGCGGTAAGGCCCCTCGTACAGGGCCGCCAGCGCCAGGATCGACCAACGGCTGGTGATCGTCTCCAGCACCGTGCGCGAGGTGCACCTGCGCGAGAAGACGTCGGCCACCAGGTTCTCGAAATCCTCCTCCATAGGTGCCAGCTTACGCGCTCGCAGCACTTTCTGATAGAAAGTACTAACTGAATCGCCGGTACTAGGGAGTAGTAATCATGATGGTGGTGACAGGGGCCAGCGGGCATCTGGGTCGTCTGGTGATCGAGGAGCTGAAGAAGCGCGTTCCCGCCGAACGGATCGTCGCGGCGGCGCGCACTCCGGAGAAGGCCGCCGACCTCGGGGTCGAGGTACGCGAAGCCGACTACGACCGGCCGGAGACGCTCAAGGACGCGCTGCGGGGCGCCACCAAGGTGCTGCTCATCTCAGGCCTCGAGGTCAACCGGGTGCGGCAGCACGCCTCGGTCGTGGACGCGGCCAAGGAGGCCGGGGCCGTGCTCGCTTACACCAGCGCGCCCAAGGCCGACAGCACCGAAGCGGCCCTCGCGGCCGACCACAAGGCGACCGAGGAGTACATCAAGGCGTCCGGAGTGGCGTACACGCTCCTGCGTAACAACTGGTACCACGAGAACTACGCGCAGTCGATCATGATGGCTCCCCAGCTCGGCGCCGTGTACGGCGCCGCCGGCGACGGCCGCATCGCCGCGGCCGCACGCGCGGACTACGCCGCCGCCGCGGCCGCCGTGCTGACCGGGGACGGCCACGAGGGCAAGGTGTACGAGCTGGCCGGCGATACCGCCTGGACCCTGGCCGACCTGGCCGCCGAGATCTCGGCGGTCACCGGCAAGGAGATCGCTTACCAGAACCTGCCGAAGGACGACTACGCGGGAGTCCTGGCCGGTGCGGGTCTGCCGGCCCCGATGCCGGACGTGATGGCCGACGTGGACGTCAACATCTCCCGCGGCTGGCTCGCCGACACCCCGGGCGCCCTGCGCGAGCTCACCGGCCGCCCCACCCAGCCGATAGGCGAGTACGTCCGCGCCCTGCTCGGCTAGCGTCCCGCGCTCCACGCGGACGCCTGGCGTTCGGCGGGCTGGGAGCGCCGCGCGCCCGGCCGTCCCTGATACGAGCCGGCGGGGCCGGTCTCGGCGGATCGGAGCCGCGCGGGGCTACATGATCACCATGCCGTCTCCATCACGTCTCAAAGAGGAGCACTGTCTCTTTGTACGGAATGTCCCCCACGAGAATCAGAATTGATCGCAGACTTGAGGACAGGCCGACGAGACAGGCCCAGGGCACGATGCGCGAGTGCCTGGACGGAAGCCCCGGAAGGAGAACTCCATGATCGACACGAACGTGCCGCACTCTGCCCGAATCTGGAACTACTGGCTGGGCGGCAAGGACAACTACGAGGTCGACCGCATTGCGGGGGACGAGTACAAGAAGACCTTCCCCGAAGTGGTCGAGCTCGCCCGCGCGTCGAGGGCGTTCCTTGTCCGCACCATCACGTACTTGACCGAGGAGGCGGGCATCAGGCAATTCCTGGATGTCGGCACCGGCCTGCCCACGGTGGACAACACCCACGAGATCGCCCAGCGCATCGCCCCCGAGTCGCGGATCGTCTACGTCGACAACGACCCTCTCGTGCTGGTCCACGCCCGTGCGTTGCTGGTCGGCGCGCCGGAGGGCGCCACCGACTACATCGACGCGGACGTGCGCGACACCGACACCATCCTGAAGACCGCCGCGAACACGCTCGATTTCAGCAAGCCCGTGGCGCTCAACCTCAGCGGCATCATGGGCCACATCGCCCGCCTGGACGAGGCGCTGTCGATCGTCGCACGGCTGATGGACGCCTTGGCGCCGGGCAGCTACCTGGCGCTCAACGACGGCACCAACGTGCACAGTGCGGCAGGGGTGGAGGCGCAGGAGCAGTACAACGACAGCGGCGCCGTCGCCTACATCCAGCGCACGCCTGAGGAGATCGCACGCTTCTTCGAGGGCTTGGAGCTGGTCGAGCCGGGCGTGGTGACGGTCAACCACTGGCACTCGAACGGCCGCGAGCTCGACGCCTACGGCGGCGTCGGCCGGAAGGTGTGAGCACCGGACTCGTTGCCCGGACCGGCGACCAGGCGCCTCTCACCCGGTCGTCGGCCCCTGATCCAGGGCGCCCCCGCGAAACCTCACCAGGCACGTGTGACTCTCCAGCCCCGTGCGAGGCTGCGCACATCGCATATTTGGACGATATGGACATAGCGATACGAATGATCAGGGTGCTCTTTGCGTCGCCTGTGGCACGCTCTATCGATTGGACACGACCCGAAGAGATCAGATAGAGGTCCCCCACCATGCTGATGCGTCGAACAGGGGCGTTGCTCGCCGCCGTGGTCACGGCGCTTGGCGTGGCCGCATGCGACCATGCGGACACCTATGTCAGTGTTGCCGAGAAGATCAGAGAGACCGGGCAGGTCTCGATCGGCACGAAGTGGGATCAGCCGAACCTGAGCCTGAAGCAGGGGCATGGCGATCCCGAGGGCTTCGACGTCGATGTCGCCAAGTATCTCGTGAAAGAGCTCGCCGGCGGCCGGGACGTGAAGATCACCTGGCGGGAGTCGCGGCAGGCGAGCCGCGAGGCGATGCTCCAGAACGGCGCGGTGGACATGATCGTCGCGTCGTACTCCATCACTGCGGCCCGCAAGAACTACGTGACCTTCGGAGGGCCGTACGTCATCGCCCACCAGGACACCATGGTGCGGGCCGACGCCTCCGACCTCACCAAGGCGACCGACCTGAAGCACAGGCGCATCTGCCAGGTGCCGGGGTCCAACTCCTACCAGCGGATCGTCGAGCCGCCCCCGGACGGGCAGCTCGGCCTGCCCGCCGAACTCGTCGGCGCGAACACCTATGCCGAGTGCGTGTACAAGCTCGGCACCGGCGACCTCGACGCGGTGACGACCGATGACATGATGCTGGCCGGCCTCTCCAGCCACAACCCTGACCAGTACAAGCTGCTGAAGGACCCGTTCACCGACGAGAGGTACGGGGTCGGGCTGAAGAAGGGCGACAAGGCCACGTGTGAGGCGGTCAACCGGGCGGTCGCCAAGATGTGGCGGGACGGCACGGCCGTGAAGCTGCTGCGGAAGTGGTTCGGCCAGACCGGCCTCACCCTGCCCACGACGCCGCCACCGGCCGAAAGGTGCAGTTGAGCACGGCGACCGCCGCCGGCGCCCCGCCCGAGGCGCAGCGCCGGTCGCCGCTCGGTCACGCCCTGCTCTTGCGGGACAACCAGGTCATCACCCAGAGGATCGCGCCGATCGCCAGCAGGACCCCCGCGATCTCGTACTGGCCGGCCGGACGCCCGGAGGACCACGGCAGGACCAGGTAGAGGCACGTGATCGTGCCCACCACGGGGAGGACGCGGCCCGCGTTGAAGTGCTCCGTAGCGGTCTGGTCCCTGCGCAGGACGAGAACGGAGACGTTGACGAGGGCGAAGACGGCGAGCAGGAGCAGCGACGTCGTACCGCCCAGCAACGCCACGACCGGGCTGTCGGGAACCAGCGAGACGAACGTGATGAGGCAGATGGCCAGGACGGTGGTGAACACGATCGCCGCATGTGGCGTGCGCCGGGAGGGGTGCACCTTGGACAGGAAGGGAGGCAGCACGCCCCGCTTGCCCATCCCGTAGAGGAGCCGGCTGGCCATCAGCATGTTGATCAGCGCGGAGTTGGCGACGGCGAACATCGAGATGAACGGCAACAGGTCGGCGATCGGAACCCCGGGCGCCGCGGTCTGCACCACCGTCACCAGGGGCGTTTCACTGTCGGCGAGCTGGCCGACGGGGACCACCGCAACGGCGCAGATGGACACCAGCACGTAGATCAGCCCGGTGATCCCAATGCCGGTGAACATCATGCGGGGGAAGATCCGTGTCGGATTCTTGGTCTCTTCCGCCATGTTGACGGAATCCTCGAAACCGACCATGGCGAAGAAGGCCAGCGACGTCGCGGCGCTGACCGCCAGGAACACGCTCTTGTCGGCGGCGGTCTCGAAGGCGACGACGCGGGAGAAGTCCGCCTGTCCGCCGAGGATGAAGTACATGCTGAGCACGATGACAAGGAGCAACCCCGACAGCTCGACCGCGGTGAGCACGATGTTGACCTTGACACTCTCGCCGACGCCTCGGAGGTTGACGGCCAGGACCAGGAGCATGAAGGCCACGGCGATCAGCAGGATGACGCCGTTTCCGACGTCCAGGCCGAATCCGGCGGCCAGGTTCGCGGCGAAGGCCCGCGACGCCGCCGAGGCCGAGGTGATGCCCGAGCACATCACGGCGAAGCACACCAGGAAGGTCAGGGCGTGTTTGCCGAAGGCCTTGTCCACGTACAGGGCGGCGCCCGCGGCCTCCGGGTATTTCGTGACCAGCTCCAGGTAGGAGCACGCCGTGATCAGCGCGACGATGAAGGCGATGGCGAACGGCAGCCAGGCGGCGCCGCCGACCTCGCCGGCGACCTGGCCGGTCAGCGCGTAGATGCCGGTCCCGAGGATGTCGCCGATGATGAACAGCAGCAACAGGCCTGGGCCCATCACCCGCTTCAGACTGGGCTGGCCGTCGCTACCGGCCTCGGTAGGACTGGGAGGACTGATCTGAGACATGGGGGGTGATCCTTGTCATGAGTCAGTGCTGGATGGTCGGGTCATGTCCCGTGTGCCTGGCCGGCCACGTGATCTCAACCGTCATCCTGACACTCTACGATCCTGCGCAGTCATCCGTGAACACCATGTCACGCTGCGTCGGCGCGAGACGGGCTTGGAGCGTCCAGCGTGACGGTGGGCCTGGGCACGGAGACTCCGGCCCACCGGGACGGGCCCTACGGGGCCGGGTAATCCGCCACGTACACCGGCGCGCCGACCTTGGTCGTGTCGGCCGCATCGCCCACGCCGTTGACGACGTGGTCGATCGTCCCGGCGCTGAGGTTGACGGTCATGATGTGGTGCAGCTTGACGCCCGCGGTCTGCGGAACCTCGAAGCCGTTCTCGGTGTGGATCTGCGGGTTGTTCTGGTTGAAGACGTAGACCCCGCCGCCGTAGAGGCTGTGTGTCCGCACGCGGTCGCCGACCTTGTAGCCGGCCCAGCCCTCGACGCCGCCGTTCATCCAGTCCGCCTGGGCCGGCGGGTCGTACGGCAGCTCGTTCTGGTACAGGATCGTCGTGCCGTCGTCGCCGTTCCAGATGGTGTTGTACTGCTGGAAGTGCTCGACGAACAGGCCGGTCGCGGTCACGTGGTCGCCGTTGACGACGGCGCCGTTGCGGCCGATGTTGGTGTTCCAGCGCTGGGTGTCGGTGAAGCCCTCGACACCGTGGTCGGCGCGCCACACCCAGGTGTGGTCGATGAGCACGTTGTCACTGTTGATCTCGAGGGCGATGTCGGTCTTGCCGACGTGCGGTCCGCCGACCCGGAAGTACACGTCGGACAGGGTCGCCGGATTGTCCGGCGAGCTCCAGCGCTTCCCGTGCTTCTTGCCCACCCGCAGCAGAACCGGCGACTTCTCCAGGCCCGCGTCGATGGTCACGCCGGCGACGACGACGCCGGGTACGTCGGCGACGTCGATCGGGGTCGAGCCGCGGACGGCGGTGAGCGTGGCGTGCCCGAGGCCGAGGACGACGGTGTTCGGGCGCTTGATCTCGATGCTCCGCGCGATGTCGTACACGCCGGGCGTGAGCAGCAGATGCTTGCCGCGCGCGAGCTGGTTGTTGATGACCTGCACCGAATCCGACGGCTTGGCGACGAAGAAGTCGCTGATCGGCAGGGTACGGCCCGGCGTCATGCCCTCGGCCCACGAGATGCCACGCGTGTCCTTCCGGGCGGCGGGCACGCGGACCTTGTACCTGCCCTGCGCGTCGGCGTACAGGTAGGGCTTCTCCCGGCTGACGGGGGTGGCGTCGAGGGTTGTGTAGGGCGGGTTCGGGAACGCGGCGTCGTCCGGCGCGCCGACGACGCCCGAGAAGACCTGGTTCCACACGCCGTTCGACCAGCCGGCGACCTCGCTGTTGCGGGTCAGCCACTGCTGCTGCGATCCGTTCGTGACGGACGGCAGCCTGGAGTCGGCGATGAAGCCTCCGCTGGCGTACTGCGGGCCGGCGGTGCAGTAGTCCATCAGCGACAGGTTGCCGCCGCTGATGTCGAGCCGGCGCAGGGACACCGCCTGGGAGACGGCCCAGAAGTTCGCCGACCCCCTGCAGCCGTCCTGGCCGGCCGCGTTGACGTTGATGGACAGGTTGGACAGGGTGCGCCAGAAGTTGACGAGCGCGAGGCAGTTGCCGGTTCCGCCGTCCGCCAGGCAGCGGTTGTAGACCTCGACCTTGCCGTTGATGACGACGTCGGTGGGGGAGGCGCCCAGGCCGGAGATCTCGGTGTAGTAGCCGACCTTGATCTGGAGGGGGTGCTCCGCGGTGCCGTACGTTCCCGGCTTGAAGAGGTAGGCGTGGCGCGTGGTGCCCATCTCGTTGTCGACCTGGGCGGCGTGTGCCGCGTCGAGGGTCGCCTGGATCTGGCCGACCGGCATGCTCGCATCGAAGACGGTCACGTTCGGCCCGAGATCAGGGACGCCGGGGGGCGACGATGCGGCGGTGGCCGTTCCCGCCGTCATGACGGCGGTCGCCAGCACGAGACCGAACGTGAACGCCCGGCCGATCTGCGGGCGGCCGGGGCGCCGCCGCGTGCGACTCCCATCGCCGAAAGGCTGGGTCGTCATACGGTTCGTCCTTTCCACTGCAGGGGCGGCCAGAGATCGGCCGGACTGAGAGAGCGCTCTCTCGCAACGTAAGGCTTGTATCAAGGGCTGGAAAATGTGTCGGACGTTTCTACCGCGTCAACCGGTCGGTTCACAAGTGCACGCGAGCGGGCTTGACCTGGAGTGCGCTCAAGCTTCTAGCGTCGAGGGCATGCCGGAAAGTGCTTCGAGAGCCGACGAAGGGGATGTCACGTGAAGACCGTGCAGCTTGGCCGTACCGGCGAACAGATCAGCCAGCTCGCCCTCGGTTGCATGATCATGGGTACCGTCACGCCGGAGGACGAGGCCGTCACGATGCTGGACCGGTACGTCGAGGCCGGCGGCAACTTCCTGGACACCGCCGACTGCTACTGCTGGTGGGAGCACCGGGGCAGTTACGGCGGCCAGAGCGAGGAGCTGATCGGCCGCTGGCTGGCCAGGACCGGCCGGCGCGAGGAGGTGTTCCTGGCCACCAAGGGCAGCGCCGTCCCTCGCGACCTGGACGCGGTCTGGGTCGACGATCAGCCGGACTGGGGTGTCGCGTACCGGACGTTCGTCGGGGCCGGGGCGAAGACGTTGCGCGATGCGATCGACGGCAGCCTGCGCCGGCTCGGCACCGACCATGTCGACCTGTACTACGTGCACGTCGACGATCGGGCCACGCCCCTGGAGGAGACGCTGGAGGCGCTCGCCGGCATCGTCCAGGCCGGCAAGGCCCGCTACATCGGCTGGTCCAACGTGCGCACGTGGCGGCTGGAGCGCATCCGCCAGTTGTGCGCCCAGCACGGCTGGCCCGCGCCGGTCGCGCTCCAGCAGCAGCACTCCTACCTGCGGCGCCGCGCCGGGCTCCGGAACGTCTCCATCGTGGACGACGAGCAGCTGGACTACCTGCAGACGCACGACGACCTGACCCTCGTCGCGTACTCCCCGATCCTCAAGGGCATCTACGACGACCCGGTCAAGCGCGAGGGCCACTGGGCGATGGACTCGTACCAGGGGCCGGACGCCGACGCCCGGCTGGCCGCGGTCGCCGAGGTGGCCGCCGAGGCCGGCGTGACCCCGAACGCGCTGGTCCTCGCCTGGCTGCTGCACCAGACCGCACCGACGATCGTGCCGCTGATCGGGCCGCGCACTCTCCAGCAGTACGAGGCGGCCCTGCCGGCACTCGACGTCAAGCTCACCGACGAACAGCTCGCCCGGCTGGACACGGCCGGCGCCTGACCGCGAACGATCCGCTGCGGTGGTTGTGCCGGCGGCGCCGGCACAACCACCGCGCGCCGAAGTGATCAGGAATCCGGCCTGTCGCCGTCGATCGCCGAGCGCAACACTCCGACCACCACGGCGAGCTCCGCCAGCAGGCCCGACACGGTGGTCCGGTCGCTGCCGTTGATCGACACCATGCGCAACTCCTCCGGCTTGGGGAGCTGCGCCATGATCTCGGGCAGCAGACCGATCAGCTTGGCCTGCAGGCTGGCCGGTGTCTGCTGGTTGTCGATATCGGCCCGCATCCGCGCCCGCTCCACGTCGAGCAGCGCCCGCTCGTGGTCGGCCAGCGCCCGGGAGCGTGCCAGCTCCAGCTCGCCATCGAGCTCCAGGCGCTTGAGCTCCCGCTCCCGCTCGATCCTGAGCCTGCCGGTCTCGGCCTCCTCCGCGTGCCGTTCGCGCTCCATCCGCAGCGCGTGCCGGGTCGTCTCCGTCTCCAGCTCCGCCACCGCCCTGGAGTCGTCGTGCTTGCGCTGGGTACGCCGCAGCCGCTCAGCGACCTCGGTGTCGAACTGCCACGCCTCGTTGCGGGCCCGCAGGCCGGCGAGCTCTCGCTCATACTCCAGGCGCTGAGTCTCCTTGAGCCGCTCGGCCGCCATCTCGCGCTGGGAGATCGCCTCTTCGGACTGCAGCTCGGCGAGCCGGGCGATCTGCCCTTGCTCGGCCCGGTAGGGCTTCTGCAAGTTCTCCCAGAGCCGCGACGAGCTGACGACCGCCTCCTTGATCTGGACGGTGACGATGCGCAGGCCGAGCCCTTGGTCGCCGTTGTCCTCGCCCTCGGCCACGGCGCGCAGCCGGGCCGTCAGCTCCTCGATGATGGGCTGCTTGTCGCTCAGCACGTCGCGGACGCCCATGGTCGCGACCTTGTCCTTGATGGCCGCCTCTGCCTGCTCCCGCAGCTGGATGTTGACCAGGCGCATGGGGTCCTCAGGGTCGCCGAAGTCCAGTTTGCGGTAGGCGGTGGGGAAGGTTTGGATCCCCCACTGCACATATCCCTGCACCAAGACCCCTTGCAGCTCGCGGCAGATGCAGTATGCGTTGATCAGGATGGTCTGGGTGGCGCCCGGGACTACCAAGAATGAGTCCGTGGCGGGGTTGAAGCGGAAGGACACGCCCAGGCCGATGTGTAACGGCTTTTCGCGGCCGCGGCGCGTGTGCACGACGAAGGCGTTGGGTGGGACGAGCACGTTTTTCCAGCGCCAGAAGCCGGTGATCCGGACGTCCACCGGGCCCGGCGTCGCCTTCTCGGGTTCCGGACCACCGAGGGCCCGCTCGCGCTTGACCAGCGGGCCCGCCATGGGCGCCGACTCGCCGACGGGGGCGCCGCGCCGCGCCCTGAGGTCGTCCTCGAGCACCGCCTGTTGTGCGACGACCTGCTCCAGATAGGCGTTGCCCTTGCCAGCGGTGCTCATCGTCCCCTCCGCCCCACCTCGCGATTGCCGATGAGTCTCGCCTACGCCGACGGATCATCGCAAGCAATATGCGCCCCTGGCGATCGATCCGGCGCACCGGCCTCCAGCTCGGTGTGCGCGCACGCTCCGCTGCGTGAAGCTGATCGCGCAGTGGGGGGCGCATGCGGTCCGCCAGTGCGGGTAATGACCGCCCACCGATGGAAGGGTGGGTGGCATGGGATTGTGGATGGGGCTGAAGGGCCGGTTCGGGCGGCAGGGGCGGCGGTTGCGCGCCACAGCCCGGCAGCGCTTCGGCTGGCGGAAGCTGCGGCCGGGCCAGCAGGAGGCGATGCAGCACTTACTCAGCGGGCGTGACGTGCTGCTCGTCATGCCGACCGGGGGCGGCAAGTCGGCGGTCTACCAGGTTCCCACCCTGCTGCTCGACGGACCCACCATCGTCGTCTCGCCGCTCATCGCGCTCCAGCGTGACCAGGTGACCGGTCTGCTCAAGGCCGGCGCGGGCGGCGCCGTGGCGGTGAACTCGACCTCCTCCGTGGCGGCCGGGCTGGAGAAGGTGACGGCCGGAGACGCGGCGTTCGTGTTCCTGTCCCCGGAACAGCTCGCCAAGCCCGACGTCGTCGAACGGCTCGCGCAGGCCGGGCCGTCGCTGATCGCGATCGACGAGGCCCACTGCGTCTCGTCGTGGGGGCACGACTTCCGCCCCGACTATCAGCGGCTCGGGAAGGTCATCGAGCGTCTGGGGCATCCGCCGGTGGTGGCGATGACCGCCACCGCCGCGCCGAACGTCCGCGAGGAGATCGTCCGCTCGCTCGGACTGGACGGCCCGGTGGAGATCGTCAGGGGGTTCGACCGGCCGAACATCTCGCTGGAGGTCCGGCGGTTCGTCCGCGCGGAGGACAAGAGCGAGGCGCTGGTCGAGGACGCCGCCTCCCGCGAGGGCCTCGGCCTGGTCTACGTCGCCACCCGCAGAGAGACCGAGGAGTACGCGGCGGCGCTGGCCGGCAGGGGCCGCCGGGCCGAGCCCTACCACGGGGGCATGCGGACCGCCGAACGCACCCGCGTACACGAGCTGTTCACCAAGGGCGACGTGGACACCGTCGTCGCGACCTCGGCGTTCGGGATGGGCATCGACCGGCCGGACGTGCGCTACGTGCTGCACGCCGACCCGCCGGAGTCGCCCGACGCCTACTACCAGGAGATCGGCAGGGCGGGCCGGGACGGCGCGCCGGCCTCGGCGGTGCTGTTCTACCGGCAGGAGGATCTGGGCCTGCGCCGGTTCTTCCTCGGCGGCCGGGCCGACGGTGAGGCGCTGCTGCGCGTGGCGACGCTGGCGCGCGAGCACGCCGGCACGGTGCCCGCGGCCGAGCTGGCCGCGCTGCTCAAAGTGAGCACGTCCCACCTCACCAGACTCGTCAACCTGCTGGAACGGGCCGGCGCGCTCTCCGTGACCGACACCGGCGACCTGCGGTACGCCTCCGGCACGCTGACGCCTGAGCAGGCCGCCGCGCGCGCGATCGAGCTGGACAAGGCGCGGCACCGCGTCGACGACTCGCGCATCGACATGATGCGCGGCTACGCGGAGACCCGGGGTTGCCGCCGCCGGTTCCTGCTCGAATACTTCGGCGAGCCGTACGCCGGGACGTGCGGCTCGTGCGACACCTGCGAGAACGGTGAGGCGTCCGAGCGCGTGCCCGACCCCGGCAAAGAAGGGTTCCCCGTGCAGGCGAAGGTGACGCACAAGAAGTGGGGTCCGGGGACGGTCATGAGCCGCGAGCATGACCGGATCACCGTGCTGTTCGACTCGGTCGGCTACAAGACCCTGTCGCTGGCCGCGGTGGAGGACGTCCTCCGCCGGGCGTAGGCAACGGGCGGTGGCTCCCTTCTCGGAAGGCGTCGTCGCTCCCAGCAGTGTCGCGCCGAGGTTGCACTTTCCGGCGAAACTCACTCTTGTAAGCCCGGTGGTAAGTTCCCGAGCGTGAGCCCGTTGTTCCGTGTTCTCGGGCCCTTACAGGCCGACGTCGAAGGGATGCCGCTGGCGCTGGGCCCGCCTCAGGCGCGCGCCGTGCTGGCACTCCTTCTGCTCCGGCCGCGCGACGTGATCTCGATGCAGAGACTCGCAGACCAGCTGTGGGAGGGCCGGCCCCCGCCGTCGGCGCGGGTCCAGCTGCAAGGGCTGCTCTCCGACCTGCGCCGCAGGCTCGGGAAGGGGCTGATCGTGACCCGGGCGCCCGGTTATCTGCTGGACATCCCACCCGGCTCCGTGGACCTGGACCTGTTCCGGCAACATGTCGCCGAAGCCCGGCGGCTGATCGGCGACGGACACACCGCGGCGGGCGCGGCCAGATTGCGGGCCGGACTCGGCCTGTGGCGCGGGGAGCCGTTCGCCGACATCCAGGTCTCGGCCGTGCGCGAGGCCGCCGGCCAGCTCGCCGAGCTGCGGCTGGCCGCGATCGAGGATCGTGCCGACGCGGACCTGAGACTTGGCGGCTCGCCCGAACTGCTCGAAGAGCTCGGCGATCTCATCGCGAGACATCCTCTTCGCGAGCGGCTGCGCGGCCACCTGATGACCGCGCTGGCGCGCTCCGGGCGGGTGCCGGAGGCGCTGGAGATTTACCACGAGGGCCGCAAGCTGCTCTTCGATGAGCTCGGGGTGCAACCATCCGCGGCGCTGCGCGCCGTACACGCCGGGATTCTGCGTGCCGAGCCGGGGCTGTCCCCGTCGGCGGCCCGGCCGCGACGGTCACCGGTACCGAACACGCTGCCACCTGACGTCTCCGTCTTCGTCGGACGGGAGGCGCAGTCGCGAGAGCTGATCGAGCTGCTCACCACCGCCCGTTCCCGGCCCGTGCCGCTGGTGATCGCGGTAACCGGGGCCGGAGGTGTGGGTAAGTCGGCCTTCGTGGTGCACCTCGCAACCCAGATCCGCGACGCCTACCCGGACGGGCAGCTCTATCTGCACCTGCAGGGAACTCGCTCTCGTCCCGTCAGCCCGGCGACCGCGCTGGCCCGCCTGCTGCGCGCACTGGGCGTGCCGGTGGACGCCGTCCCGCCGGACCTCGACGAGCGGACCGAGCTCTACCGGAACCTGGCCGGCGGCCGTTCGCTGCTGCTGGTGCTGGATGACGTCGCCGACGAGAGCCAGCTGCGCCCGCTGCTCCCGGCTGATCCCCGCTGTGCCGTTCTCGTGACCAGCCGTCGCCGGCTGGCGGGCATCGACCACGTACGGCCGGCGCCGCTGGACCTGCTCGACGAGCGGGAGAGCATCGACCTCCTGCGTGGTGTGCTCGGAGACGCCAGAGTCGCGGCCGAGCCCGAGGCCGCAGGCGAGCTGGCCGCATACTGCGGAGGGCTGCCGCTCGCGTTACGCATCGCCGCCGCCCGGCTGAGACACCGCCCGGAGATGACGCTCGAGGACCTGGCCGTCCGGCTCGGCCGCGACCGGCTGGACTGGCTGGAGGTCGGTGACGTCGCGGTACGCGCCAGCATCGCGCTCAGCTACAGCCAGCTCGACGGGCAGCGCCGGCGGCTGTTCCGCCGGCTCGGGCTGCCCGCCATGGCCGAGTTCGAGGGCTGGACGGCCGCGGCGCTGCTGGACACCGACCTGGCGTCGGCCGAACGACTGCTCGACGAACTCGTCGCGGTCCATCTGGTGGAGCCCGCGCACCGGGGCGTCACGGGCCCTCGTTACCAGCTGCACGATCTCATCCACCTCGCGGCCGGCGAGCTGGCCGCCGAGGAGGAGCCGTCCGGCGAACGGCGGGCCGCGTTGGGCAGGGTGCTGCACGGCTGGCACGACCTGGCCGCGGTCGCCGACGGACGGCTTCCGCACTGGTACGACCTCGACCCGGCGCCGGCCCCGGGATGGCAGGTTCCGGCGGCGATCCGCACCGCCGTGGAGGCCAACGCGCCGGCCTGGTTCGATGAGGAGGCGTACCTGCTGGGCAGTGTCGTGCGGCAGGCGGCCGACGAGGGATTCCCGCAGGTGGCATGGCCGCTGGCACAGCGGGTCTCCGCCTACTTCGACATCCGAGGCAGGTACGACGAATGGTTCGACGTCCTGCGGGACGGTCTACGGGCCGCCGAGCAGGCAGGGGACCGCCCGGGCAGTGCGTGCATGCTCGGGCTGCTCGCCGATGTGGAGAGCAGCAGGGACAGGTACGACGTCGCCCTGGCCAACGCCGAGCGAGCCCTGGAGGCGTACGGCAAGCTGCCACCCGGCGAGGTGCCGGTGTTCGACGACGAGGACCGCACCGGCGATCCCGAAGTGGCCCGGCGGACCAGGGCACTCGAGGAGGCGCGCCGGAGCGGCGACCCGATGGCGGTGGGCTGGGCCATATACGACCTGATCTTCGCCCGGCGCAACGCCGGCCTGAGCGGCGGCTATCTGCCGTTGTTCGAGGAGGCCAGAGGGGCTTTCGCCGCGTGCGGCGCCGGCATGTCCGAGTTGTGGACGGTGAAGAACCTCGGGTTGAGCTACTTCAAACGGCGCCGGCTCCACGATGCCGCGGAGTGCATCGCCCAGGCCCGCGCGATCATACGGAGATTCCAGCTGGGTGAGCACACCCTGGCCGGCAGCGACATCGCGCTCGTGTACGCCGCCAACAGCAGATTCGACGAGGCCGAGCGGCTGGCGCGCGCCGAGCTGGAGCAGGCGCGTACCCAGGACAATCCGTGGACCGTCGCGAGAGCGCTGTCCACGATCGGCCGGCTGGCCCACGACCGCGGGGACCATCAGGCCGCTATGGCCTCCTACCTGGAGGCGCTCGCCGTCTGGCGGCAGCTGAATGTCCCGTCGAGGATCGTCGCCACCACGCGCGCCCTGGCCGTCGTCAGCGACGACCTCGGAGATGCCGAGGCCGCCGAGCTCTACCGAGCTGAAGAGGGCCGCGCGATCGCAGGCGCTCCACCCACTGCTTAGCGGATCGACAGGCACGCCCAACCGGCCGGGGCTCGTGCACGCTCCGTTCTTCTGACTGACGCTTGTCATGGCCGCGAGCCGCCATCATGATGACGGCGTGTCGCCCGGGGGCCGCGACGCGGATCTCCGTTCAGCAGGGAAACGCGGCGAAGCCGTGACATCCGCGGGGTCCGGGCATCGGTTCGCAAGCTCTGGAGGGATCTGTCATGGGGGACCAGCCGCAGTTCTTCTTCCGCGTGCTCGGGCCGCTACAGGTGGACCTCGACGGGGCCCCGCTCACCCTCGGCCCACCCCAAGCCCGGGCCGTTCTGGCGCTGCTGCTCCTGCGACCGGGCGAGGTGATCTCCATGGAGGGGCTGATCGACCGGCTGTGGGAGGGACGCCCGCCGCCTTCCGCCCGCGTCCAGTTACAGGGCCTGCTCTCCGGGCTGAGGCGCGGGCTCGGCAGGAACGCCATCAAGACACGAGCTCCCGGCTACCTGCTGGAGATCGCGCCCGGTGCCCGCGACCTCGACTATTTTCGCGAGCGAGTGTCCGCCGGGCGGCGGTTGATCGGCGCCGGCCACACCGCGGCGGGCGCGGCCACGTTACGCGAGGCCCTGAGCGTGTGGCGAGGGGAGCCGTTCGCCGATATCGGGCTGTCCTCCGTACGGGAGGCCGCGGGCCGCATCGACGAGCTGCGGCTGGCCGCCGTCGAGGAGCGCATCGCCGCCGACCTGGCACTCGGCCGGTCGGCCGAGCTCCTCGACGAGCTGGATGCGCTGGTCGCCCGGCACCCGCTGCGCGAGAGCTTACGTGGACACCTGATGACCGCGCTGGCCCGCGCGGGACGCGCGCCGGAGGCGTTGGAGGTCTACCGCCAGGGACACCACCTGCTCGCGGAGGAGCTCGGGCTCGAACCGTCCGGGGCCCTGCGCGCGATCCATGCGGGGATCCTGCGCGCGGAGGCCGGATTGCGCCCCAGCGTCGAGGGACGGCCGTCCCGCCGGGGCGTGCCGCGCCGTCTTCCGCCGGCCCCGCCCGTCTTCATCGGCAGGGACCCGCTGGCCGCCGGGGTGGAGGAGCTGCTCACCTCCGGCGTGGACCGGACGGCGCCGCCGATCGTCGCGGTGACCGGCGCCGGGGGAGTGGGCAAGTCCGCCTTCGCGGTCCACGTGGCGAACCTCGTACGTGACCACTATCCGGGCGGGCAGCTCTACCTCCGCCTGCACGGAACCTCCCCGAACCCCACGGATCCCGGCGCCGCGCTCGCGCGCTTTCTCCGCGCGCTGGGCATCCCGCCCGGGGACTTGCCGCGCGGTCTCGACGAGCGGGCGGAGCTGTACCGGGATGTGGTCAGCGATCGGCGGGTGCTGGTGGTGCTCGACGACGTGGCCGACGAGAGGCAGTTGCGCCCCCTGCTGCCCGCGGACCCGCGCTGCGCCGTGCTGCTGACCAGCCGCCGCCGCCTTGCCGGGATCGAGGACGTACGTCCCGTGCCACTGGACGTCCTCAGCACCGACGAGAGTCTGGCCCTGCTGCGCGAACTCCTCGGCGACGACAGAGCCGACGCCGAACCGCAGGCGGCGGCCGAGCTCGTGGCTCACTGCGGCGGGCTCCCGTTGGCGCTGCGCGTCGCCGCTGCCCGGCTGCGGCACCGCCCGCAGACCCGACTCGCCGACCTGGCCGCCCAACTCGGCAGGGACCGCCTCGACTGGCTGGAGGCCGGCGATGTCGCGGTACGCGCCAGCATCGCCTTGAGCTACCGGCAGCTCGGCACCGGGCAGCGGCGGCTGTTTCGCAGGCTCGGCTTGCCGGCCACCCCCGAGTTCACCGGCTGGACCGCCGCCGCGCTGCTGGACGCCGGAGGTGAGGCGGCCGACCGGCTGCTCGACGACCTTGTCGAGGTCCACCTCGTCGAGCACGCGGGAAGAGGGATCACCGGCCCCCGCTACCGGCTGCACGACCTCGTCCATCTCGTCGCCCGCGAACTCGCCCTCCAGGAGGAGCCCGAGCAGGAACGGCGGGCCGCGCTGAGCAGGGTGCTGCACGGTTGGCACGATGTGGCCGCCGCCGCGGACGCCCGCCTCCCGCACTGGTACGGCCTCGACCCTGAACCGGAACCGGAATGGCGAGTCCCTGCCACAACCCGCCAGGCCGCCGCGTCGGACCCGATGGGCTGGTTCGGTGAGGAGGCACACCTACTCGGCGCGGCCGTCCGGCAGGCAGCCGATCAGGGATTGCCGCAAGTGGCCTGGCCCCTGGCGCAACGGGCCACGACCTATCTCGACATCCGAGGACGATATGACGAGCTGACGGTGATCCTGCACGACGGCCTACGGGCCGCGGAGCAGGCGGGGGACGGCGCGGGCATCGCCTGCATGCTGGGACTGCTCACTGACGTGGAGGCCAACAAGGACCGGTTCGACACGGCATTGGCCTACGGGGAGCGGGCGTTTCTGGCCTACGCCCGGCTCGCGGCGGAAGCCCCTCCGGGGGCGGGGCCCAGGGCGGAGCTTGGCCGCGGCGGCGACCGCCCGGACGAGGCCGGGGCGGGGCAAGTGGCCGAGCGGGCTCGCGAACTCGAGGAGGCACGCCGGCGGGGCGACCCGCCGGCCGTGGGCTGGGGGGCGTACCGCCTCGTCATGACCCGGCGCGCGGCAGGCCTCCGGGGCGGCTATCACGCGCTGTTCGAGGAGGCCCGGACCGCCTTCATCGCCTGCGACGCGAAGTTGTCCGCGCTCTGGGCGATCAAGAACTCCGGTCTGGCCTACGTCAAGCAGTGGCGCTTTGACGAGGCCGTGGAGTGCCTGCGCCAGGCCAGGGCCATCATTCAGGACAGCGGACTCGACACGAACGCGTACACCGCAGGCGACATCGCCCTGGTCTACGCCACCCACGGCAGGTATGGCGAGGCCGAGGAACTGACGCGCGCGGCACTGGAGCAGGCGCGGCTCCAGGGCAGCCCATGGGCCGCGGGGAAGGCACTCGACACCCTCAGCCGGCTCGCCCGCGACCGCGGCGACCCCCAGGCGGCGCTGACGGCGGGCATCGAGGCCCTGGCCATCTGGCGGCAGGTGAACGCGCCGTCCCGCATCGCGGCCACCACCGGGGTGCTGGCCGCGATCTGCGCCGCCATGGGAGACACCGACGCCGCCGCGATCTACCGCGCGGAGAGCACCGGTGCTTCTTCCCGCCATGAGTTGCCGTGCTAATCGACGCAGCACGATCCGGACCCTGACCACCGGGCCGGTAGGAGGCGGTCTTGGAAGCGGCTCTTCCTGCACGTCAAGCAGATGGCCGCAGCTGGGCGACGTCCAAGTCCGCTACCGCGGCCAATTCGGCTGGCTTGAGGACGAACTGTTCCGCAGCCAGCCCTTGACCTCGTCTGTGGCCTGTAAGACTTCCGACGAAGATCGCTTAGTGACGCAACGCCGGGCAGCCGACGGGTGACGTAGTACAGGCATGGGGCGGAGTCGGGTTCGGGCGTGATCACTGATGGTCTCCCTGTCAGCTGGGAGGCATGCACCAGCTGATATAACAGCCCGAACCCGTCTCCTGGGTCACATCCAGGGCTCCCGCGTCCAGACATGGCGCGATCGTCCGCCAAAGGCTTTTCCTCCGCCGAACTCGGCTGAGAGGGCGGTGTCGACGCCCAGGACAGCCGTGCCAACGGCGCTGGAGGCTCTGTCGATCTTCGTCCATTTACGGTCCGCCGCCAGGTCCCTTGGAAGTTGCCTGCGGATTCCCCTGGCAGTCAGCTTACGCGCCAAGTGGCCACTGGTTTTTTTCGTGGAACGGGACATTACGTCCTCTAAAGTGGCTAGTTTATAGCCGGATTTGTAAGCAGACCGGCCCACTTTCATCGCCTTTCCGGCCACGCCAATACCGGGAAGGGACAACAGTGTTCCTGGAATATCCCCCTGTGCGGCGTTGAATCCGACGGATATGAGGCTGAGACCTAACACCGCTACGCCTAGTCCCGGGAAGGCCAAGGACGCTATCGAGCCTATGAGGATGGCTCCGTCGAGGATTTCCTCTCTGTGCCTGTACATCCAATCACTGGCCGTCTTTACGCCTTTCGCCGTGTGATCCCATGCCTTCTTCCACCACGGCCGCTTGACTTCCGCCTTTTTCTCCGGTGCCCGCTTGGAAACCGGCCTGGTCTTCTTCTTCATGCTGTCCCATGCCCCAGGCGTGGACCCGTGGTAATAGCAGATGTCGCCTCGGCACTTGGCGACGGGATGCCGGGCGGGAGGCGAGGACCTCCTGCCGCCGCCACCCGCCGCATCACCGTCGTGGGCCATCATCAGACCATCAGGGTCGGAGTACGTCGGCGCGGCGTTGTTGCCGTACGCATAAGCGTTGAGGGTCTGCGGCTCGGCGGTGTCCACGAGCGGGTCCACGGACAGGAACCGACCCAGGGCGGGGTCGTATGCACGAGCACCCAGGTGGACCAGTCCGCCAGGGTCGAGGGTGCCGTTGACGAAGCCGCGGTTCCCCGCCCAGGCGGTGGGAGGCGTGCCCCGGAGTTCCCCGAAGGGGAGGGTGCGCCGCCGCGTCACCGACAGGTTCGTGCTGGACACCGCCGCCTCGCCGGTGCTGTGGTGGTCACTGATGATCCAGGTGAGACTTGACGAGGTGCGCACGGCAATGGTGTCGCCCGCGTGGTTGTAGTAGCGGGTGGCGGTCGCCGTGCCGCCGGCTGCGGGGGTGAACACCTCGGTGTCGTCGCCGAGGTAGAGGGTCTTGCCCTGGGCGGTGCGGCGGATGAGCCGGTTGCCGTCGGCGTCGTACAGGTAGGAGTCGCCGCCCGAGGTCTTGAGCTCGCCCTCGTTGTCCCAGGTCAGCGTGGTCCCGTTGCGGGACTTGGTGTTCCCGGCGGCGTCGTGGTCGAAGGTGTCCGTACGCGTGCCGGCCGGCCCGGTGGTCTGCACCTGGGACAGCCCGTGCGGTCGTGCGCCGCCCGCGTCCGGGTAGGTGTAGGTGGCCTTGGTGTCACCGGCGGAGGCGTGGATCACCTCGCTGCGCCGGTTGCCGGTCACGTCGTAGGTGAAATCACGCCAGTACGGAGCCGGGCCGCCCAGCCCCGCCGTGGTGGGCGCGGTGGTGCAACTCCCCGTCGAAGGCGTCCAGGCTCGGGTCAGCCGCCGCAGATAGTCGTAGACGAAGCACTGGGTGTCGGCGGGCTGCCCGGTGTTCGGCGTGTCGGCGATCTTGGTCAGGTTGCCGGCGTCGTCGTAGCTGTAGTCGTAGTTGTAGACCTCGGGCTGCTCCTCGGGGACAGAGTTGGCGATCATCAGCCGGCCTGTGCGCTCATCCGTGACACGGACCTGATACACCCGCTTGCCATGCTGGCCGAGCTCGCGCATGGCCAGGTTGCCCAGCTTGTCGTAGGTGGCGGCACGGACGTAGATCTGCTGGCCGGACAGGATGCCGGTCTGGTTGCCCACATCGTCGTAGGTGTAGGCCACCGTCTCGGCACCCAGCCCGCCGGCGGCGGGTAGGGTCGTCGACTCGACCTGCCCGCTGGCCTTGTAGGTGGTGGCGTACGAATAGGTGCCGGCCAGGCCGGTCTCGGCGACCGGGATGGTCACCTTGCCGGTCGTCTCGCGACCGGCGATGTCGTATCCGGTGACCTCGTCGATGTACTGGCTGGTGCCGTCGTAGCGGATCGACTTGGCCGGCCTGCCGATGCCGTGCGGGGCCGTGTCGAAGGTCCACTCCGCCCGCTTGGGGCCGGTCACCGACCCGTCGCGTATGGAGGTCTTGCGGCCCAGCGCGTCATAGGTGTACCCCAGCGTGACGTTCCGGGCGTCCGTGGAGGTCAGCATCTGGTCGGCGTCGTCGTAGGTCATGGTGGTGACGCCGTGGTCGGGATCCTCCTCCTTCCACTTTCGGCCGCGCTGGTCGTAGTGGTAGCGCCACACATTGCCCGCCGCGTCGGTGACGTTGTACAGCTCGTTGCGTTCGGTGTAGGAGTAGCTCGTCTTGTCGTAGGTGGCCGGGTCGTCGGAGCCGGCCGAGCCCAGGGCGTGGTACTGCCGCCTCTCCATGGTGCGCCCGAGGGCATCGGAGATCGTCATGGTGGCCGTGCCGCCGGCCGGCGGTGTGACGGTGACCCGGTCCCCGCCATAGGCAGTGGTGGTGCGCCACCGCTCGTTCCCATTGATCAGGAAGATCTCGGCGACCTCCCGCCCGGCTCCGTCGTGGACGTGGCGGGTCATCGCCGGGATCTCCGGGGTGCCGACGCTGGTGACCAGCGTCGTCGAGGGCGGCGCGTTGGACATGTCGTAGTAGGGCGTGCTGGTCCACTCCACCAGCCCCCGGGAGTCATGGACGGTGTCGCTGACGACCCGCCCGCCGCCCGGCGCCTGGACCTGGATCTGCCGCTCGCGCAGCAGCCCGTCGTACAAGGTGATGCTGGTCTTGTACGCATCGCCGTTCGGCAGCATCATCTGGCTGGTCACAGCCGACGGAGCGGTGCTCCGAATGGCGTAGGAGAACTGCAGGCCGGGGGTCTTGGTAGTTCGCGGCCGGTCTGGCGTCCAAACCTTCAGCAGGCGGCCGAGCCCGTCGTAGACCATCTCGCTGACCGCGTCGTTGGCATCCACCGTCTTGACCGGCAGTTGCCAGGCTGGAGCGTTGGTCACGGTGGTCTTGTGGCCGGCCGGGTTGGTGGTGACCACCTGGGTGACCGGTCCGGCCAGCGCCGGGGTGTAGGCCGTCGTGGTCTTCCGGTTCAACGCGTCATAGGACTCGATCACCCGGCCGGCGGCGTCGTAGACGGTCCTTTCGGTGGTCACGTACCCGGGGGTGGAGCCGTTCCACGAGGCCAGCTCCTCGGTCTTGACCGGGTTTCCCCTGGTCGGCGGCGTGCCCCAGGCCGCGTTCAGGTCGTCGTAGTGGATCCGCTGGTCCGACAGCACATCGCCGGGGCGGGCCGGGGTGGCCGAGCACCTGACCCCGACGGTCTCCACGCGCTTGACCGCGTCGAGAATCCAGGCGGTGGCGTTGCGGGCGTATTCGGTCCGCTCGCAGGTGTCGTCGGCCGCGGTTGCCTCGTCGCCCAGCTCGTCGACCTGCGTGGGTAGACCCTCGGTGTTGTAGGAGGTGTCGGTTCTGGTCCAGCGGACTCGCCCGGAGGACAGTGGCGTGCGGGTCCGGGTCGTGGCCGTCCTGGTCATCCAGGACGTCAGCGGGCCATACGTCGCTATAGGTCCGCGCCGCCACGGGGTGTGGATCTTCCCGGATACGACCGCCCCGTTCACGCCGTTGTACGTGATCTCTTCGCGGAGGAACCCGTTGTAGGACTCGTGGTCCTCGATGGTTCCGTCCTGAGAGTCGGTCACGACCACGTTCCTGACGCCTGACGGCTGTTTGTCCCCGTTCATCCCGCGCAGATAGAGGTACTCGGTGACGGACTGGGTGCCGGACTCGAGGCCCTGGCGCACCCGGACCTTGCTGTAGCCGCGGAACTGCCCCCACGTGCGCTTCTTGGCCGGCACGAGCTGGCTGTCGTCGTAGTGCCAGGCAGGGGCGTCCAGATAGTCATAGTTGGTCTGCTCGTGCTCGAATCCGCCGGTGTTGTCGTAGACGTCTACCCGGGTCACCACCCGCTTGTGGAACCAGTCAAGCGTCGGGTCCTCACCGTCGGGCGCGTAATACTGCGGGAAGCACCGCTTGGTGTTGGCGTGCGGGGCCGGCAGGCCGGTGCGGGTGCACTCGTCGCCCGAGTATTCCGGCGAGATCTGCGCGCCGGACTCGGTGGTGATGGTGTCGATCCGCCATCGGGCCAGTTCGGAACGCCCGTCCGCGGGCCCGTCCACCCGGTTGGCCAGGGCGTCCTGGCCGGGGTCGAACACCACCTCCGGCTCGGACACCTCGCCGCCTCCCGCGCTGGTGACCTTGCCGGTGTGGGTGAGGCCGCGCAGCCACATCGGCTTACCCTCACCGGTGCCCGCATCCAGGTACTCCTGGCGCAGCGTGTACCAGTCCACGTCGCTGTAGCCCGACCCGTTGTAAACCTGGGTGCGGATCCGCGACAGCCGCTTCTGCGTCCAGAACGTCACCGACACCTTGTCCGTGCACGGCGAGGCCTTGCAGTACTGGTCCCACGGGGTGTCCGGCCAGGACGCCGGATGGTCGGCGTCGCAGGTCGCGCCCGGCGCGCACCGGTCGGCCACGTCGAACACCACCCGCCCGGCGGCCGGTGCCGTGGAGCCGACACGGGTGCCGTAGTCGATACGTGACAACCAGCCGCCGCGGGTGTAGGTGGTGCGCTTGGCCACATCGCCCTCGCGGCCGTAGGCGCCGGTCTCCTTGCCGTAGAAATACTCCATCGTGTTGCCGTGCGGGTCCACGACGTGGTCGACGTTCCACCGCCACGCCTGGGAGCAGTCCGAATCGGCGAAGGCCGACGCGTGGCACGGCTCGCCGGCGTGGTTGCCGTACACCGGCCCGGTCCACACCGCCTCCGAGGCGGTTTGTTTGCCGAAGAAGTACTGGGTGCCGTCGGGCGTGGTGACCTTCCAGTGTTCCCCGTCGTCGTCCCCGTTGCTCGCGCCGGTGAGCCGCTCGACCCGCCACCCTTCGTCGGATGCCCCGTGCCAGGTGCCGTCACTGCCCTTGACCAGCTCGGTGGCCTGCCCGTTCAGTGACAAGGTGGCGTTGTCGTCGAACCAGCACTGGTCGCCGCCGTACACGCTCTTGTTGTTCGGATCCTGTCCGCCCACGGCATCCTTGTCGTCGCCGCAGCCTCGGTACTGCCGTTCGATGTAGCCGGGCCACAGGCCCCATCCGTCGCCCACCCAGGAGCCCTGCGTGTTAGCTGCGGCGGAGCGGCCGTCCACGCTGCCCGAGGAGTACGACAGCGCCAGCTCCGGCTCCAGCCCTCCTGGGGCCTGCGGGACCTCGATCGGGTAGTTCCAGGAGAAGTCGCCGGTCTGCTGGGACACCTGCCAGGTGCCGGCCGGTGACAACGACGTGGCACGGTAGTCGCCGTTGTCCCCGGCCGGGCCGGCCGCCGCGGCCAGCACCGTCGGCGTCTGGTCGGCGGCCAGCGGCACGGTTGCGGTCAACCGGCCCTGCTGGATGTGGTTGGCCGTCTTCAGCGGGGTGGCCTGGGTGCAGCCTGGGGCGTCGGGTGTGGTCAGCGCGCAGGCGGGGACCTGCATGAGGCGCAGCCGGGAGGCCCAGTCGCCGCCGTAGGCATCGGCGATAGAGGAGTAATCCACCTCCACCTGGAGGCTGCCGGCCTGGGCTGCCGCCTGGCCGCCATCGGACTCTTGGGCGGCCTCGGTGCGGGCCACCGACAGCAGCATTCCGTCCAGGTCGGCCGCCTGGGCGGCGGCCCGGTCATACACCTGCACCGCGACGCGGCCGGGCGCCTGGTGCGCCGCCGAAGCGTCAGCGGTCCCCGGCCGGCCGGCGGGAACGGCGACCGACACCGGCAGGTCTCCGGCGCGGACCAGACCGCTGTGCTCCTCGGTGGCCCGGCCGTGCTGGGCAGCGGCGGCCGCCGGGCCCGGCTCGACCGTGGCCTGGGCGGATTTCGGCCAGGCGATCTTCGGCTCTCCCCGTACGACATGGTCGTCGGCGGTCCATGACGGGCGGTCCGCCGGATGGACGGGCCGCACCGCGTACCCCTTGACCTGGGGCGCCTTGGGCGCCGTCCACTCCGGCGCGGCTGTGGCGGGCACCTGGCCCGCCAGCGGCACAGTCACCACGGCCACCACCACTGTGCAGATGGCGTTGCGCGCCCATAAGGGCAGCTTGATCACGTTCATGATGAGGGCTCCAGGCACCAGCTCAGGTCGGGACCGCAGGCGAAGGTGAGAATCTCGGTGGTGACCAACTCCCGCTGGTATGCCCCGACCTCGTCCAGGTCGCCATACCAGAGAGCCACCGCGGCGCTGCCGGAGCGGGACTTGCCCATCGACAACGGACCGGTCGCCGACCAGCCGTCGATCGCTGGCCCGGCGGCTCGGGCGCCCCCGAGATCCGGAGTGCCCTTGACGTATAGCTCGAGCGTCTTGTCCATCTTGTAGATGCCGACCAGCGGTATCCAGTCCCCGGGCACCACGAACTCCCGGCTGCAGGCCCGGCTCTCGGCCGCGCCCGGCGCGTCGGAGGCGGTGACGGTGAAGCACCATGCGGGATCGAGGATTCCGTCGGCGTCGAAGTCGAGGTCGCGACGGTATTCCAGGCGGAACATCGAGCCGTTGGCCCCCTCCTGGGCCACGATGGTGCGCCGTGGCACGGTGGTGTCGGTCAGCCGCACCCAGGCGGCCACCGAGAACCCCGAGGGATGCTGGGTGTTCAGCACCGCGCTGCCAGTGGTCAAGTACCCCTCGCCGGTCGAGGCGATGGCCGCGTCTCCCAGCCGGGGCTCCGTCCAGGACAATCCGGTGCCGCTGAAGGTTGCCGGGCGGGTGTTCGGCACGGAAGCCGCCGTCGTGCCGGTCCCCTCGTCCAGCCCCCACAGCCAGGCTTCGCCGCTGGCCTTGACGAGGAACATGTACGTCCGCGGGTCGGACAGGTTGCCGGCCTTGTCCAAGGCCTGCACCCGCAGCACGTTCATCCCGTCCTTGGTCGGCTTGATCGGCACGACCTTGGCCTCCACCACCGACAGGTGGTCCCAGTAGACGGCTTTGCCCGAGCCGTAGTCCATGCCGTTGTAGAGGCGGAAGAACGCCTCGGTGGCCCCGGCCGGCACGGTCAACACCACGTGCAGCTGCTGCCATTGGCCGACGGCGGTCGGCATCTTGGACGCGACCTCGTGGTAAACCCCGCCGGCGTCCTTGTAGAAGCCGACAATACGCAGGCCCCGGGAGGCGTGGGCCGGGTTCAGACCGGTGGCGGCGGGCACGTAGATCCACCCGGAGGCCATGTACCGGTGCCCGGTGGTCATGCTCTGGCACATGCACCCGCTGGTCCTGGTGAGCCCGGCAAAGGAGTCACCGGGCACGCCGGTGGAAGCGGCGGCCGGGGAGATCTTCAATGACGCCTTGTCCGAGCCGCCGTGGTCGAGTGTGGTGTCACGGGCCAGCGTGGCCCCCGCCGGCGTGGCGAAGCCGTCGAGGTCTGCGCTCACCTGTTGCTGATCGGCGGTCAGCCGTTCCGTTTGCGGCCCGGTCGGAGCCGAGACCACGGCGCCGTTGTTCAGGCTGTACTTGTACTCCGCGATGTCCCTGGTCCCGTTGGGGCCGAAGGAGAACTGGCCGCCGATCCCCGGGCCGCCGTTCCAGGTGCCGGTCGACCGGTCGGCGTATGGGGTGGAGAACACCAGCGGCAGGCCGGGGTTGGTGGTGTCGATCGTGAAGGAGAACCAGCCCGACCAGCCCCCGCACCCGTAGGCGTCACAGGCCTTCGCCCGCCATTTGTACGCGCCGTCGGGCAGCGCCGGCGTGACGCTCCAGGGGCGGGCGGCGCCGGAGGCCACGCCGGTCAGCGCGGTGCCCGAGGTGGCCCTGCGGGTGGTGGCGGTGGAGTTCCACACCTCGTAGACCGCCTTGACCGTGCCGCCGTCGGGGTCGCTCACCTTCGCCGACAGGGTCGGCGTGTGATCGCGCACCATGGCAGGGGAGGCGCACGCCTGGTAGCAGTCGGAGATCTTCAAGGTGTTCGGCGTGCCCGGTTTGCGGTTGTACCGCAGCGACACGTACGGCCGGTTCTTGGGCGCCTGAGAGGAGTACATCCGTTTCCAGCCGAGCTGGCTGGACTCGCTGGAGGCTCTGAGCATGATGCTCAGCGAGCTCCATCCGTTGTCGAAGCCGGCCTGGAAGCCGTTCTTGACCGGGATGGAGACCCAGCCGCCGCGGCAGCGCGGCTCGTCGCCCTTGGTCAGCGTCGAATGTCCGATCTTGGCGCCGGGATCGGGCTGGTTGGTCCAGCGCAGTCGGCTGTCCACGTGCGGGCTGATGTAGGCATCCCAGCCCGCGCTGTCGCAGGAATAGGACCAGGAGTGGTAGTTCCACAGGAACAGCTCCGCCGACACCACATCGGCCCCGGCGTACTTCTTCAGCCCGTCGAAGCGCAGGTAAGAGCGCGCGGTGATGGACTGGCCCCGGTCGACCACATGGCCCAGCTTCAGATCCTTCGACCCGGACTGGTCCGAGCGGTAGTTGGTGGCCACGAACGCGTCGAACGCCGGCCGCAGGGTCACCGGCGGATCCAGCTTCACCGGATACACGGTGGCCGGGTCGGCCAGTGCCGCGGTGTCCGGGGTCAGCACCAGAGACTGCGAGGTGCCGCTGCCGGCCGGTGTCATCTCCATGGTGCCGATCTGCCTGGCCTCACCGGTCTCCGGGGCCTGCGAGGCGTCGAACATGTCGGCGGTGGGCAGTTCCCCGTGGACCTGCCCATCGGCGGCGACCAACTCGATCGCGCCGGTCTCCAGCTTGCGCGGGGTGTACTCCCCGGTACGCCAGGGCAGCCGGACGCTGCCCAGCGCCTGCGCCGCCTCGCGGGTCTTGACCACGATGGAGAACTCGAACCCCGATGCCAGGGCCTCCACCAGCAGATCCACTCCCGGCCGTACGTCGGCGTAGGTAGCGAGGTTCTCCCGCAGCACCGGCTCCGGCAGCGCGCCCGGCCAGCCGATGCCCACCTGCTGCGTGCCCGCCCCGAGGGTGGCCACCAGATGCTCGGCCTCGTCGGGCTGGACAGCCGACAGGCTCAGACCGCGGGTGTCCACCGCTGGCCCGATGGTTCCGTCGGCGCGCCGGGACAGGGTCAGGTCGATCCGATTCCATGGCTTGCCGGCGATCGGGCCGGGCGCCCATTCGTCGCCCAGATACACGTCCGCGCTGAACGACCCGTCGGGCATCGCCCACTCCCGGGTCGTGCTGGACTGCGCGGAAACCACCTCGATCGGCTTCTGCCACCGGTAGGCCAGCGCCGCCGCCGACGCGTAGTCCTCACCGCCGGCCGGCGGCGGGGCCACCGTGGAATTCGCGGTGGAGACGGCGACCGGCCGTGCCTGTGCCGGCAAGGCCGGAACAGGCAGACCGATCAGTAACGCGACCCCCGATAAGACCGCTAGATGTCTTAACCCTCGTTTGCCGAAAGTGCTCATGCTCAGGCCCTCTCATCACGCGAGACGGCGTGAGCGTACGAAGCGCCGCTAACCAATCGCTAAGGACGCCTGCCCGGGCAACGACAGCCGGCTCGCCAGGCTGATGTAGGTGTCCGCGGTCGCCACGGTGGGGAACGCCGGGCTGGGCACCGTGGTCCGCACGGTGCGTGTCTCGTTGCCGAGCCGGAAGCCGAACGCCGCGGTCGGCATCGAGGTCCACGCACCAGGCTCGCCCGGCACCCGATAGCTCAGCCGGAACAGATCGCCCGGCTGGATGCTCAGCCCGGTGGCCACCCCGGCGCGTAGCTGGTCGGGGGTGGCGGTGAAGGTGTGCTCTTCGGCCGTCCACTCGCCGGTGGTGCTCTGCGGTGGGATCAGCTTGGTCACCGTGACCGGAAATGTCCCAGGGAGGGACCCGGCCGGAGACAGCGCCGGCGGGACGTCGGCGACCGTCAGCCCGGTACCGGCCCGGTTCGCGGTGAAGAAGGCGGTCACTTTCCAGGCCTGGCCGTCCCACTCCGGGGCGAGCTTGGCGCCTTGCCCGTCGTGGATCCGGTTGAACGGCGCGGCACGGAACGGCGACTTGCCGACCTCGTGCACCCGCGCTTCCTGGTAGTACTCGTACGCCCGGGTCAGCGTCGGCAACGCGTCGTCCAGTCCTACGCCGGCCTTGAGCAGGTAGGCGGCGGTGTCGAGCAGCGGGATCAGCACCGCCATGTCGTGGGAGATGGCGGCGCGCTGGTTCATCGGGTTCTCCGCGCCGTCGTAGTACCAGCGCCCGTCGGAGACCCACTCGCGGACGCAGTACCACAGCAGGCCGCGGGCGTACTCCAGCATTCGCCGGTCCTGCCGGTGGTGACCCACCATGGCCGCGGCCCGCGCGACCAGCGCCTGGACGTTGTCGGTGGCGTCCAGCTTGGGGTTGGTCCCACCCGAGGGGTTGTACTCGGTCCAGTAGTAGCGCTTGCCCTGCCACAGACCGGTATGCCAGCCGTAGCGCGGGATCTGGTGGGTCACGAACTCGGTGGCGGCGTCCAGGCCTGTTCGATCGCCGGTGAGTTCGAAGGCGCGCACCATCGCCTTGGCGACGTCGGCGTTGACGTGGTGGTCGGGCTCGTGCAGCTTCCAGGTGTAGCCGTAGGCGTCCAGCCACCTCCAGTTGAACATCGAGTCCCAGCCGCCCCGGTAGGCCGGAGTGGCGGTGAATTCTGCCGGGTATTCCAGCCGGTTGAAGTCGTTGTCGCCGTCGGCCGTCCACTGTGAATAGCGCAGGAACGCCACGAGTTCCCCGGCTCTCGCGGTGAAGGCGGCGTCGCCGGTCAGCGTCATGACGGGCAGCAGGGATTCCTCCACGTCGTCGGCGAGGTAGTCCTGAGTCCGGCGCGGATAGTAGACCGGGGTGTATTTGCCGGTGTTGTACGGGTGCGGGCTGACGATCGGCCGGTATCTGATGTCCTTGGCGACCACTCGCTGGGCCTCTGGTGTGATCACGTCTCCGGTTTTCGGCGCCTGGACGTACTTCGATGTGGTCAGCGCGTTGGCTTCCATGGTGTCGTGCGCGGCTCTGACCACCCGGGGCATGGCCAGGTTCAGCGCCAGGAAGTGACGGCGCAGCAGCGGATAGGACCACAGCGACCGTTCGCTGACCGCCGCGTCGGCCGGGGCCTCGGGCATCCTGTTCCAGAAGATCCCGGGAGACATCGGCTGGGGGTCGTTGACCACCGAGGAGACGGTCACCGGGTCGCCGGTCGCGTCCAGCAGCGGGTCGGTCGCGCTCGCGGCCGTCGTGACCGTCAGCTCGTCGAACCAGGCCCGCCCCTGGTGCTCGACCCCGACGTAGGCCGGGTACAGCCCGATCCTGATCGAGGCGGCGCGGCCGGCGGTGGTGAAGTTCAGCGTGTTGAGCCGCCAGGTCCGAGTCACCGGGATGTCCAGCCAGCGCAGTCCGATGCGGTCGCCCACCGCCTGGCTCGGCGTGGTGGCGAACTGCTCGACGATCACCCGGATGACGCCGCCGTCGCCGGCGTGGTCGGTGTGGGTGTACAGGGTCAGGTCGTAGAAGGACTCGGGCTTGACCGCGATCAGCTTGCTCCGCGCGCCCGGGTAGGAGGTGGCCGACGTGTCGTCGATGCGCAGCGACCGCGGCTCGCCGTATCCCGTGTCGGTGACGATCTTGCCGCTGCCGGTCCATCCGGGTGGCAGCCCGCCCACCGGGCTGCTGAAATGCTCCGTGAAGATCGTCTCGCCCGCCGCGGCCCAAGCCGCCACCGCCCCAGCGCAGAGCGGCACGACCAGGGCTAACGCCGCGCCCACGCGGGCGAGAATCCGCGTATGTCTCATCAGCCGACCCTGGCAAGCAGCGCTAACGATCCGCTAAGCGCCCTGCGCATCGCCCACCGCCGAGCCGCCGTTGACCGGCCTGCCGCATGGAGAATCCTTGCTACGGTCAACGACCTAGGGTTGAAGCCCTGGGCTTGCGTCTCGCGGTCCGGTCTGGCTGATCGGCTCGGGACGCACTGAGCCCGCTTGCCACGGCGGGCTCGTTGGGCATGTTGACGAATGCCCACACCACGCCGGCCCGCCGGGAGACGTTGAGCGCGGCGATGTGGTCGGCCGGTCCAGCGAACGCGCACGACCGTCGGCGCAGGGCGTACAGGCCGAAGGTCTGGATGTCGAAGGCGAGTTGGGAGACCTGGTTGGCGGCCTGGTTGAGCTGGTACAGGGTCGCCTCCAGCGCCTCGGCCTGCTCGGGCGTCGGCAGGAGCTTCACCTGCACCACCAGTTTCACAGTCGAACATATTATCGTGTGACGCAGGTCACCGCGAGCGGAGTCCCCGATATTCGTCGAGACCGCAACGTGGCTCACAGCCTCCACACTCACCTGGCCTTCCCACCGAAACACCGGCGAGGCGTCTTCACTGACAACGGCTCCGCCACGGCGAAGAGATCATGACGGAGGTTCGCGACAGCTTCGGCGCACATCTAGTCCAGCTCAACGGCGAGCACGGCCACGCGCACCTGCTGGTGCACCACCCGCCACGGGCGCCCTGCCGATCCTGGCCAACCCACTCAAAAGACGTCTCGGCCCGGCCGCTCCGCACAGAACCACCACGAGAAGGGAGAAGGGGATGGGCGGAGGTCCTTGTGCAGCTTGACCAGTGGAACGTCGGGGAAGGCGAGTCCGGATCAGGCGAGTTGCCTGGCCGCCGTGCGCGCCGCCATCCGCCGTTCGAACCACACCGAGGTGAACGGCGGCACCGCGCACGCCAGGCCGAGCACCACTGCGCCCCGGCTCCAGCCCGCCTCTCGCGCCGAGAGGATCACTCCGGCCGCGTACAGCAGGAACAGCGCCCCGTGGATCGGCCCGAACACCTTCACCCCGAGCTCACCGGTCGCGATCACGTATTTGAAGAACATCCCGACCAGCAGCCCCGCCCACGAGCACGCCTCGGCCACCGCTACGACTCGAAACCAGCGCAGCACGCTCCATCCTTTCCCCAGGTAACGCGCATACTCTACAAGCTGTAGAGGACATTGCGGGACGCGAGTGAATCACGTGCGGGGGAGCGGCCGCGGCCACGGCCGCACCTTCAGCATCGGCCCCCCACGACATCCAGGATTCGCACGCATGGCGATGTCCTGCCGTTCGTGCGCCTGGGACGGATCCTTCGGGGGCGCGGGCACCGGGCGGAGATCCTCACGCGCCCTCGACCTGCACCGCGGCCTCGCCGAGTGGCTGGCGGAGGAGGTCGTCTCGCTGGTGCCGCCGCCGGAGGGCGGCAAGAGCCTGCTCGACCTGGGCGGCGGCCACGGGTTTGTACGCCGAGGCGTTCTGCCGGGCGAGCAGGACGTGACCGTGCTCTTCAACGTGCTGCACGGGGTCGGCGCGTCCGACGCCGCCGCCCACCACCCGGCTCGGCGCCCGGGGGGCCAGCAGACCACCGGGCGCCTGCGGGCTGGCTCACAGGTCAGGGCGGACCTGCCAGGCAAGCGCATCGTAGGCGCGTGCCAGGTCATCGGCCCACGACGCGTCGTGATCACGCTCGAATGCGCTGTACAGGCGGTCTCGTACCTCGTCGCGGTGCAGCCAGGTGAGGATCGCGGCGGGCAGTCGCACCCCGCCGGCCCACCACCCGGTCACCAGGTCGGCGAGGTGACGGTCTGCCGCCGGTCGGGCACCCGGCATGGATCACAAGGATGTGCGGCGGCTCCCCGCGCCGGCGCGAGCGGGAAGCGCCGCACATCATGTCAGACGGCCAGGGCTTCGCGGACGGCGGATTCGGCGTCCTCGCCGCCCTGACCCGAGGAGGTCACGCGCCCGGCCTCCAGGACGTAGTACCGCCCGGCTGCCCGCACCGCGAAGCCCACATGCTGTTCGACCAGCAAGACCGACATCCCGCCGCGGCCGGCCAGCGACAGGATGGTCTGCTCGATCTCGGCGACGACCGAGGGCTGGATGCCCTCCGTGGGTTCGTCCAGCAGGAGCAGCCGGGGCTCGGTGATCAGCGCGCGGGCTATGGCCAGTTGCTGGCGTTGTCCGCCGGACAGCAGGCCCGCGCGACGGTTCATGAGGCCGGCCAGTGCGGGGAACAGGCCGAGCGCCTCCGCTGTGGCGGCCTTCCCGTTGCGGCGGCCGTCAGCGATGAGCTGGAGGTTCTCCGCGGTGGTCAGATGGGGAAAGGACTGCTGCCCCTGCGGGACGTAGGCCATTCCGCGGGCCACCCGCTGATGCGGGGCCAGCCCGGTGATGTCCGCACCGTCCAGCCGGATCGTGCCCGCGCGCGGCTTGAGCAGGCCGATGGCGGCGCGTAGCAGCGTGCTCTTGCCGGCGCCGTTGTGGCCCAGCACCGCGGTCACCCCGCCGTCCCGCGCGGCCAGGGACAGGTCGTGGAGGACGACACTCCGGCCGTACCCCACGTCGATTCCGTCGAACTCCAGCATCACACCTCCTGTACGAGGGCCTGCGAGGTGGCCTTGGCGTGTCCGAGGTAGACCTCCTGAACCTTGAGGTCGGCCTGGACTTCGGCGACGGAACCCTCGCTCAGGATCCGGCCCGCGTGCATGACGGTGACGGTACGGGCGTAGCGGCGGAGGAAGTCCATGTCGTGTTCGATCACCACGACGGTGCGGTCTTCGCTGAGCATGCCGAGGAGCTCTCCGGTCGTGTCACGCTCGTCCTGGCTCATGCCGGCCACGGGCTCGTCGAGCAGCAGCAGTTTGGCGTCCTGTACGAGCAGCATGCCGATCTCGAGCCATTGCTTCTGTCCGTGGGCCAGCGTGCCGGCGAGCCGGTCTCGTGCCGAGGTCAGCCCGATCGTCTCCATCGCCTGGGCCACGCTGTCGGGCACACTCTTGCGCCTGCGCAGCAGGGTCAGCAGGCCGCGGTTCGTTCCGGCCGCGATGTCGAGGTTCTGCAGCACGGTCAGTTCCTCGAATACCGCGGCGGTCTGGAAGGTGCGGCCGATGCCCAGCCGGGTGATGTGGTGGACCTTCCGGCCGAGGAGTTCCTGGCCGTCGAAGGCGGCCGAGCCGGTGGCCTTGACCAGGCCGGTGACCGCGTCCACGAGGGTGGTCTTGCCGGCGCCGTTGGGTCCGATGATGAACCGTACGTCTCCGGGTGAGACGTCGATGTCGACGCCGTCCACGGCGGCGAAGCCGTCGAACACCACTCTCAGGTCGCGGATGCGCAGTCCGGCGGGCTTCTGGGTGCTCACTGGCCGGCTCCTCCGGTCTCGGCGGTCAGGGGAACGCTCTTCGGCTGCGCGGCCTTGCGATCGGCGGGGGCGGGGCGGCGACGCCGGACGAGGCCGGCCACCGACGCCAGGCCGTTCGGCAGGAAGGCGAGAAAGATCACGAACAGCAGTCCTTGGAGGTAGGTCCACGCGGCGGGGAACTGCTCCGACAGTGTCGTCTTCGCCCAGGCCACGGCTATCGCTCCGAGTACCGGCCCGATGAGGGTGGCCCGGCCGCCGAGGGCGACGCCGATGACGAATTCGATGGAGGGCACGACGCCGATCAGCGCGGGGGAGATGATGCCCACCGCGGGTACGAACAACGCGCCCGCCAGTCCGGCCATGCCCGCGGCGACCATGTAGGCGACCAGCTTGACGTTGGCGGGGTCGTAGCCGAGGAAACGGACCCGTTCCTCGGCGTCGCGCACGGCCACCAGCAGTTCGCCGTACCGGCTGTGCATCAGTTGCCGGACCAGCGCCAGCATCAGCAGCAGGCAGGCGGCGATGATGAAGTAGACCGCCCGCTGGTTGAGCGGGTCGTCGAGGCGGAAGCCGAAGAAGCCCTGGATGTCGGTCAGCCCGTTGGTGCCTCCCGTGGTTCCCTGCTCGCCGATCAAGTAGATCGCCAGGGCGGCGGCGAGCGCCTGGGACAGGATCGCGAAGTAGGCGCCGCGCACACGCCTGCGGAACACCAGCGAGCCGAGCAGGAACGCCACGAACACCGGCAGCAACACCGTGGCGGCGAGGGCGAAGACCGGGTTGGCGAAAGGCTCCCACCACCACGGCAGCTTGTCGATCTGCCCGTAGAGCTGCATGAAGTCGGGCAGGTTGCCGGGCCCGGCGTCGGCGAGCTTGAGGTGCATGGCCATCGCGTATCCGCCGAGGCCGAAGAACACGCCTTGGCCCAGGGCGAGCATCCCGCCGCGGCCCCAGGCCAGCCCGATGCCGACGGCCACGATCGCCAGGCACAGGTATTTGGCCAGCAGGTTGAGCCGGAAGTCTCCCAGTACCAGCGGCGCCACCGCGAAGAGCACGATCGCCGCGAGGGCGAATCCGGCTGCCGCCCGCAACGGTGTTCCGGGACCGAACCGGCGTGTCCGATCTGCGGAGTGCTCCGGCTTCTCGTCAGCTCCGGTTCCGGCGCTCCGGCCGGTCGCGGTCGTCATGCCAGGCTCCTCGTACGTAGCGTGAACAGCCCCTGGGGCCGCCATTGCAGGAAGGCCACGATGGTGAGGAACACCAGCACCTTGGCGACGCTGATCGTGGTGGAGTACTCCACCAGCGACTGCATCATGCCCAGGGCGAAGGCCACGATCACGGTGCCCTTGAGCTGCCCGATGCCGCCGACCACCACGACGAGGAACGCGTCGATGATGATGTTGGTGCCCATCGTCGGCCCGATCGGCCCCACCAGGGTCAGTGCGACTCCGGCGATGCCGGCGAGCCCGGAGCCGATGAAGAAGGTCATCCGGTCCACGCGGCCGGTGGCGATCCCGGATGCCGCGGCCAGGTCGCGGTTCTGCACCACGGCCCGGATGCGCCGTCCCAGCGGGGTCATGCGCAGACCCAGCGTGAGCGCGGCGACGGCCAGCAGCGCCAGGGTGAGGATGAACAGGCGGCTGTTGGCCACCATGAGATCGTTGCCGTCGCCGCTGGAGAAGATCGTGATGCTGCCGGTGAGCAGGTCGGGGGCGCGGGTCTGCACATTGGGGGCGCCGAAGATGTCTCGTGCCAGTTGTTGCAGGATCAGCGCGACGCCCCACGTGACCAGCAGGGTGTCCAGTGGTCGGGTGTACAGGCGGCGGATGAGCAGGAACTCCAGCACGACGCCCATCGCTCCGGCGACCAGGAAAGCCACCGGCAGTGCGACGAGCAGGGACACTCCGGCGTTGGTGATGATCTGCTGCACCACGTACACGGTGTACGCGCCGGCCATGATGAACTCGCCGTGGGCCATGTTGATGACGTTCATCTGGCCGAAGGTGAGCGACAGGCCCAGGGCGATGAGCAACAGCACCGCGCCGATGCTGATGCCGGTGAACAGTTGGCTGAAGACCAACGTCACTGGGGATACCTCCCGATCATGAGGGGACGGTGGGCGGGGAGCCGATCGACTCCGGCTCCCCCGTCCACCTGGCGATGGGCTGCCGTCAGGCCAGACTCTTGGCCCAGGCATAGTCCTTCAGGTACGGGTCGGGCTTGATCGGCTCGCCCGAGTTCCACACCTCATTGATCAGGCCGTCGGAGCCGATCTTGCCGATGCGCGCGGTCTTGTGGACGTGCTGCGTCGGTCCGTCGACCGTGACCTTGCCCTCCGGCGCGTCGAAGGTGATGTCGCCGGCGGCGCCGGCCGCCTTGACCTTCTCCACGTCGAAGGCGCCGGCCTTCTCCACCATCGCCTTCCACAGGTAGACCGACACGTAGGCGGCCTCCATCGGGTCGCTGGTCGGCTTGTCCTCGCCGTACTTGGCCTTGTACGCCTTGACGAACTTCTCGTTGGCCGCGCCCGGCGTGGTCTGGTAGTAGTTCCACGCCGTCAGCTGGTCCGCCAGGTACTGGGTGCCGATGCTCTTGACCTCTTCCTCGGCGATGGACACCGACAGCACCGGCATCTTGTCCGCGGTCAGCCCGGCGGACTTGTACTCCTTGAAGAAGGCCACGTTGCTGTCGCCGTTCAGGGTGTTGAACACCGCGCCGGCGCCCGCCGCCTTCACCTTGTTGGTGATCGTGGAGAACTCGGTGGAGCCGAGCGGCGCGTAGTCCTCGCCCAGGACCTTCATGCCGTTGGCGTCGGCGTACGCCTTGATGATCTTGTTGGCGGTGCGCGGGAAGACGTAGTCGCTGCCCACCAGGTACAGCGAGGTCTTGCCCTGCGCCTTCAGGTAGTCCAGCGCGGGCACGATCTGCTGGTTGGTGGTCGCGCCGGTGTAGTAGATGTACGGGGACTGCTCGAGGCCCTCGTACTGCACGGGATAGAACAGCAGTGCCTTGTTCTTCTCGAACACCGGCTTGACCGCCTTGCGGCTGGCCGACGTCCAGCACCCGAACACCGCGGCGACGCGGTCCTGGCTGATGAGCTTCTGCGCCTTCTCCGCGAACGTGGGCCAGTCCGAGGCGCCGTCCTCGCTGACCGGCTCGATCTTCTTGCCGAGTACGCCGCCGGCGGCGTTGATCTCGTCGACGGCGAGCATGAGGGCGTTCTTGACCGTCACCTCGCTGATGGCCATCGTGCCGGACAGCGAGTTGAGCAGCCCGACCTTGATGGTCGTGCCCGAGGCGTCGACGGCTCCTGTGGCAGCGGTGCTGCTGCTGCTCTGGTCGACCCTGCTACCGCACGAGGCGAGCGTCATCGCAGTGGCGACAACCGCTGCGCACGCCGCGATCCGGCGTCCGCGAACCCTGAACATTAGGCCTCCTCGTCCCCGTCTGGGGCAAATCAAGCAATGCGATGGAGGCTCCGCGCCATTGCGGGGCCGAGGTTCTCCGGAAGAGGAGATGGGGTTGTCTGCGCCGTTCGGCGGCCACGGTCCGGATGCTTTCTGTAGTCGCCGCACCCTGTTACGCCCATCGTCGGGTGGTTCACACTCGCTCGATTGGCATGGATAGCGTCATCGAACGCTATTACGAGTATGTTTCGTGATCCTTAATTAGCTGTTTCAGCCCAAGATAGGGAAATCTGGTTCGGGCTAAACAAAAAAGCCAACGCATGCGTCGGGCATAAATAAGCCACGACGAAATGCGTTGGCAATTAACCGAATCGCGAATTCGCGGGGAGGCCTGCGGGCGGCGACCCTGCAGAAACCGGAACTCGACGCCTACAGGGCGTCTGAACTGCGACTCTTCGGTAGATGCTTCACGTGGGAAGCATTCTCCGGCGCTGACACGGACACTGTCAAGGGGTTGCCGGGTCGCCGCCCCATAGTTGGGCCACCACGTTGAACTCGAGTCCATGTGCTTCGGCGAGATAGATGCGCTGGCGGACGTGCCGTTTCCGCATGTGCAGCAGCCCGCGCGGGCCTTCGTAGGAGACCGCCTCGGAGCTGCCCATGATGGTGCGCATTTCGAGCGTCCTCGCGCGCTCGATCAGCGCCGCCAGAAGGAGGACCCCCTCGTAGCAGGATTCGCCGAGGCTGCCCAACGGGGGCGCCTCGATCCCGAACCTGTCCGCGTACTGCCCGTGGAACTCCAGATTCTCCGGGGTCACCAGCGAACCGAAGAAGCCCGCGGTGCTGTAGAGCTCGCCTGTCGCCGCGGTGCCGCTGGCCAGCAGCATGTTCTCGTCCATCAGCGTGCTCAGCCGCACACAACGCTGATCGAGGCCGCGGCGGGCGAAGGCCCGGTTGAAACGCACCGCGTCGCTGCCGACCAGCAGCATCAGCACCGCATCCGCCTCGCTGCGCTCGATGCGCCGCAGCACCTCGCGGAAGTCGTGGGCGCCCAGCGGCAGATACGACTCGCCGCAGACAGGTGCTCCGCACTCCGCGGCGTACCGGCGGGCGGCGTGTGCGGTGCGGCGGGGCCAGACATAGTCGTTGCCCACCACGAACCAGCGTCTCAACCCCCGTTCCCGGGTCAGCAACCGCATCGCCGGGTACAACTGGTCGGCCGGCGTCTCGCTGGTCATGAACACGCCGTCGGTGCGCTCGCCGCCCTCGTACAGCGCGGTGTAGACGTACGGCACCCGGCCGGCGATCCGCGGGGCGATGGCCTGGCGGACCGAGGAGATGTGCCAGCCGGTGATCCCCTGCACCGCACCCAGGGACACCAGCGCCTCCACTTCGGCCGCCACCTGATCGGGTGGGGCGCCGCCGTCCACCGGAACCAGGCGAAGCTCCCGCCCGAGCACGCCTCCCGCTCGGTTCACCTCTTCGGCGGCCAACTCGGCGCACAGCTCGCACGTCGGCCCGAACATCCCGGCGGGGCCCCGCATCGGCACGACGAGAGCCACGTTCAGCGTCTCGCCGCTGAGATCGATCAGCTCGGTGAGACCGTGCGGCAACGGGTCCAGTGATCCGGGGACCACCAGACCGGGCTCCTGTCCGCCATGCCGCAACACAGCGACATGCTTTCCTGTTCAATACACGAATTCAAAGTGGTTCCGGATATCCGGGACCACTCTGTAGCATGAGGGCCCGCGCGGGATCAAGGAGGGACATGACGGCCCCGGTCACACCCGAGCCGCCGGACCTGATGCAACTGCTGACGCGAGCCGAGCGGCTGCTGGGCCGGCGTCTCGCGGTCATCCTCGAGGCCGAGGGTTGCTCCCTCGAAGCCTGGCGGGTGATCACCCTGCTGTCCGACGGCGCCGGCCATCACATGACCGAGATCGCCGAGCACGCCTTCCTCCCGCCTGCCACCCTCACCAAGCTCCTGGACCACCTCGTCGACGAGGGGCTGGTCTACCGCCGGGTCGACGACCTCGACCGTCGGCGTATCCGCGCCTTCCTCACACCGCGCGGTCGCAGGCTGCGCCAGCGGGTCGGGCGGCTGACGGAGGCCAGCATGGTCCGGCTGCCCACCGCGAACGGGGACGAGGAGCTGCTCAAAGAGCTGCTGGCGCGCCTTGTCGACTCCCTGGCCGGCTCACCGGTCGCCGAACAGTTCACCGATCAACGCTGACCGTCGCAGCGGGCGGGCGCCGCCATCGTGGCCCTGTCAGGGCTAGCCTCCTCCCGGTCTCCTCCGGCGCCGATCCGGCCCCGCACACTGGGTTCATGACCTTCACCGCCAACGAGATCGAATATCTGACCAGTCAACTGCTCGGCCGCCTGGCCACGGTCGGCCCCGACGGCCGTCCGCACATCGTGCCTGTAGGGGTCTTCTACGATCCGCAAACCCAGACCATCGTGGTCGGGGGCCACGCCGGCACCGACATGGCCGCGAGCAAGAAGTTCCGCGACGCCGAGCGCCACCCTGATGTCGCGTTCGCCGTAGACGATCTGGCCTCTGTCGATCCCTGGACTCCGCGCGGCATCGAGATCCGAGGTCGGGCGGAGACGCATACCACCGGGGGCGAGGAACTCGGCAGGCGTATCGGCGCCAACATGCCGTTCGACCCGGCGTGGATCAGCATCCATCCGCGGCGGATCCTGACGCGCGGCATCGATACCGACTCCTTCGAGCTGTCGGCAAGGGATGTGGTGTGACGCGCCCTCGGTTCAACCCCACCCCGGCATCACCTGGGAACGGACGGTCAGGCACGTCCTGAGACCGCACACCGACAGGCCGTACCCGGACGGACTGCTCGTCCGGGCCGCGACAGTGGCTCCGGGATGACGGACGCGAACTGTGGTCAAGTCATGCAACACCCGTTGTGCCAGGACTGGCACCGCGCCGACGACCTGGTGCAGACGGCGATAACCCGGCTCTACGTCAAATGGCGGCAGGCGCGAGCAGTATCTGCTGATGCCCGGCACGCGGCCCGGCTGACGCTCGTCCGGGAGGGCTTGATCGGCGAGCCGACCTCGGTCCAGGTCTCCTCGACCCACCTGTACCACGCGGTGTCGCTGATCCGCGGCCTGCTGGGCATTGGGTTCGACGCCGCCGAGGTACGTGCCAGCGCGTTCGAGGCGCCGCTCGCCAACCCGCTGGGGTTCGACGGGTGGACCGGTGACGACACGCCGCAACGCTGACCACGACCATCGCCACCCTCGACTTCGGCGGCACGATGGGCCTGTACGACTTCACCGACAACCAGTGGTGGAATCCCTTGCGGACGCGGCGCATCGTGGTGCGCGGCTCGATCGGCGAGCTGGTCGACGACCACGTGGTCCGGCTGGCCGACCCGGCCACGCCGGTGGAGTCGCGGCTGATCCGGCGGGACACCGGCATCGACCTCAACCTGGAGTTGCGCGACCTCAAGCACATCAGCTTCGACGGCTGGGTGGTCTACCGCAACCCGTTCGAGGGCGCGTCCCGGTCCGACGACGACATCGCGGTCGCGGACATCCTGGAGCGCACGGGTGCCTGGGCCCGTCAGAGGGCCCGCCACCGTACCCGCTCGCCGAGGCCTGCCAGGACCACCTGATCAGCCTCGCCATCGAGGAGTCGGTGAAGACCGGCGGCCCGGTCACCACAGGCAAGGAGGCTTGGACGGGCTGAGGAGTCTCCACGCTCTCCGCACCGGACGGTGACGGGAACCCGCACGTCCCCCCGCCGGTGTGCCGGCCGCGCTGTCCGCCGCCACCCGCCACGGGGTCGTCGGGGTGGGCGATCTCCCTGCCGCCCCGGGGAGGACCGGCACGCCTTGCGGCCACTCCCTTCCTTCCCGGTGTGGCCTCCAGCCCGTTGGCCGCTGCTCACGGCACAGTGGAGACATGAACGCGGATGACAGGAACATTCTCGGCCGGGGGCGTGTGGCGACCAGGCTGCCCGCCCAGGACCTGAACCGGGCGCGGCGTTTCTACTCCGAGCAGCTCGGCCTCGAGCCTGTCGATGAACGGCCGGGTGGGCTGCTGTATCGGTGCGGGGGCGCCGATTTCGTGGTGTTCCAATCGACGGGAGCCTCTCCCGGCACCTTCACGCAGATGGCGTGGGAGGTCGACGACATCGAGACCGTCATGTCGGAACTCAAAGGGCGCGGTGTGGTGTTCGAGGACGTCGACTTGCCGGGGTTGCTGGGCGGCGGGCGGACGACGGACGGGATCGCCGAGATCGAAGGGAACTACCCGAGCAAGGGCGCATGGGGTGAACGCGGCGCCTGGTTCCGCGACAGCGAGGGGAACCTGCTCGGCATCGGCCAGCCGGTCTTCTGAGCGGAGCGCCACATCGGCTGCCTCCTACAAGGGACTGATCGCCCGGTCCCTGACGGACGTGACGATGCTCCAGGGCAACTCCGGCAACGGCAGCCGGTCCGGCTCCGGATCCAGGAGCAGGGGCGCCACAAGCACCACGGCATCCGCGGGTATTCCTCCGCGCCAGAGGGCGATCTGGGCACCGCGATCGAGGCGTCCACCCGGGCGACCTGGGCACCAAGGGCGGGCTGCTCACCGATGAGCACGCCCGCGTGTTGCGGGAGGACGGCACGGCCGTCCCGGGCCTGTACGCCGCGGGCAACACCACCGCCTCCGTCATGGGTCTCTCGCCTCCGCTCCGGGCCGTCGTCGAGTCGTGCACCCGGGTGGACGCCGTCGCCCCGTTTCTACGGGATGGCCGAGCTCAGGGCTCGATTCCGTGGCGGAGCAGCTTCCACATGCGTCCGGCGGTCTCGGTCCGCTCGGATGCCGGGAACTCGCCGAGGAGCAGGGCCAGCATGCCGATGGCCAGGAGCAGGTCGTCGGTCGTCACGTCCGCGCGGATGCGACCGGCGCGCTGGGCCTCGGCGAGCCCGGCCTCCAGCAGCGCACCCAGCCTCATGCGCGGCCGCGGAACAGGCCGTTGGGGATGGTCGCATACGGGGTGATGGCCGAGGCGGTCACGCCTCCGGGCAGGGACAGCGCCTGGCCGCCGTCGGCGCCGGAGGCGATGGTGGCCGAGCCGGGGTTGGTGAGGGTGCCGTTCAGGCGGGAGGGGGAGCGGGCGGCGATGCCGCCGCCGGACAGGTCGCCTTCGAAGTCGTCGTGCAGGATCAGGTTCGGGGCCGCCTGGTCGGTGGTGTGCGCCGGCAGGGCGCCGAGCGCGATCGCGGTCAGTGCGAGCGTGGAGGCGAGGAGGGCGTGCTGGTCGAGTCTGCGTGCCCGCCGGGACCAGGGTGAGACCATGCGCCTTTCCCCTTCCGGGGGTGCGAGGTGCGGTCGAATCGGTTCGACCGGACGATCCGGCAGGGGCGCCGGACGTCATGCCGCCGGCGAGGAGTTGCGGCATCACCCCACGTGCGGGGCGGTGTCCGGGGTCAGACGGCGCGCCGGTGACCGGGCGCCGGGCCGGTCGTGCCGCGGAGCGAGATCGGCGGGGCGACCAGGAGGTGGCGGTGGGCTGTGGCCGGGTCGGCGATGCGCTGGATGAGCAGCTCGACGGCCCGGGCGCCCATCTCGTCGGCCGGGACGTCGGCGGCGGTGAGCGGCGGATGCAGGTTCTCGGCCCAGTGCTGGGCGGCCACGCCGGCGATGGAGAAGTCCCCGGGGACGGTCAAGCCCGCTTCCGCCAGCGCGCGGTACATGCCGGACACCGCCGCCTCGTTGATGGTGGCGATGGCGGTCAGCTCCGGCTGCTCGGCGAGCAGTTGCTGGAGGCAGGACTGTCCGGACTGGGGATCGTCGCCGCAGCAGACCCGCACGCCGTGCAGGCCGCGTTCGGTGACGGCGCGATCGAAGCCGGCCTGCGCGCGGTGGCCGGGGCCGTATCCGGCGGCGACGAGCTCGGCGTTGCGATTGACCAGCGCCAGATGCCGGTGGCCGAGGTCGGCCAGGTGGTGGACACACTTCGCGATGAGCGTGTCGTAGTCGATGTCCACCCAGGACATGTCCTCCGGGTGGCGGGTACGGCCGATGCCGACGAACGGCAGACCGCTCTGCAGCAGCCGGGCGACCCGGTCGTCCTCCAGCCGGATCTCCATGAGGACGACCCCGTCCACGCGCCGGCCGGTGACGACGCGCTCGAAGGAGCGGTCGTGCTCGCCGCCCGAGGGTGACAGCAGGACGTCCAGGTCGGCGCGGGCGGCCGCGTCGACCACGCTGGCCACGAAACCGAGCTGCATGTCGGTCAGGCGCCGGCCGGCCGGCGGTATGACCAGGCCGATCGTGCGGGTGCGGCCCTCCTTCAGCGCCCTGGCGGAGGCGTTGGGCCGGTAGTCCAGCTCGTCGATGACCGTCATGATGCGGCGTTTGGTCTCCTCCGACACCGGGCGCTTGCCGGTGAGCGCGTACGAGACGGTGCTGCGTGACACGCCCGCCCGCTTGGCGATCTCTCCGATGTTCACCCGTGCTCCTCGTCCGAATCCGCCGGTCGGCGACCATCGTAGGTCGAACCGGTTCATGGGAGGTACGCCGCGGGTGCCGTGGCGCGAATGCGCCGCTGGCGCAGACCGTGCCGCACCGCCCATTGACGCCCACGGTGAAGCGGGCCTATCTTCGGTCGAACCGATTCGGCGAATCGATTCGACTCGAGTCGGAAACAGCCGCGTAACGCCTGTCAGCGGAGGTCAGCTCAATGAGTTCAGCGGCAAGGAGCCGGCGTACGGCCGGCGCGAGTCTGGCGGTCCTGGCCGCCGTGGGCGGGCTGGTCGCCTGCTCGTCATCGCCCGAGGGCGCCGGTTCGACGAGCGCGAGCCAGACCGCGGGCGGCGGGACGTACACGATCTGGGACCCGTACCCGCAGCACGACAAGAGCTCGGAGTGGGTGAAGCTGCTGGAGAAGTGCGGTACCGACGCCGGGGTCAAGGTCGAGCGCACCGGCTACGACACCAGCGACCTGACGAACAAGGCCCTGCTGGCGGCCCAGCAGGGCAACTCGCCGGACGTGCTGATCGTGGACAATCCGGTCGTCTCCACGCTGGCCGAGGCCGGGGTGCTCACCACCACCGAGGAGAACAAGCTCGACGTCTCCGCGATCGCGCCGAACCTGTTGGCGGCCGGCCAGAGCGGCGGCAAGTCCTACGGCGTCCCGATCGGCGCCAACACCCTCGCCCTGTACTACAACAAGGAGGTCCTGAAGGAGGCCGGGGTGGACATCGCCTCGGTGAAGGACTGGACCTCGCTGACCGCCGCGCTGGAGAAGGTGAAGGCGGCGGGCAAGAAGGGCATCACGTTCTCGGCGATCGGCACCGAGGAAGGCAGCTTCCAGTTCCTTCCCTGGTTCTGGGGTTCCGGCGCGAGTCTCACCAAGCTCGACTCGCCCGAGGGCGTCTCGGCCGTGGCGCTGTGGACGGATTGGCTGAAGAAGGGGTACGCCCCCAACTCGGTCATCAACAACACCCAGACGACCAGCTGGCAGGAGTTCGCCGGCGGCGACTACGCCTTCGCCGAGAACGGCACCTGGCAGCTCGCCAACGCCAAGAAGGCCGGTTTCGAGTACGGCATCATCCCGGTTCCCGGCAAGGACGGCGGCACCGCGCCCGCGCCCACCGGAGGCGAGTTCGTCAGCATCCCCGCGCAGTCCGACACCGGCCGCTACACCACCTCCCAGAAGCTGGTCACCTGCCTGACCAGCACCGACAACTCGCTCACCACGACCACCACCCTGTCCTACATCGCGCCCACGGAGGCGGTGCAGGCCAAGCAGGTGGCGGCCACGCCCGACCTGCAGGTGTGGGTGGACGCGGTCAAGGCGGCCAAGGGACGCACCAGCGACGACCTGGGCACCAAGTACCCGAAGATCTCCGAGCCCATGTGGAGCGCGGTGCAGGCGGCGCTGAGCGGGTCCAAGTCTCCGCAGGAGGCGATGACGGCGGCGCAGGCGGCCGCGGCGAGCGCGACCCAGTAGCAGCATGAGCCGAGTCATCGAAGCACCGGCGCGGTCCGCCCGATCGACGGCACACGGTCATCGGGCGGCACGCGTGCGGTCAGGTCAGTGGGCGGCATGGGCCTTTCTCACCCCGGTCGTGCTCTACCTGCTGGTGTTCTACGCCTATCCGCTCTACCGCAACGTCGAGCTGAGTCTGCGCAACTACACGGTGCGCTCGTTCGTGCAGGGCGATGCCCCGTTCGCCGGGTTCGCCAACTACGCCAAGGTGTTCGCCGATGCCACCTTCGGGCCCGCGTTGTGGCACACGGTGGTGTTCACGCTGGTCTCGCTGGCCTTGCAGTTCACGATCGGGCTCGTGCTGGCGATGTTCTTCCTGAAGAACTTCCGGCTGTCGGCCACGCTCAGAGGGTTGTTCCTGGTGCCGTGGTTGCTGCCGCTGATCGTGTCCGGCTCGACGTGGTCGTGGATGCTCAACAGCGACTCCGGCGTGGTGAACGCCGTTCTGGCCTGGCTCGGGATCGGGCCGGTGAACTGGCTGACCTCGCCGGACTGGTCGCTGTGGTCAGTGATCATCGCCAACATCTGGATCGGCATCCCGTTCAACCTCGTGGTGCTCTACTCCGGGCTGCAGGCGATCCCACCGGCCATCTACGAGGCCGCCGCCCTGGACGGCGCCAACGGGTGGCAGCGGTTCTGGAAGGTGACGTTCCCGCTGCTGCGGCCGGTGTCGGCGATCACGCTGCTGCTCGGGCTGGTCTACACGCTGAAGGTGTTCGACATCATCTGGATCATGACCAAGGGCGGGCCGAGCGGGTCGTCCACCACGTTCGCCACCTGGTCCTACCGCCTCGGCTTCGGCAACCTCGTGCCCTCCTTCGGGCCCGGTGCGGCCGTCGGCAACCTGCTGATCGTGATGGCCCTGGTCTTCGGGCTGATCTACATCCGGGCGCAGCGAAGGCAGGCACCGGTATGAGGCATCTCAAGACCGCGATCGGGCTGGTGGTGACCGCCGTGATGTTGTTCCCGGTCTACTGGATGATCAACGTGTCGTTCACGCGCGACCAGGACATGCGCAAGAGCCCGCCGAACTGGTTTCCGGTCGACGGCACCCTGGACGGTTACCGGGCGGTGCTGGACCAGCAGCTTCCGTACCTGGGCGTGAGCCTGGTGGTCGGGCTGGGCACGGTGGCGCTGACCCTGCTGCTCGCGGCGCCGGCGGCGTACTCGCTGGCCAAGCTGCGCCCGCGTGGTGGCGGAGTGCTGAGCTTCGTGCTGCTCATCGCGCAGATGATCCCCGGCATCATCATGGCGATGGGGTTCTACGCCATCTTCCTCAGCACCGGCGTGCTCAACACCGTTCCGGGGCTGATCGTGGCCGATTCCACGCTCGCGGTCCCGTTCGCGGTGCTCATCCTGACCACGTTCATGTCCGGCATCCCCGAGGAGCTGCTGCAGGCCGCCCGCACCGACGGAGCCGGGGTGCTGCGCACGTTCTGGTCGATCGTGCTGCCCGTGAGTCGCAACTCGATCATCACGGTGTCGCTGTTCGCGTTCCTGTGGGCGTGGTCGGACTTCATCTTCGCCAGCACCCTCGACCAGGGCGGCGACCACCAGCCGATCACCCTCGGCATCTACCACTACATCGGTAACAACAACCAGGAATGGAACGCCATCATGGCCACCGCTGTGATCGCCTCCATCCCGGCCACCATCCTGCTCGTCGTCGCCCAGCGCTACGTCGCCGCCGGCGTCACCGCAGGCGCCGTCAAAGACTGAGAAGGGACCTTCGTTTCATGACCGTCGCCGCTTCAGGCCCGGTGTTCTCCCTGCGGGAAATCCCGTTCAGCTATCGCGGATCCTGGTTCGGCTTCTCGCCCGTGGTGGCCGAGAAGACCTACGCCGAGGACGTGCACCTGGTGTCGCACCAGACCGGCATGCACCCGATCCTGCGGCTGATCCCCACCGCCGAGACCACCGTCACCGCCACCCCGCACCAGCTCACCTGGAGCAACGACGACGGCCGGATCGACCTGGCCTATGAGACCCCCGACACCGTCCGCGTCAAAGGACGCGGCCTCGGGCTCCGCCTGCTGGCCGCCGACCCCGTGCTGACGCCGTTCAGCGGACCGTACTTCTACCAGGACCCCGTCGACGGATCGTACGTCTTCACCGTTTACCAGACCGGCCGCCGCTACCGGATCACCCTCCTCGGCGGGCGCGCCGAACCCCTCGGCACGCAGGCGCTGGGCACCGCCGAACGCGGTCTCGTCCTGAGCGGCGAATGGGAGATCGCCGTCGAGGAGTACGAGACCGCCCGCGCCCCCTACGCGGGCGCCGACGCTTTCGAGCAGGTGGCCAAGGCCGCGCGGGCGGAGTTCGACGCGTTCGCCGCGGCGGTCGCGCCCTGGCGCAGCGACCGGACGCCCGCCGCCGAACTGGCCGCCTACGTGTTGTGGTCGGCCACCGTCCGCCCGGCCGGGTTCATCACCCGGCCCGCCGTGCTCATGTCCAAGCACTGGATGGACAAGGTGTGGAGCTGGGACCACTGCTTCAACGCCATCGCCCTCGCCGACGGCCTGCCCGAGCTGGCCTGGGACCAGTTCCGGCTGCCCTTCGACCACCAGGACGCAGCCGGCGCGCTGCCCGACTCCGTCACCCACTCCGAGATCCTCTACAACTTCGTCAAGCCCCCCATCCACGGCTGGACCCTGCGCCATCTCCCCGCGGCGCCCGACCGGGCCGAGACCTACCGGCTGCTGGAACGCTGGACCACCTTCTGGCTCGACGCCCGCCGCGCCCCCGGCGGGGATCTGCCGCACTATCAGCACGGCAACGACAGCGGCTGGGACAACGCCACCACCTTCGACCCCGAGCGCGTCGTCCAGACAGCCGACCTGGCCGCCTTCCTCGTGCTGCAGATGCGCGAGCTGGCCCGCCTGGCCCCCGACCCGGACACGACCGCCCGATGGACCGAGCAGGCCGACCGGATGCGCGACGCCCTTCTCGCCGAACTGTGGGACGGCGAACGGTTCGTCGCCCGCGGCGCACACTCCGGCCGCACCTGGTCCAGCTCCAGCCTGCTCGACCTCATGCCGATCGCCCTGGGGGAGGAGCTGCCGCACCCCGTTCGCGCGGCCCTGGCCGACCGGATCCAGCGGCACCTGACCGCGTTCGGGCCCGCCACCGAGCTGCCGACCTCCGACCACTACCAGGACGACGGCTACTGGCGCGGCCCCATCTGGGCGCCCTCGACCGTCCTGATCGAGGACGGCCTGCGCCGCGCCGGACACACCGACCTGGCCGACAAGATCAGCGCCCGCTTCCGCGCGCTGTGCGAGAAGTCAGGATTCGCCGAGAACTTCGACGCCCGCACCGGCGAAGGGCTCCGCGACCGCGCCTACACCTGGACGGCCAGCGCCTACCTCATCCTCGCCGCCGCCCACGAGCGGCGAAACAGCACGTGACCCCGCGTCGACAGGAGAGGAGGGGCCTTCCCGGCGCGGTGTGTGGCGCACCGGCGGTCACGGGCGGCCGGTCGACTTCATGACGCCTTTGACCGGGGTCTTGCTGACCACGAAGCAGACCGCGTCCGTAAAGCCGTCCAGCCAGGCTTCTCGCGTCGGGGCCACGCCCCTCGACTCGGCCCCTCGCCTGGTGCCCCCGAGGTAGGCCGCGCCCGGCTTCTCACAGTGCAGCCCCGCCCGCAACCCCACCTTCATCAGGCCTTTCCGGCCAGGGGGAAAGTCATCGACGGCCATCACGCCGGGAATCGCTTCGCTGCGATGCGGTCGTGAGCAGGGGACCACCCGCAACGGGCCCTCGTCCAGCGGTTCGCCCTCCAGGCAGAGCTGGAAGGCGCCCAAGCCGCCCGCGAGGGCGCCGGCGAGCGAGCCCGTGCGTCGTACCTCCTTGTCGTTCCGTCCTCTTTCCGCGGCCAGGCAGCTGAACCGCCATTTCCCGTCCTTGCCCTTCCACGGCCCGTAATGCGTCGCCTCCAACCGGCTCGCCGCCGTGTCGGTACTCGAGAGATACGTTTTCAGGGCGGACCAGCAGGTGCGGCTCATCGAGCGTACGGACGGCCTTCGCCGCTGCTCGAGTCGCTTCGAGAGCATGACCTCGAAGTTGTGGGGCCGGTCGCACGTCACCTCCCGGATGGTCTTGGCGGTGTCAAGGCAGATGCCGGCCTGGTAGGAGTCCTTGTCGGCGCTGGGTGTCGCTGTCGCTGTCGGTGTCGCTGTCGGCACAGGTGCCGGGGTCACGGACGCGATGGACGGGGAAGCGGCCGTTGACCGTCTCGATGCCGGGACGTCTCCGCCCGTGGCCGCGCAGCCTGTCATGGCGAGGATGGCCACGGCGAGAGCGGGGAATCGAACTGCGGCGAGCATGAGATCCCTTCAGGTGCGAACCCGAGCCGAGAATACTGCGGCCCGCCCGGGACCCCTCCCGGAGCGCAGGCAGGGCGTCGCGTACCAGGTCGGCGGGGTGGCGCGGCTGACGTGCGTGCCGTCGCTGCCGGAAAAGGTCGTCGATCGCTCATCCGGAAAGCGGTCTCCGGCGAACCACGGACATATGAGGTGGTTCCGGCGCGCGGTGGGCCGGGACCCGCCAGGGGAGCGCCCGGGGGCGGTGCGCGCAAGGGGGATCAATGAACATCGGTGCGAGAACGCGCCGGGCTCTCCAGCCTGGGGCGAAACGGGGGACGGCACGCATGCTCGCCACGGCCGTCCTGGCGCTGACGGCCATCGGGACCGGGCAGGTGGTGATCGGCACGGGAACGGTCCAAGCCGCGTACCCGGCCATCCTGGGCCAGACCATCGCGGCCGGGCGCGAGATCGCCGCCATGACCACGAACACGTCGCAGACCCGGCCGGAGACGTCCGCGTTCAAGCAGTCGCTGACCCGGGCGCTCGACCGCTATCTGGACGATGTCCCCGGCCAGGTAGCGGTGTCGGTGCGGGATCTGTCGACCGGAATGACGTACTCCTACAACCCCGGGCTCAGGACGGCCACAGCCAGCATCATCAAGGTCGACCTTGTGATGGCGCTGCTGCTCAAGGCCCAGGGCCGGCGGCGCGACCTCACCGCCGGGGAGCGGCAGACGGCCGCGCGGGCCATCCGGGTCAGCGACAACGCCGCCGCCTCGGCCCTATGGTCGGCGATCGGCGGCGCGTCCGGGCTGGCCGCCGCGAACAAGAAGTTCGGCCTGCGCGAGACGGAGCCCCACCCGGGCGGGGCATGGGGCGCGACCACCACCAGCGCCGCCGACCAGGTCCGGCTGCTGACCGCGCTCACCTCCCCCGAGAGCCCGCTCTCCGCGAAGAACCGCCGGTACGTGCTGGGGCTGATGGGCGGCGTGGCGCCGGAGCAGGCGTGGGGCGTCAGCGCGTCCGGGCGCGAGGGGGCGGACGTCGCGCTCAAGAACGGCTGGTTACCGCGTGAGCGGCACGGAGGGCGGTGGACGGTCAACAGCATCGGGCGGGTGCGGGATCGGAGGCACACGTACATGATCGCCGTCATCTCGCACCGGCACGGCTCGATGGGCGCGGGCGTGAAGGCGGTGGAGCGGGTGAGCCGGCTGGTCACCGACGCCCTGGCTCAACAAGGGTGACAGGAGCGGCGCACGCCGGCGTGGACGCCCTGTACCCGTCTCCCCTCCTGACAACAAATTCGGATGCCATTCATTTTGGCTGCTTGCGAGAAGATTTTCGGTGCCGATGAGCTCTCGCATGAGAAACGCACGAAGAGGCGGTGACTTTCGTGACCATCCATCTATTCTGCCTGCATAGCGGCATGGCGTGATTCGAAAGTCCAGCTGGAAGAATGGCGGAACGTCGCCCCGCCATATAAATGGTGGCCTGCGGTCCATTGTGTTTTCCGCGCCTCTCCGGCTGGGCACGATCAGAGTCGTGAAGGATGACGGGGGCCGGCGCGTACTCTCGACGCCGATGTTCGCGGCGGGGATCGCGTGCGTCACCGTGGTCGTGGTCGCACTGGACGTGTACGCGGGCACGGCCGTGCGACTGCCACCGCTGCTGATCTTCCTGCCGGCGATCGTCGCAGCGCTGGGCAGCGTGTGGCAGACGGCCGTCGCGTCGGCGTGGGTGGTGCTGGTGGTCGCGGGCACCCTGGCCTTCCTGGGAGCGGCCCCGGACGACAACCGGCTGGCGACCGGGTTCACCACGGTGTTCGGCGTGATGAGCGTGCTCGGGTGCCGGTACCGGGTGCGGCGTGAGGAGGAGGTGCGCCGGCTGCGCTCCGCGGCCGCCGCGCTGCAACGGCAGATCGTGCGCCCGCTGCCGCTGCGCACCGGTGACGTGGTCGTGAACGGCCTCTATCAGCCGGTGGAGGAGGACGCGATGGTGGGCGGTGACATGTACGAGGTGGCCGACTCGCCGTACGGCACCCGGGTCCTGATCGCGGACGTGCAGGGCAAGGGGTTGCCGGCGATCGGCTCCGCGCTGGCGGTGCTGGGGGCCTTCAGAGAGGCGGCGTACCGCGAGGAGACGCTCACCGGGGTCGTGGACGCCATGGAGTCGGCCGTGGCCAGGCAGAACGCGTTCGCCACGCAGACCGGCGAGCCCGAGCGGATGGTCACCGCCCTGGTGCTCGACATCGGGCCGGCGCTGGAGGTGGAGGCGGTCAACTGCGGGCACATCGCGCCGTACGTCATCCACGACGGCGACGCCTACCAGGCGGCGCTCGGCGAGCCGGCCGTCCCCCTCGGCCTGGCGGGGCTGGTGGCAGGGCCGCGCCGCGGCACGCGGTTCCCCTATCCCGAAGGGGCGACGCTGCTGCTGTGCACGGACGGCGTCACCGAGGCTCGCGACCGCGACGGCGCGTTCTATCCGCTGGAGGAGCGCCTGCGCGCGTGGGCCCTGGCGCCGCCCGGCGACCTGGCCGAGACCCTGGAGACCGACCTGCGGCACTTCACGGGGGCGGCCCCGCGCGATGACGTCGCGGTCCTCGCGGTGAGGAGGACCGGCCGGTCTGACAGCCCCGAGGGACGTGCGCGAGCAGCCATCGGCAGCCGCGGGCCGTAGGTCGGAGTGAAGTCGTGAAGTAGCGGTTGATCGTCTGTGTGTGAGATCGTTGTCCTTTGCCGGTCGGTCGGGGCGATCGAGCCTCGCCCTCCTCGTACGGCGACCGCCTTCGAAGGCCGGCTGGAGACGTTCCCCCGGCCCTTGGCAAGGGTAGAGCTGCGGTATTACGCGTGGTGGGACGTCTGTACGCTGATGCTTTTCCACCGGCCGGTCGCCGGACAGCGTGTACGGGGGCAGGGGTTGGGTGCATCGAAGTCCTTCCCAGGAGATGACCGGCAGCAGAGGCGTGGAAGTTTGTGAGGAGTCGGCGATGACCATGAATGCAACCGGCGGCGAGGCGACCTTCGCCGATCTGGGGCTGCGATCTGAGCTCCTGGAGGTGCTGTCCGCTCTGGGCTATGAAGAGCCCACGCCGATCCAGAGAGAGGCGATCCCGCCGTTGGTGCAGGGGTCTGATCTGCTCGGGCAGGCGGCGACGGGCACGGGGAAGACCGCCGCGTTCGCGCTGCCCGTGCTGCAGCGTATGCCGCCCCCGGGTGGTGGCGCCGGGCCTGCGACGCTGGTGCTTGTGCCCACGCGTGAGCTGGCCATTCAGGTCTCGGAGGCGTTCCATCGGTATGGCCGGATATTGGGGACCCGCGTGTTGCCGATCTATGGCGGAGCCCCCATCGGCCGGCAGTTGCAGGCGCTCAAGCGCGGGGTGGACGTCGTGGTCGCGACACCGGGACGGGCCCTCGATCACATCGGCAGGGGGACGCTTGACCTGGAGGATCTGCGCACCGTCGTGCTGGACGAGGCGGACGAGATGCTCGACATGGGGTTCGCCGACGACATCGAGGAGATTCTCGCGGCGACTCCCGAGGATCGCCAGACCGTCCTGTTCTCCGCGACGCTTCCACCGCGCATCGATGGGATCGCCCGCCGTCACCTGAACGATCCGGTACGGATAGAGATGGGGCATGCGGCGGCAGAGGGGCGCGAGGCGACGCCATTGGTGGAGCAGAGCGCGTACCTGGTCGCCAGGGCGCACAAACCGGCAGCGCTCGGCCGCCTTCTTGACGTCGAGGCGCCGGCGGCCGCGATCGTCTTCTGCCGTACCCGTGACGAGGTCGACCAGCTCACGGAGACCATGAACGGGCGCGGCCACCGCGCCGAGGCGCTGCATGGTGGGATGGAGCAGGAGCAACGCGACCGGGTGATGTCACGGCTGCGGGCCGGGACGGCCGACTTGCTCATCGCGACCGACGTGGCCGCGCGAGGTCTCGACATCGAACAACTCACCCACGTCGTCAACTACAACGTCCCGTCCGCGCCCGAGGCGTACGTGCACCGCATCGGCAGGGTGGGCCGCGCCGGCCGCGAAGGGGCGGCTCTGACGCTGGTGGAGCCACGCGAGCACCGCATGCTCAAGGCGATAGAGCGGGTCACCAAACAGCGGATCCAGGTGGAGAGGCTGCCGACCGTCGCCGACCTGCAGGCGCGCCGGATGGAGCTGACCCGGGCCGCGCTGGAGGAATGCCTTATCCAGGAGGACCTCGAGCCGTTTCATGCGGTGGTCGAGTCGCTCACTGATGAGTTCGACCTCATGGAAGTGGCGCTCGCCGCCGTCAAGCTGGTGCACGAGTCCAGCGGGGCTGTGCTCGACGAGCAGGAGATTCCCGAGGTGGCCCCGCGCACCGCGGACAAGCGGCGCGGGGGGCGGGAGGCCCCGGACAGCGAGCGATACACTCGCGCGCCGGCGGGTGGAATGGTGCGCCTCTTCTTCAGTCTGGGGCGCAGCGCGGGAGTGCGGCCACAGGACTTGGTCGGCGCGATAGCCGGCGAGTCGAGCCTGAGCGGACGCGACATCGGCGCGATCGAGATCGCCGACAGGTTCTCGCTGGTGGAGGTGCCACAAGCCGCGGCCGACGAGGTGATCGCCGCCCTCCGGCGAAGCACGATCAAGGGCAGGAGGCCGACCGTCCGCCGCGAGCGCGACACGCGCGGCAGACGGACATGATGATGAGGTCGCCAGGTCGCGGCGCCTCTTCGCCCGGGCGGATCCGCTCAGGCCACACCCTTCCGGGAGGACCCATCCCGCGTCCTGTTCAGACGTCGGTGAGGAGTTGCCGCATGCGCGCGATCTCGATGCGCTGGTCGGAGTCGACGTGGGTGGCGAACTGGTCGATCTCCGGCTCTAGGCCGCCCTTCTCGGTGTAGAGCCGCTCCACCATCTGCAGCGCGCCGGTGTGGTGCTGGATCATGTACCGTTAGAAGAGCCGGTCGAACTTGTTCGCCCTTGGCCCCCCACCTTCGCCAAGACGCTCAACGACCTGGCCGGAGTGCTGCACCAGCGGCAGTACGACGCCATGAGGGAGCGCCCCCGCCAGGGGGCCCCTCGCGATCAGGTAGGCACCACCATCGGTGTGCCGGCGACCGGGTCGGGCACCACGACGCAGGCGAGGCCGAAGACTTTCTCGACCAACTCGGCGGTGACCACCTCGGTCGGCGCGCCTTCGGCGACGATGGCGCCTTCCGCCATCGCGATGACATGGTCACTGAAGCGGCAGGCGAGGTTGAGGTCGTGGAGGACGACCACGATCGTCTTGCCGGACTCCGCGTTCAGCTTTCGCAGCAGCCGCAGCAGCTCCACCTGGTGGTTGATGTCCAGGTAGGTCGTGGGTTCGTCGAGCAGCAGCAGGTCGGTGTCCTGGGCGAGCGCCATCGCCACCCAGACGCGCTGCCGCTGGCCGCCGGAGAGCTGCCGGAGCGGGCGGTTGACCAGGTCGGCGGTGCCGGTGGCGTCGAGGGCCCGGGTGACGGCGTCGTCGTCGCGTTCGGTCCACCGGCGGAACCACCCTTGGTGCGGGTAGCGGCCGCGGGCGACCAGGTCGGCGACGGTGATGCCGTCGGGCGCGAGGGGGGTCTGCGGCAGCAGCCCTAGTACTTTGGCCACCTCGTGGGTGCTCATCTCGGTCAACGCCTTGCCGTCGAGGTAGACGGCGCCGTGGCGGGGCTTGAGCAGCCGGGCCAGGCCGCGCAGCAGCGTGGACTTGCCGCACGCGTTGGCGCCCACGATCATGGTGATCTTGCCGTCCAGGACCTGGACGTCGAGGTTGGTCACGATCGCCTGGTCGTCGTAGCCGAGGGTCAGGCCCTCGGCGTGTAGCCGGGTCATCCGCCCGCTCCTTGCCGGTTCGTGGTGGCCAGCAGCCACAGCAGGTAGGGTGCGCCGACCGCGCCGGTCACCACGCCGGTGGGCAGCGCCGTCGGCAGCAGGTGGACGGCGATGAGGTCGGCGGTGAGCAGCAGCGCGGCGCCGACCAGCGCGGCCGGGATGATCCCGCCCGTGGCGGGGCCGAGCAGCCGGTTGGCGATCGGGCCGGCGACGAGCGCGACGAAGACGATGGGGCCGGCCACGGCGACGGCCAGGGCCGTCAGCACCACTGCCGTGGCAAGCAGGCCGGCGCGGCTGAGCTCGGTACGGATGCCCAGCGCCCGAGCGGTGTCGTCGCCGAGCTCGAGCGCTCGCAGCTGCCGCTGCAGGAGGACCGCGGTGGGCAGGAGGAGCAGCAGGGCGCCGAGGAGGAGCCGCAGTTCACTGGCGTCGGCCTGCCCGACGGAGCCGGTCAGCCAATGCATCGCCTGCCGGGCGTCGGACAGCTGAGCTCGGGTCAGCATGTAGCCGATCAGGCCGTCGAAGAAGAGCGTGGCTCCGATGCCGATGAGGATGAACCGGTAGCCGGCGACGCCGTCGCGCCAGGCGAGCACGTACATCAGGAGGGCGGCGGCGACGGCCCCGGCGAGGGCGAGCGCGCTCACGGCCACTCCGCTGACCTGCAGAAGCACGATCCCGGTGATGGCGGCGAGCCCGGCTCCGGAGTTGATGCCGACGAAGTCGGGGGACGCGAGAGGATTGCGCAGCAGCTGCTGGAAGATCGTCCCAGCGGCGCCGAGGGCGAGACCGACGGCCAGCGCGGACGCCGCGGTGGGCAGCCGCAACCCCCGGACGACGAAGTCGACGCTGGGGTCCTCGCGCAGTTGGAGCACCGAGGCGATGACCTCGCCCGCGCTGAGCTGAAAGCTGCCCACCATCATGGTGAGCACGAACAGCGCGCAGACGGCCACGGCCAGCGAGCACGTCACCACAAGCGAACGGCTGGTCCGGCGACGCCTGGTGGCGCGGAACGCGCCGGCGGTCGCGACCTGCGGCGCGACGGTCGTGGTCGTTTTCACGATCACACCTCCGACAGCCGGCCGTAGCGGACGATGCCGACGAACGCCGGCGCCCCGAGCACCCCGAGGACCACACCGACCTGCAGTTCGTCGGGGACGACCACCACCCGGCCGAGCACGTCGGCCAGCAGCAGCACGATGGGGGAGAGGAACATGGAGTACGGCAGGATCCACCGGTAGTCCGGGCCGCAGATGAACCGCGCGACGTGCGGTACGACCAGCCCGACGAAGACGATCGGTCCGCAGGCGGCGGTGGCGGCGCCGGCGAGCACCGCGACCACGCCGAACGCTGCCGCCCGGGTCCGGGTGACCTGCTGGCCGAGGCCGCGGGCCATGTCCTCACCGAGCGCGAGCCCGTTGAGCGCACGCCCGAAACCCAGCGAGGCGATCAGCCCGACGATGAGGAACGGTGCGACCCCGGTCAGGACCGGGGCGTACCGCCCGGCCAGCGACCCCACCTGCCAGAACCGCAGCTCGTTGAGCGTTTCCACATTGGTCATCACGATCCCGGTGGTCACCGAAGCCAGTCCTGCGGTGACGGCCACGCCGGCCAGGGCCAGCTTGATCGGGGTGGCGCCCTCCCGGCCGAGTGACGCGATCGCGTACACCAGCACGAGCGCCGCGATCGCCCCGGCGAAGGCGAACCAGACGTAGACACCCGCGCCGCGCACGCCGAGCACCGTGACGGCGAAGACCACGAAGACGGCCGCGCCTGAGTTGATGCCCATGATCCCCGCGTCGGCCAGGGGGTTGCGGGTGACGCCCTGCAGGATGGCGCCGGCCACGCCGAGGGCGGCGCCCACCAGGATGCCGAGCAGTGTGCGGGGCACACGTAGCTCCAGCGTCACCGTGCTGTTGATCGACCCGTCGGTGTCCAGGTTGCCCAAGGCGCGCAGCACCTCCGGCAGGCCGATCGAGCGCGAGCCCAGGGTGACGCTGAGAAAGGCGACCAGGGCCAGTAACACGCACAGCACGGCGAGCCCCGGACCGAGGGCTGAGGCTCTGCGTGCGAGATTGTTCGAGCTGCTCATCAGCGTTGATCAGTCGCCGATGTTCGGGTCCGCGGCCTTGACGGCCGCGGTGAGCTTGTCCAGCTCGGTGGCGAAGTGGCCGTACGTGTGCAGCCAGTACGCCGGCCACGACACGACCGCCCCCGCCTTGGCCGCCTTGATCTTGAACCAGGTGGGCTGCTTCTTACCCCAATCCGCATTGGAGGTGGGCTTGAAGCTACGGCCGTCGAAAAGGATCAGGTCGGGCTGGTACTTGTCGGCGTTCTCCCAGCTCAGGTTCTCCCAGTACGGGAAGCCGGGGTCCGGCGTGTCCGGGTTGATCACCTTCATTCCCCAGCGCTGGAAGTCCAGCAGTTCGGGCGCGTACTCGGGGTTGGCCACGTACACCTTGTCGTCCGCGGGCGACATCGCGGCCACCGTGAGGCCCGACTTGGCCGCGACCGCCTCCTTGAACGTGGCGACCGCCGCTTCGAAGCGTTTCTTGTTCGCGGCGATCTCCGGGGAGTCGACGGCGGCGCCCAGGCTCTTGGCGAGGTCCTCATACCCCTTGGCCAGGTCGACGATCGACTTGCCCTGGGAGACACCCACCACCGGGGCCAGCTCGGCGAGCTTCTTGCTCTTCTCGTCGACACCTTCCTCCAGGCCGCTGTGCGCCTTCTCCGCAGGCCACCAGTCGCCGACGATCAGGTCCGGCCGCAGGGCCGCGGCCTTCTCCACATCGATCTTGCCCCACTCCTGGCCCAGGATCTCGATGCCGGTCAGGTCGAGATCCTTCAGGTTCGCGTCGGTCTTGACCGATTCGTCGGCGTAGATGCCGACCGGCTTGATGCCGAAGGACATCAAGGCGGCCGCCTCGCCCGCGTGCGCGATGATCCGCGTCGGAGTCTTGTCCGCTTTGACGACCTTGCCGGACCCGTCGGTGAACGACCAGGGGCCGGCGGGTGCGGCGGAGGCTGCGCCGGAGGCCGCGGTGGTAGTGCCGGAGGTGTCTGCGGAGCCGCAACCGGCGAGCACAACGCTCAGGGCGGTGAGTACCAGGGCCGGACGCCATGCGCGCATGGTGGAGCTTCCATTCTCGTGTTCGGTGAGCCACCAAAAAGGTCAGCAGTTAGGAAAGGCTAACCATAGTTTTGGCGTTTGGCTAGCAGAGCGTGATCAAGCTCACCCGGCCCGGCCCCCGCTTCCCCCCCGTCACGTCGGCTTCATCAACCGGTTTCCTGGAGCTCGCCCGCGTTGTCCGCATGGGCCGGCAGGAGCAGGGCGGTGATGACCACGGCCACGGACAGCACCGCGCCGATGATGAAGGCCAGCCGCATGCCGTCGAGGTTGGCGAGCACCTCGGTGACTCCCGCGGATTTCAGGGCATCGGCTCGCGCGCTCATCACAGTGATCACGAGTGCGGTGCCGAAGGCCGCGGCGACCTGCTGCAGCGTGCTCAGGATCGAGCTGCCGTGGGAGTAGAGCCGCGGGGGAACCGCTCCGAGCCCGAGGGTGAAGACCGGGGTGAAGGTCGCGGCCAGGCTCACCATGAGCAGCGCGTGCAGACCGAGGATCTGCCAGTACGGCATGGTCATCGAGACCTGGGTGAAGCCGGCCAGGGCGAACATGATCCCGATCGCACCGGGGATGACCAGAACCCGGCCGCCGAACTTGTCGAACAGGCGGCCGACGGTCGGACCGAGCAGCCCCATCGCCAGGCCGCCCGGCATCACGAGGAGCCCGGTCTCCAGGGCGCTGAGATGGCGGACGTTCTGCAGGTACAACGGCAGCAGGATCATCGAGCCGAGCATCGCCATGAAGGACACCGACATCAGGATCAGCGCGACCGTGTAGGTGCGGTGGCGCAGGGTGCGCAGGTCCATCAGCGGCGCGCCGCGCCTCTGCAACGACAGCTGGCGGAAGACGAAGACGGCGATGGTGGCCAGCCCGGCCGCCACGATCGCGGCGGCGACGCGGACGTCGCCGCCCTCGAACTGGCTGAGCCCGTAGACCAGGCCGCCGAAGCCGGCGGCGGCGGTCAGGACGCTGAACCAGTCGATGGTGCTGAACTGGGGCACGCCGACGTTCTCGAGCTGCTTCAGGCCGCGCCAAGCGATCACGGCGGCGATGGGGAGCACCACGGCGAACAGCAGGCGCCAGGACCCGAACTGGAGGATCACCCCCGAGACCGCCGGGCCCATTGCCGGCGCGACCGAGATGGCCAGCGTGACGTTGCCCATCACCCGGCCCCGGTCCGCCTCGGGCACCACCTGCATCAGCGTGGTCATCAGCAGCGGCATCATCACGGCCGTCCCGGACGCCTGGATGATGCGGGCGCCCAGCAGCATCTCGAACGACGGCGCGACGATGGCCAGCGCCGTGCCGAGCAGGAACAAACCCATCGCGGTGGCGTACGCGCGGCGAGTGGACACCCGCTGCAGGAACCACCCGGTGATCGGGATGACCGCGGCCATGGTCAGCATGAAGGCGGTCGAGAGCCATTGCGCGGTCTGCTCGGTGATGTTCAGCGAGCTCATCAACCGTGGGATCGCATTGATCATGATCGTCTCGTTGAGGATGACCACGAATGTGGCGAGCACCAGCAGCCGGATCACGGCCGGGGTGCGACCTGCAACGGCCGCGGACTTGGCGGGTGAGTCGAGCTGTGGGCTGGTCACGGCACCTCGATCAGGGTTGTCGGACATGACATGGTCATGGCTGGCGTGCCAGCCTCCGGTCTCAGAAGAAGTTGTGGTCATGCACAGAATGACCGGCACCACCGACAAAACTCATCGACCCCGGCGCAACCTTGCAGCACGTGATGCGAAATGTCACCCGGTTTTCACCGGCGGCGGATGACGATCTCCAGGTCGTGCACAGGAGCACCGGATTGTCAGCGGGTCTCACTTCAGGGAACGGCTCCGGCCACGGGGATCGTGTCGTCGGGACGGGTGATCGGCGCCATCCAGCCATCCCACATGGCGAGACGTGCTTGACTTCTGTATTACCTACTTGAAATATAGGTAATGTGCCGAATATGACCCTGACCGCCCGGCGCGCGATCGACTTCATGTACGTGGACAGCAGCCTCTGTTAGTGCGCGGTGATCCCTCGCGCGCATCGCCGCGCTGGAGACGTCTCCGGTCGCCCAGATCAAGGGCATCTCATCGTGTCCCGGTGGCCGCACGCCGCCGGTTTCGCCTGTCGCCTCATCCCACTGTTAGGGGCTCGTCATCATCATGTGGAAATCTCGTCGGCGCCGGCATGTCCCGGTCCTGGCCTTGGCCGTCTCGCTCTTCGGCCTGACCGCCGCCTGCGGCACATCGTCCGCTGCCGGGGGCGTATCCTCGTCCTCCGGCGGGACGGGAGCGGTGCTCAAGTTGCAGGATCCGGGCAACGCCGGGCCTCTCGCCTACGCCAAACGTGAGGGCATCCTGGAGAAACGGCTCACGGCGGTCGGCGCGGCTGTCGAGTGGGGCGGCTCCTATGCCTCCTTCACCGCGACCATCGACGCGGTGCGCTCGGGATCGGTGAACGTCCTCGCGGGCGCCATCTCGCCCGCCGTCGGTTACTTGGCCAACAGCCCGAACATCAAGATCTTCTCGGTCACCGACCCGATCACGGATCCGGCCGCGCCGCAGACCGATGGGCTGGTGGTACGGCCCGACAGCCCGATCAAGTCCGTGAAGGACCTGGCCGGCAAGCAGGTCGCGGTGAACAAGGGCGGCAAGGGCGAGTATCTTCTGCTGCTCGCCCTGGAGCAGGCCGGGGTCCCGGTCGACCAGGTCGAGCGCGTCTACCTCAACCCCGACCAGGGGGCCGCGGCCTTCGCGACGGGCAAGGTGGACGCCTGGTGGGCGATCGTCAAGGCCTACCCCGAGGCAGTGGCCAAGGGCGCCCGGGTGATCGTGCATGGACGCGATCTGGCCGACAAGGACCTGGGCATCAGCGCCGCGCGCAACGAACTGCTCGAACAACATCCTGAGGCGGTCCACGTCTATCTCCAGGTCCTGCAGGAGTTGACCGAGCAGGCCAAGAAGACGCCGGAGAAGTTCGAGAACGTCTTCCTCGATCAGGGACCGACAGCGGTGAGCGGCGCGCGACTGGCGCACAACCTCGCCACGGCCACGTACGCCAACGTCCCTCGCTACGTCACCAAGGACGACGGCGCCAACATCCAGCAGGTGGCCGACCTGTTCCGCGAGTACGGCGTGGTGTCCGCGGCCATCGACCCGGCGAACGTTCTCTTCGACCTGAAGGCGGCAGCGGGGTCACCGTCGCCGGCTTCGGCCGGGTGACGGCCATGACCATGGAGCAAGTGCACAAGCCAGTTGACACAGAAGGACGGCCGGACCTTGGACCTCCGCCCGCTGCCGCTGCCTCTGGCCTGGAGATCCCCAGGCATCTCGGCAGCAGGCGTCGCGCCCCGGTGCTGTCGGCCGGCGTGCGTATCGGCGTACCGCTGCTGCTGCTGATCGCCTGGTGGTACGGGTCGAGCAGCGGACGCATCCCACCGGACGTGCTGGCCGCGCCGTCCTCCGTCCTCGGCGCCTTGAGGGAGCTGATCGCGACCGGCCAGCTCACCGACTACCTGCTCGCCTCCGCGCACCGGGCCGGGCTGGGCGTGCTCGTCGGCGCCGGGATCGGCCTGCTGCTCGGGGTAGCCGCCGGGATCTCGGCGCTGGGTGAGGAACTGGTCGATCCGACCATGCAGATGATGCGGGCTGTTCCGTTTCTCGCCCTCGTCCCGCTGTTCATCTCCTGGTTCGGGGTCGGCGAGACGTTCAAAATCGTGTTGATCGCGGTGTCGGCGGCCATCCCGATGTACACCTACACCTACCTCGGCGTCAGGAACGTAGACCGCAAGGTCGTCGAGGCGGCGCGTGGCTTCGGCCTGCGCGGTCACCGGCTGGCGCTCGGTGTCATCATTCCGAGCGCGCTGCCCAACATCCTCATGGCCATGCGCATCTGCCTGTCGGTCTCGCTCACCGGACTGATCGCGGCCGAGCAGATCGGAGCGACCGAGGGTATCGGCTACCTGGTCACGCTGGCCCAGCAGTACTTCCGGATCGACTACATGGTGCTCTGCATCCTCATCTACGCCGGCCTCGGACTGATCTTCGACGGTGCGATCCGGCTGGTGGAGCGCCTGGCCATGCCCTGGCGCCGACACGTGGTCGCCCGATGAGCGGGAGGTCGCGATGACCGAGCCGACGATCGGCGAGCAGCACGCCGACGACGACCTGGCCGTACAGATCAGCGGGCTGCACAAGGCCTTCGGGGCGAAGACCGTGTTGTCCGGGGTCGACCTGGAGATCCGCAGGGGCGAGTTCTTCGCCCTCCTCGGCCCGAGCGGCACCGGCAAGACCACCCTCCTCCGCATCCTGGCGGGCCTGGAAGTGCCCGACGCCGGCACCGTGCTGGCGGCCCGCCGCCGTACGACGGTCTACCAGGAACCCCGGCTCATCCCGGCCAGAAAGGTGCTCGCCAACGTCACCCTCGGACTCCCGGCCGCCGCGCGGGACCCGGGGCGCCGGGCTCTGGCCGAGGTCGGGCTGGACGGATACGGCGGGGCCTGGCCGGCGACCCTCTCCGGCGGAGAGGCGCAGCGGGTGGCACTCGCCAGAGCCCTGGTCCGCGATCCGGAGGTGCTCCTGCTCGACGAGCCGTTCGCCGCGCTCGACGCGCTCACCCGGCTCCAGATGCAGGAGTTGGTCGCGGAGCTCTGCGAGCGGCACCGTCCGGCGGTCGTCCTCGTCACGCACGACGTGGATGAGGCCGTACGGCTGGCGGACCGGGTCGCGGTGTTGCGGGAGGGGACGCTCGCCGTCGACCAGACGATCGACCTGCCGCACCCGCGGGACCGCAACAGCCCTTCGTTCGTCGACCACCGCCGGCTGTTCCTGAGCCACCTGGGCGTCGTCCCGGCCGCCTCTCATTAGTCCCCCCGACCGTCGTTCCCGGATTCACTTGCTTCGCTTCGACGTAGACGTAGGAGTCTCATGTCATCCATAGACAAGATCTGGTACACCCGCTGCCCTGTCCCCACCGCCAGCGGCCTCGCACACCGCCAGGGCTGGCTGGCCGAGGAGTTCCGGGTGGCCGGACTGGACGTCGGCATCCTTCAGGACGTGGGACCGGAGCTGGCCGAGCACCATTTCGATCACCGGCTTCTGGGGCTGTTCAGGGAGGGCGGCAACGTGCCCGCGCTGGCGGCCCGGTCGGCGGGCGCCCCGACGCGGCTGATCGGACTGACCTGGATCGAGGAGTGGCAGTCCATCCTGGTCCGGGCCGGCTCCGGCATCAGCGGCGCCGCGGACCTGGCCGGTGCGCGGGTCGCGCTACCCGCGTGGGCCGAGACCCGGGCCACGAGTTTCCCCCGCGCCATGGCCCTGCACGGGATCAAGGGCGCGCTGTCGCAGGGCGGGCTCACCCTCGACGACGTCACGTTCGTGGAGGTGACCGCGCAGTTCAGCCCGTCGGTCGGCCGGGACGCGGCGGCCCGAACGTTCTCCTGGCCGGGCATCGCCGAGCTGGCCCGCGGCGAGGTGGACGCCGTGTACGCCAAGGGGGCGCGAGCCGCGGAGCAGGCCAAGGAGATCGGTGCTGTCGTAGCCGTCGACCTGGATGCGTACCCCGACCGCCGTACCAGGGTGAACAACGGCACCCCCAGGCCGATCACGGTGCACGAACGGCTCCTGGACGAGCACCCCGATCTGGTCATCGGATTCCTGACCCAGACGCTGCGCGCGGCCGACTGGGCGCGGGACAACCTCGACCGGGTACGCGAGATCCTCGCCGGCGAGACGCGGTCCGGGGCGGACGCCGTCGCCACCGCCTACCGGGGCGACTTCCACCACTCGCTCCACCCCGACCTCTCGCCGGAGCGGCTGGACCTGCTGCGCATCCAGAAGGACTTCCTGCTGGTGCATGGCTTCCTCGACGCTGACGTGGACCTCGGCGCGTGGGTCGCCCCCGGACCACTCGCATCGGCCCGCGAGCGTCTCGACGCCTCGGCGGCGCAGAGCGGTCAGCGTGGCCTGGGACAGAGCGACTCCTCGGCCGCGGCGCCGGTCCGGACCGCAGGGGCGGTGGCGTGATGGCGGCGTACCCGGACTTCCTGGTCACGGTGCCGACCCAGGGCGACGGGCGGGACCCGCTGCGGCGGGACCGAGGGGAGTGGCGACCACGCCGCCCCCTGCCGCCGTTCGTCACCGATCTGCGGCCCGGCGCCTTCGGCCCGTTCGACCACCTCGCCCAGATCGGCCGGGCCGCGGAGACGGCGGCGATCGGCGGAGCGTTGGTGCCGTTCGATCCCGCCGGTGAGGAGTCCTTGGTGGTCGCCGCCGGCCTGCTCCGACAGAGCCGTCACCTGCGTGTCGTGGCCGGGTTCCACCCCGGGGTCGCCGCACCCGTTTACGCGGCCAAGTTCTCCGCCTCCCTCCAGCGGTTCACCGACAACCGGCTCGGCTGGCAACTCGACGTCGACCTCGACCCGGCCGTCGCACGATCGCAGGGGGACTTCCTTCGCGGCGCGGACCGATACGCGCGGGCCGAGGAGTTCCTCACCGTGGCCAAGGGCGTGTGGCACGAGGAGGGCTACACGTACGAGGGTCGCTTCTACCAGGTGCTCGCGGGTGGCTTCCAGGCGCCGAACTCGGGCCTGCCGTTCCCTCGCGTCTACCTGACCGGCACCTCGCCGGAGGCGCTGGCGCTCTCGGCCCGCCACGCCGACGTGCACCTGTTCACCGCGGACCAGGACGTCGAGACCGGCGTCGGCGAGCTGGCCGCACAGTCGGCGCGGGAAGGGCGTCCCGTCGAGTACGGCCTGCGGCTTCCCGTCCTGGCACGGGATGACGACGACGAGGCGTGGGCGGAGGCCCGGCGGTTGTGGGACCTCGCCGGCGGCGCGGGGGAGGGCTTGCCGGACCCGGACCCGCGTACCCGCCTGTGGGGAGGGTTCGACCGGATCGCCGGTTCCGGCCCGTTCGGCCTGGTCGGCTCGTACGAAACCGTCGCAGCCGGACTCCGCGGCTACCTCGACCGGGGTGTCACCTCCTTCGTCCTGGACGCGCGGCCGCACATCGAGGAGACCTACCGGCTGGGTGAGCGGCTGCTGCCGCTGTTCGCCAAGGAGATCGAGCATGCCCATTGACATCTACTGGCGGATCGGAACCCACGGTGACCAGCAGTCGTTGCGGCGCCGGGTGTCCAGCCGAGGGGAGTGGGCGCCGGTAGTGCCGGGCAGCCTCGCTCCAGGGGTGCGCAACGGCCGCCGCGACGGGTACTCGTACGTCGAGCACATGGCCGATGTCGCCAGAGCCTCGGAAAGCTCCGGGTTCGTCGGCGGCCTGCTGCCGTCGTTCCCCTTCACCGACGATCCGTGGGCCGCGGCCGCGGCCCTGGCCCGCGAGACCACCACCTACCGTTTCATGATCGCCTACCAGCCGGGATTCCTCCATCCGGTGCAGGCGGCTCGGATGTCGGCGAGCCTGCAGCGGGCGACCGGCGGGCGGGTGGTCTACAACATCATCTCGGGCGGTGGCGGTCCCGCCCAGCTGTGGTGGGGTGACCGGGTCGACCACGATGACCGGTACGCCCGTACCTCGGAGTTCCTCGACGTGCTCAAGGGCGTGTGGAGTGGTGGCCCGTTTGATTACCAGGGCCGCTTCTACCAGGTCGAGGGAGCGGGTCTGCCCGAGCCGCTCGCGCGGCAGCCCTTCCCGGAGATCTACTTCTCCGGCTCGTCCAAGGCCGCGATCGAGGCGGCGGGCCGGCACGCTGACTACTACCTGTCGTGGCTGGAGCCCTTCCCCGCGTTGGCGGCCAAGTTCGCCCAGGTTCGCGAGCACAGCACCGCGATCGGGCGGGCACCGAAGTTCGCCGTACGCGTCGACGTGCTCGCCCGCGAGACCGAGCAGGCGGCATGGGACGAGATCCGGCGCGGCTGGGCACACGTCGACCCGGCGGCGCTGCGCGGCGCGGACGGCGACTCCGTCGGGTGGCTGCGCAGCCAGTCGTTCGTCTCCTGGCCGGTGCGCGACTACCGGGAACTGGAGGTGTCGCCCAACGTCTGGGGCGGCTTCCACCTGCTCCGCGGCGGTCCGGCGTTCGGACTCGTCGGCAGCTACCAGCAGGTCGCCGAGCGGCTCGACGAGCTGATCGGCATCGGCGTCGACGCCTTCATCCTCGCCGGCGTGCCACACCTCGAAGAGGCGTACCGCGTCGGCGAAGAGGTGCTTCCGCTGCTCCGCGGCCACGAGATCCGCCGGCACTCCTCGCTGTCCCCGATATCGGCAACGAAAGGTTCCATCTGATGAGCGTTCGCGTCGGTTACTTCCCCAGCAACAACTCACTCTGGGTGCTGCGGCACCGGGGCATCCTGGAGCGTTCCCTGCCCGATGTGGAGTGGGTGGACCTGCGCAGCCTCCCGCAGGGTGGCCGTCCCGCCCCGACCGAGGGGCTCCCCACCGTGCACGGTGACCGGCTTTTCGACGGCGGCTACGACTTCATCGGCACCGGCTCCACGCCCCCGGTCACCGCACAGGGCAAGGGGCACGACATCGTGTACGTGGCGATCTCCGGCTCGCGTCATGAGAACGGCCGGCTGGTCGTACACGAGGACTCCCCGATCAAGACGCCGGCGGACCTCAAGGGCAAGCGGGTCGCGCTCGGGCATGGCTCCTGGCAGACCACACTCCTGCTGTTCGCCCTCGACCGGGCAGGGCTGACGTGGAAGGACATCGAGCCGGTCGACGCGTACGGGAACGCCGCCCAGCTGTTCCTGGACCGCGCAGTGGACGCATGGGTCGGTTCGTACCCGGCCCTCACCCGCGTCGAGCAGGAAGCCACCACCCGGGACCTCGTCGCCACGGACGGACTGTTCAGCCACCGCTCGCTCTGGTTCACCCGCCGCGACTTCGCCGAGCAACATCCCGGAGAGCTCGCCGCCATTGTCGCCGCTCTGCAGGAGTCCGACGCCTGGATCCAGCAGAACCACCGGGCCGCGGCGGAGTTGTTCGCCGCGGAGGACGCCGATCACGGGGACGTCGACGCCTGGGAGCATGCCCTGCGCCACCGTCCGTTCGGGCTGCACCCCGTCACTGAGGACTTCGTCGCCGAGCAGCAGCGCGCGGCAGATCTCTTCCACGCCAGCGGCCTGATCGACCGGAAGATCACCGTAGCCGAGGCCGTGCTCCCCGAGATCGCCCGGCTGGTGGAGGCGGCTCGGGTTCCGTAAGGCACGGGTGGCGTACCAGGCACCCGGTCGCGCCGGCGTCCGGGTGCTCAACGAACGTGTCAACATACGCCAAAGCTTCCGGCCTTTGCAGTCCCTTCTGTCCGCATTGGGGTATCCGACCACAAGACCCGCGGCCCGGCACGGGAGCGGTCGTCGACACGGGAGGAACAATGCGAACTGAAGGACAGCTGAGTCCTGAGATGCAGCGATGCATCGACGCATGCATGGAGAGTCACAGCTCCTGCGAGCAGACCATGAGCTACTGCCTGAAGCAGGGCGGCCGGCATGTCGACATGGCGATGATGGGCGCGCTCATGGACTGTTCCGACATCACCCGCCTGTGCGCGGACATGATGATGCGCCAGTCCCCGATGGCGATGGACATGGCCCGGATGTGTGCCCAGGTCGCCGGCAAGTGCGCCGAGGCGTGCATGACCATGAGCGACGACGCGACGATGATGCGCTGTGCCGAGAAGTGCAAGGCCTGCGCCGACGCGTGCAAGGCCATGGCGGCCATGCCGGCCTGAGAGGCCCGCAAAACCGAGTCGCGGGCGGTGAGGTGAACCGCTCCGGCCCGGGGGGGCGGAGCCGGGCGACCGCGTTGCCGCCTACCCGGCCTTCTCGTCCAGGACGGCCTGTCCTGTTGACAGCTGTTCGATGAAGGTTCGTACGGCCTCTTTTCCGCCGTTCATCCCTGCCCGCCGGCTCACCTGGCAGGCGGCTTCGGCATACAGCCGGGGATCCGCTGACGCCGCCCGCAGCCAGTCGTCGAGCGTGGCCGGGAGGGGCCGGCGGGAGTCGAGCAGGCAGCGGTCGCCGGTGCGGGCCAGGTATCGGGGATCGTCGCTGACCAGGACGGCGAGGCCCTCGTCGAACCACTGCGGGACCTCGGTGCCGCCGAGGCGGGCGTGGAGCTCCACGTGGGTCAGTTCGTGCGAGGCGATCACGGGGTCGACGCCGCGCGGGGACAACATCACCGAACGGTTGAGTACGGCGATGCCGCGCTCACGGCCGCCGCCGATCCTGCGGTAGCAGTCCTCGGACAGGCACACGAGGATGTCCGGAGAGGTCTTCCGTCCTCCGAAGAAGTCGCGTACCCGCTTGTTGGCCTGCTCGACGACCTCGGTCACGTGCCGGCGTCGGTCTTGCGGCAGGCCGGGTTCGGCGTACAGACCGGGCTGGAGCCGCTCCAGGCCGTAACAGCCGGGGCAGGTGGTGGCCGCGACGGACGGGAAGACGATCGCGGTCAGCGCCGCGGCGGCGGTGAGGAGGACCGCGGTGACGGCGCCCGCGATCCACCAGCGTCTCCCGCGACGGCTTGCCACCCGTCGGCTCATGGGCACGTGGTCCCCCGGGGCGGCAGCCGGCGCTCGGTGACGTATCTGCTGACGTGGTCGATGACGCAGGGGTTGGCCATCGCGCCGAAGAGGTTGTGGCCCGGACCGTCGTGTTCGATCGTGCGGCTGCCGGGGATCTGCTCGACCACGCGGCGGGTGGAGTCATGGTCCTGCCAGGTTCCCGCGCCCAGGAGCGGCGGCAGCGTACGGGGCATGGGCGTGGGTGGGTTGGTCACCGGGGCCGGCCAGCCGGCGCAGGTGAGCGGCAGGTGCCAGGCGAGGGCGAAGGAGGCACCGGTGTTGGGGGCGATGGCGCGCAGCCGCGTGACCGTACGCGCGACGTCCCGCTGGGCGGCGGGGCGCGAGAAGTCCAGGCACTCCTTGTACCCGCCGCGCCTACGCCTCCCGGCTGGTGAAGACGACCGGGCCCTCGTTCGTGACCGGCCCGGCGTTGTTGAGTCCCAGAGGGCTGCCCACCTCGGCGTGACGGCGGCGGAGGGCAGGTGTGCCGGGATCAGTCGTCGATGGTGGAGGGCGGCCTGCCCAGCGCGTCCAGTGCGGTCCAGAAGTCGTCGGGAATCGAGGTCCGGCGCAGGTCCTCGAGCTGCGTGATCCGTTCCGGCCGGCTGACGCCGACCACCGTGGAGTGGATCAGCGGGCAGCGCAGTGAGAAGTGCAACGCCGCGGCGGCCAGCTCGATCGACCACGCGTGGCACAGCTCGCGGGCACGATCGACCCAGGCCAGCAGCTCCGCCGACGCCTCGCGGTAGGCGTAGCGGGTGCCGCGGCCGGCGAGCAGTCCGCCCCCGAACGGAGCAGCGTTGAAGACGCCCATGTCACGCGCCGCCGCATCGGCCATCAGCTCCTCGGCGCGCCGGTCGACCAGGGTGTAGCGGTTGTGCGTGAGCAGGACGTCGAAGGCGCCGCTGGTCACGTACCGGGTCATCAGCTGGATCTCCCCGGCGGCGATCCCGATGGCGCCGACCAGCCGTTGCTCGCGAAGCTCGATCATGCCCTGCACCGCCCCTCCGCGCGCGAAGGCCTCCTCGACGGTGATCGTGTACGGATCGTGCAGGTGCAGCAGCGGCAGCGTCTCCAGCCCGAGCCGCGCCGTCGTCTCCTCGAAGGACCGCCAGACGCGATCCCGGTCGAAGCGCCCGGTCTCGGGGTCGGCGTCGGCCTTGGACACGATGTGGCGTCCCGCCGGCAGCCCGAACGCCCCGATGGCCTGCCCGAGGGCGGCCTCACTGCGGCCTTGGGCGTACGCGTTGGAGGTGTCGATGACCGCGTACGGCGATGAGAGCAGCGTCCGCGCGAGCTCCACGGACTCCGGCGCAGGAGAGCCGTTGGGCTGGGCAGGGTTACCGAGCGTCGAGGTGCCCAGACTGATCGTGCTCACGGGAAGACCGGTTCCGCCGAGCGGGCGCACGTGGGGGTCGCCAGAGAGGGTCATGGTGGTTCGTCCTTGCTACTTCAGCCCCGTGGTGGCGATCCCCTTGACGAGGCGACGCTGACCGGCGAGGAACACGATGAAGACGGGAATCAACGTGACGATGGACATGGCGGACATCGACCCCATGATGCCCCACTCGTCGCAGATCGCGAGCGAGCGGGCCGACCGGGTGGGGCGGCGGATCGACGCCGCGGTCCGTGAGGAGCTGACCTCCCGGGTGCTGGCGCTGCCTACCCTGGATCGGGTGGAGGACGTCGCCGTCCAGGATGAGCTGACGACCAGGCCTTCATGGCTCGGGTGGAGGCGCCGGGGGCATGGTGAGGGAAAGGGCGAAGGCATGGGCGGCGCGATGCCCTTCGGGCAGCCGCACGGTGACGGCGCCGTCACCGGCGCTCCAGCTCAGCGGGCCGGGGTGGCCGAGCAGCCGAACGGTCTGTGGCGGGTACGCCACAGGAACGCTGACCTGGTCGAGGTCGGTGCGCAGGCCGATCGCGTAGAGGGTGTCCGCACGACGGGTGAAGACGAGGTCGTCGCACTCGTACGGCTCACACGGGCGGGTGCCGTAGAGGGCTTCACCGTGGACGTCGAGCCAGGCCCCGATCTCGGTGAGCCGCTCGTGGACGGCGTCGGGCAGCGCGCCGGTGTGGTCGGGGCCGATGCCGAGCAGGAGGTTCCCGCCGCGGGCCACGATGCGGCACAGCGTGTGGACGATCTCGGCCGCGGATTTGTAGGTTTCGCCGGGGCCGAAGGTGTACCAGTACGGGCCGAGCGTCAGGCAGCTTTCCCAGGGGAAGGGCTGGAGCCGCTCCGGCACGGTCTGCTCGGGCGTGTGGTAATCCTCGTGGGGGCCGTGCACCGCCCGGTCCACGACGAGGATGCCGGGCTGCAGCTCGCGGGCGCGGGCGGCCAGCCGGGGCATGTCCAGGTCCTCGTGGGGCGGCTTGACCCAGCCCGCGTCCAGCCAGAGCACGTCGACGGGGCCGTAGCCGGACAGCAGCTCCTCGATCTGGCCGTGGGCGAACTCGCCGAACCGCTGCCACCTGACGGGATCGGCGTGGTTGGCGTGCCGGTCGGGCGTGGGCAATCCCGGCGCCCAGTAGTCGGGGTGGTGCCAGTCGGCCTTGGAGAAGTAGACGCCCACGCCCATGCCGCGCGCGCGGAAGGCGTCGAACACCTCACGGGCGACGTCCCGGCCGAGCGGGGTATTGGTGGACTTGTAGTCCGACAACTTCGTGTCGTACATGGCGAAGCCGTCGTGGTGCTTCGTGGTGAACACCACATAGCGCATCCCGGCCGCCGCGCACGCCTCGGCCCACCTGTCCGGATCGAACGCGGGCGCGTCGAAGCCCTCGGGGAGCCGCTCGTAGAAGGCGCGGTAACCTTCCGGGTCGTCGCGCCACTCCGGCGGGGCCTGGCACCACGACTCGTCCTCCTGGCACAGGGTCCAGCTCTCGAACACCCCCAGCCTGCTGTACGGCCCCCAGTGGATGATCACGCCGAACTTCTGGTCGGTCCACCACTTCAGCTTGGCCAGCACGGCCGGATCACTGGGCCACACGTAGTCACCCACGTCACTCATGTCGTCTCCTTCCCTTGCCTTGCCCCAGCCGGCAGGTGACACGGCGAGCGGCGTCCCTCCACAGCGGTGATCGGCGGGTCATCTGCTGATTCCGGCGGTCATGCCGTCGACGATGCGGCGGCCCAGCCAGACGTAGAGCACGATCATGGGATAGACCAAGATCACGATACCCGCGAACATGCCACCCCAGTCGGAGCTGTACTGCATGCTGCTGTACAGACCGAGGAGCGCGGCGGGCAGGTTACGTTCCTCGGGGAGGGGGGTGATCAGCAGGGCCAGCAGGGTCTCGTTCCACAGGCCCATGACGTTGAGCACCAGCACGGTGGTCAGGCCCGGTCTGGCCACGGGCACGATGACCTGAACGAACGCGCGGAGCGGACCGGCGCCGTCGATCTCTGCCGCCTCCTCGATCTCGTGCGGCAGCGAGCGCATGTACCCGGTGAGCACGAACACCGCGAAGGGCACCGACAGCGCCACCTGGAAGATCAGCAAGGTGATGCGGTTGTCCCACCAGCCGGTGACCCAGTCCTCCATGAACGTGTAGACCGACAGCTTGATCACCACGATCGGCACCAGGATCGTCTGGAGCGGGATGCTCAGCCCCATCGCGAAATAGCTGATCGTGGGGGCGGCGACGCGCCGGCTCGAGCGGGCCAGCACATAGGCGGCGGGGGCGGAGATCGCCACGATCAACCCGGCGCCGAACACCGTCAGCAGCACGCTGTTCAAGGCCGCGGCGGAGAATTCGGCCGCCTGCCACGCCGAGCTGAAGTTGTCCCATCGCGGGGTCTCCGGCAGCGCGAACGGATGCAGCCACACGTCCCCCGAGTCCTTCAGCGACTGGATGCCCACCCACCCGACCAGGGCGAGGTTGAAGACCACCCAGACCCACAGCGCGACCGCCGTCACCCTGGGCAGCAGGATGTCCCCGATCAGACGTCTCATGACAGCTCCACTCGATCACGCCTGGTGATACGCCGGGTCAGCACGATCAGTACGGCCGTCACGAGAAGCGTCATCACGCCCATGGCCGCCGCGCTTCCGAGCTCCGGCAGGCCAGAGCCTTTCACCACGATGTACTGCTGCACCGCGATCGTGCGGGCGGGGATCGGCGGCGCGGCAGCGGTGCCCGCGGTGGTGAAGGCCAGCACGATGTCGAAGATCTTCAGGCTGTTGACCACCCAGAGTACGGCGGAGACCGCGAAGACGTCCCAGGTCAACGGCAGCGTGATGTGCCGGAACTGCTCCCATTTGGTGGCCCCGATGAGCTGGGCGTCCTCATACACGTGCGCCGGGATGGCATCAGCGGCCGACATCATCAGCGCGACGTAGAAGCCGGTGCTCGACCAGACCAGCCCACCCACGATGCAGCGGAAGACCATCTCGGGGCCGAGCCAGGGCTGCGGGTCCAGGCCGAACCACTCGAGCACGGTGTTGAGCGCGCCCTCAGGGTTGAGCAGGAAGCCCACAGCCGCGCCGATCGCGATGATCGAGATGACCAACGGCAGGAAGACGACGGACCTGATGAACGCCCGCCCCTTGAGCTGCCTGAGCACGACCATGGACAGGAAGGTGAAGCCGAAGATCAGGGCCCCGCCGGCGATCGCCATCACGAAGGTGTTGGTGAAGGCCGTGGCGAAGACCTCGTTGTGCAGCAGCGCCACGTAGTTGTCCAGCCCGCGCCAGGTCATCTCCGAGCCGGGTCCCGACCATCTGGTGAGACTGACCCAGAACCCGAACAGCGAGGGCGCGACGAACAGCAGGGTGTAGACCAGGAGCGCGGGCAGCAGGAAGGGCCAGAAGGCCCGCTCGTAGGTTTTCACCCGTTCGCCAGGTGGTCGGCCGTCCGCTTCTTGCCCTCGCGGATGAACGTGGCCGCGTCGATCTTGCCCGAGATGAGCTTGTCGCTCAGAGGCAGGAACATATCGCCCCACCAGGTCTTGTCGGCGCCCGCGTAGTCGTAGGACAGGTGTGTCTCCTTGGCCTCCAGCACCGCCTTCTGCACGTCCGCCATGTGCGCGGGCGCGGGCACGTCGCCGCGCGAGGGGATGTTCAGCGCCACGGTGGAGAACTGCTCCATGTACTTCTTCTGCAGTGCGAAGGCCAGGAACTTCTTGGCCGTGGCGACGTTCTTGCCCTTGGCGTTGACGGCCCAGCCGAGGGTGCCCACTTCGATGGACTTCTTACCGCCCGCGGGGACCTGGAACGAGGCGACCTTGAAGCCGGGAGTCAGCTGGGGCTGGACCTCGCTGGCCAGCCAGGTGCCGTTGATGTTCAGGTCGTATGTGCCCTGCGCCCAGGCGTTCTGCGCGGCGGGGAACTTGGTCGCCATGAAGTCCCGCTGGAGGTAACCACCCTTGGCGAGCTGCTCGACCTTCTCCGCCGCGTCGAGCACTTGGGGCTTGTCCCAGTTGGCGGGGTCTTTGGCCAGCTCGGCGAGGCTCCCCGCGCCGTTGGCGCCCACCAGCAGGCTGTAGAACCAGAAGACGTTGTAGAAGGCGATGGTGCCGTCCTGGCCGATCGGGGTACGGCCGGCCTTCTTGGACTCGTCGAGGAAGGCGATGAACTCCTCCCAGGTCTGCGGGTTCAGCCCGGGGTGCTCGGCCGCGTTGTACCAGACGGCGGTCGAGATGATCGTGTGCGGAAGATAGGCCAGGCCGTTCTTGCCGGAGGAGGCCCGCCGTACCGGCTCGGGGAGCACATCCTTGACCGTCTTGCCCTCACCGGGAACCTGCGCGGCCTCCACGTCGCCCAGCGGGCTGATCAGGTTCTGGGCGGTCAGGGTCTCGATGTCGCCGGTGGTGGTGTCGAACAGGTCGGGGCCCTGGCCGGAGGCCATCTCGGCGTTGAGGTTCTCGTTGCCGGTGCGGCCGACGAACTTCAGGTCGACCTTGGCCCCGGTCTCCTTGGCGAAATCGTCGAAAAGCGTCTTAATGATCTTCGCTTGCGGTTCCGCCGCGCCCCAGGAGGAGCGGTAGGACAGGGATTCCTGGGCGGCGGTCTCACCGCTGTTCTTCTTGCCGCAGGCGGCCAGGCCGAGGGCGCCGATCAGGAGGACAGCCGTCAATTTACGCATGGTGGGGGGCCTTTCCTATCGAGACGACGGTGCGGGTGTGCCTGGCCTGTTCCGCGGCCCAGACCACCCGGTGGGTGGCGAGGCTGGCTTGTGCGGTGGTCGGGACCAGGGCCGGGTCATTGTCACGGACGGCGGCGACGAACGCCTCCAGCAGCGCCCCGTCACCGCCTCCGTGCCCTGAGGCCGCCGAGGCGTCCGATCCGGCGAGGGCGTCGATCACCGCTACCTCATCGGTGAGGAAGTCGTGGACGCGGAGCGTCTCGCCGTCACACTCGATCGAGCCGTGTGTGCCGAAGATCCGGGTCTTTCTGTGCTCGAGCGCGCTGAACGCGGTCATGGTGCAGGTGGCGCTCGTGCCGTCGGCGAACTCCATGATCACCACCTGGCTGTCGACCACGTCGTTGTCGCAGGCGTAGACGCATCTGCCGTACGGACCCACGCGCAGGGCCGTGAGCACTCCCTCCTCGGTGAAGTCGCGGGTGATCGCGCCAAGCGGCCAGAAGTGCCGGTTCGGATCGGCGAGGCACTCCATGTACAACTGCTTGGCCGAGTAGGGGCAGGTGGCTTCCACCGAGCAGTCCAGGCATCGGTCGGCAGCCCGCGCGGGCTTGTTCTCCTCGGTGAAGTGGACCAGATTGCCGAAGGAGGAGACTCGCTCGGGCACTTCGCCCTTGATGTGCACGATCCAGTCGAGATCATGACACGCCTTGGCGAGTAACATCGGGGCCGACTCGGCCTCGTTTCGCCAGTTCCCCCGCACGAAGGAGTGTGCCTGGTGCCACCAGCCGACCTGCTCCAAGTGCTGGATGTTCATGATCTGCCCGATCCGGCCCTCGTCGAGGAGCTCCTTGAGCCTGACGGTGTACGGCGCGTAGCGCATCACATGGCAGACCGCCAGGATCACGCCGTTGCGGTCGGCGGCCTCGGCGATGGCCGCGGCGTCCTTCTCCGTTGGCGCCATCGGCTTCTCCAGCAGGATGTGGTAACCCAGCTCGGCCGCGCGTACGGCGGGCTGGAGGTGCAGACGGTCCTGCGTGGCCACGATCACCGCGTCGGCCAGCCGCTCACCGGCCAGCAGGTCCCGCCAGTCGGCGAAGGCGCGCTCGGCCGGGATGCCGTGCTCGGTCGCGAAGTCCGCCCGCCTGTCCTGGTCGGGCTCGGCGACGGCCACGACCTCGGCGAGCCCGCCTTCGCGCGCCAGTCTGGCGTAGCCGAGGCCACGCAGGCCCGCTCCGATCACGGCAAGAGTGACCATCAACATCCCCTACGAGTTGCACATTATTAATGAAGGATGTTTTTATTTGTGCAGGGCAGTATCTGTCAAGGGGGCAAGCGTGACACTTCGCGGCGGCGACACCTCTCGGCTTCGCCGGATCAATCTCGTGACGACGCTCCGCACGGTCCGGTCACAGGGGCCGCTCGGACTGACCGAACTCGCCAGGGGGGCCGCGCTCTCCAGGCCGACCGTGGAGGGCCTGGTCGAGGAGCTGCTGGCGGCGGGCTGGCTCAGGGAGCTGCCGCCGGAGAGCGGGCAGATGGGGCGGCCGGCCAGGCTGTTCGCCTTCCACGCGGCGGGCGGCCACGTGCTCGGGATCGACATCGGCTCCTACACGCTCAGGGTCAGCGTCGCCGATCTGGGGGGCACGGTCGTGGCCGCGCACGACGAGCAGATCGCCTCCACCGCCGGCCGCGCCGAGCGCCTCGCGGGCCTCAGGACGGCGATCGCGGGCGCGCTGGAGGCCGCCGGGCTGACCGCCGACCGCATCGCCGCCGTTTGCGCGGGCACCACCGGGGTGGTGACCACCGAGGGCGTGGTGAAGCTGTCGGTCGGCCTGCCCGAGTGGACCGGCCTCGATCTGGCGGGCGAGCTGCGCGCGAGCTTCGACTGCCCCGTGCTGGTGGAGAACGATTGCAACCTGGCCGCGCTCGCCGAGCATTGGCGCGGCCAGGCCGGCGACGTCGACGAGCTGGTGTTCGTGCTGGCCGGCGTGCGCACGGGCGCGGGCATCCTGGTGAGCGGCAAGCTGCTCAAAGGCGCCAGGGGCGGCGCGGGCGAGATAGGTGCGCTGCCGCTGCTCGGCTGGCACCGCGCGCCCGTCCATCTGACCGGATTCCAGGGTCTGCCGCCCGGCACGCCGCCACAGGACGCCGCCGCCCAGGTCTTCGCCGCGGCCAGGTCCGGGGATCCGGCCGCCCGGTGGGCGGTCGAGCAGTACGCCCGCGACCTGGCGGAGGGCATCGCCGCGTTGGTGCTGACCGTGGATCCCGAGCTGGTGGTGCTCGGCGGCGGCGTCTCCCGCTCGGGCGACGTGCTGCTCGCGCCGGTGCGTCGGCACCTGGACCCGTTCTGCCTCGAACCACCCGTGGTGGCGATCTCCGATCTGGGGGAGCAGGCCGTGGTCCTGGGTGCGGTACGGCGGGCGCTCGATCACGTGGACGCCCGCCTCTACGACTTTGACGCTCCCCTCCCGAAGCCTTCCTCTTGACGATCAACGCCCTTGAGTGGACCGCCGGGCGGTCCATCACTTGACCAGACTTAAACAAGAATCCATCATAAGTGCCCATGCGACATCGAGTCCTCCCCTTACTCTGCGTCACCCTGCTGCTGGCGCCATTCGGACCCTTCGTGCCGGCTGCCATGGCCGGAGCGAACGCCGCGCAGCTATGGGTCGAGAGTTCGGAAAAGACCGTCTATCGCACGACGACGGTCCCACAGAGCCCGAGCACCTCCATCACCTTCACAGCCGCCCGCGGTGAGTACGAGAGCGCGCAGATCGCCGTGCGCGCGAAGGAACGGCTGCGCATCGAGCGCGTCCGATTCGGCGACCTGACCGCAGGCGGCAAGCGGCGGATCGCGGGAGCCAACCTGAGCTACCGCTTCGTCGCCTACAAGGACGACAGCAAGGTCGCGGCGAACCCGTTCTTCCCCGATCGCGAGGGGAACCTGCTCTATCCCGAGTCGGTCATGCCAGACCCGCTGTCCAACGACAAGGCGACCTGGGTCGAGGCGGGCCAGACTCAGCCCGTCTTCGTGACCGGCTTCGTGCCACGCGGCACGGCGCCCGGCACCTATCGCGGCACGGCGACGGTGGAGACGAGTCGTGGCGACTACTCGGTCCCGATCCGGTTCAGGGTGCACAACGTCGAGATCCCCACGATCGACAAGTCACCGTTCACCAACTACCACTGGACGATGACGAACGGCTTCACCTGGGACGGCTTCAGCTGGAACGGTGAGGCCGGCCAGGCCTACGACGTCGGCAAGTATTACTACGGCGTCGAGACCTACAGTGACGCGTGGTTCGGCCTCATGGACGAGTTCGCACGCAAGCTCGCTGAATATCGCACCAACATGGTCTGGCTGCGCACCGACCTGTTCCTGCAGTCCACCGGCACGGAGTTGTCGGATTTCGTCCAGGGAATCCCGAGCGACATCGACTGGACGAACTTCGACCGCTACGTCGAGGCGTTCAAGCGGCACGGGATCACCAACTTCGCGAACCAGCATCTCATCCACGCGCTGAACAAGATGCCGGACAACGAGAAGCCCAACGACGGGTGGAACACCAAACTGCCGGACAGCCTGCCGGTCACCGACGCCTTCCTGACGAACTACCTGACCGCGCTGCACGAGCACCTGAAGAGCAAGGGCTGGACGAACGGCCTGACGTGGTACCAGCACATCCGTGACGAGCCAGGGACCGCCGACGTGCGCAACCTCTGGACCTATGTCGCGCGCAAGATCCAGCAGATCAACTCCCAGATCGGCGCTGATTTCCGCACCATGGACGCCGACCCCGACGGCATCCTGCTCGACGACAGGACCAAGCCCTACGTCGACACCTGGGTTCCGCTGACGCCGGCATTCGAGCGCAAGAAGGCCGGCTACAAGGCACAGCAGGCCGCGGGCCAGGAGCTGTGGGTCTACACCTGTGAGGTCAACACTCCGCCGTGGCTCAACCGGTTCTGGACGCAGCCGACGATGACCGGCCGCATGCTGTTCTGGGACCTCGAGCGCGAGGGCGTGCAGGGGCATCTGCACTGGGCGTGGAACGCGTGGTACGTGGGTCCCTGGAAGGGCGACTCCTACATCGTCTATCCCGACAGGGCCAACTTGACGGTGAAGAGCAGCCTGCGTCTCGAGGCACATCGCGACGGACTCGAGGACTACGAGCTCCTCAACATCCTGAAGAAGCGCGACCCGGCCCTGGCGGAGCAGATCGTGGACAGCGCGATCAGCCCGGAGGACCCGCGGCGCTACACTCTCGACCCGGCATATCTCGATACTCTGCACGGCTACCTCGTGCGGGCGGCCGCGGGCGAGACCGTCGGCGCGATTCCCCAGCCGACAAGCCCATATGAGGGTCAGGACATCCCGCGCACCTTCCTGCTCGACAACACCGATGACACCATCACCTACTCCGCCGGCTGGGCGCCGCGGCAGCGGCAGTCCGCCTACCTCGGCAGCGTCCACATCAGCACGGCCACCGGCAACAAGGCGACCTACGAGTTCGACGGCACCGGTATCGACGCGTTCTTCGAGAAGAACGCGACGACCGGAAAGGTGTCCGTGTCGGTCGACGGTGGTCCGGCGACGGTGATCGATCTCTACGAGGCGGTCCAGTACGACCGCTTCACCGCGTATCGAAAGACCGGGTTGACGCCGGGCAAGCACCGGATCGAGATCACCAACCTCGAGAACAAGGAGGTGCGGTTCGACGGATTCCGCGTGCATCTCGCACCTGGGCAGCAGCACTTCGACGCGACGCTGAAGGACCTGAAGCTCACCAACGTCGCGGAATTCACGTTCGAGGGGCATCGCGGTGACCATGCGCTGCTCGTCGACCAGGGCACGAGCAGTGTCAGCCTGACCCCGACGCTGGCCGACGCCGGGGGCACGATCACCGTCGACGGCGGCGCCGTCGCCAATGGTGCAACCGTCGACGTCAACGTGGCGGACGGCAAGAACAAGATCGAGATCCGCACGCTGGCCGGCGATGGCCAGACCGCGAAGGTCTATGAGCTCACGCTCGTGAAGGGTGCGGTCAACACGGCGGACGCCAACATCGCCCGCAGCCATTCGGCGGTGTCGGCTTCGGCGGCCCGGGATGGCGATGGCGGCGTGCAGTACGGCCCGCAGAAGATGGTCGACGGCGAATACGGCACGATGTTCGCCGCCAAGCAGGGCTACACCGACACGAACCCGTTCCCGCACGAAATCGTGCTGGACTGGAACGAGCCGAAGGCGTTCAACACGCTCGTGGTCGCAACCCGTGGCGGCATTCCGCAGGGCCTGACCGATGTCGACGTCGAGGTCTCGGCCAACGGCACTGATTGGACGACCGCCGCGCAGGGCGTCGCCTTCCGGTGGACGCATGACGATGACGACGGAATCATGGAGTATTCGGTCGCCGATCTTCCCGACCTGCAAGGCGTCAGGAAGCTGCGCTTGAAGATCAACGATGCGAACTACACCCGCTGGAGCATGTATGCCGTCTATGAGCTGGAGCTCTACAACCTGCCGGCCCTGCGTTCGGCGACGAGCAGCCAGACCAGGTAGCCGCCACCGAGCTCTCCGGTGAGCACACCGACGGGCAGCCGATGACCGGGCACGACCGGCTGGGCCGGCCGGTCGGCGGTGACCGGCGACGCAGCCTCACGAGCCGATGAGGGAGGAGAATCGGGCCCGTCGCCCTGGTCAGGCGACGGGCTGTCCGCAGCGCTGTCCTGGTCCCGGCATGGTCACGGATCGGAACGGGTTCACGTCCCCGCACGGTCGGGTTCGGCAGGACGCCGCGGCGCGTGAAGCTCGGACCCGACGTGATCCGGGGGAGCGACCGGTCACGTCAGGCCCCTGGTTTGAGCTCCTGCAGGATGGCCTGCCCGGCCGCGCGGTGTTCGGCGGCCCCGGGCGGGTCCGTCTCGTCGAGGACGGCGGCGATTCCCTCGTGGGCCAGTGCCTCCGCGTACCGGTACCCCAGTTTCGGGGCCAGCTCCAGCGCCTGCCGGTGCAGGCGCAGGGCCTCCTCGGGCAGGCCCGCCAGCCGGCAGGTCTCGGCGTAGCCATTGAGGAAATGGATCTTCCAGTGTTCCTCGAACAGCTCGTCCAGCAGCGCGAACGCCTGCCGATGGCTGGCCAGCGCCTCCTCGTACCGGCCCATCTGCCGTAGCGCGACGCCCAGGCAGTTGAGGCACCATGCCTCGTTGTGCTTGTGCCCGTCCTCACGGGCCAGCGCCAGCGCCTGCTCCAGGTGCTCGGCGGCCTCGTCGGGTTCCTCGTGGGCGATGGCCACGCCGAGGGTGATCCTGGCCGTCAGCGTGGGCGGCCAGGCGGGGTCGGTGTGCGGGATGTCCAGCGCCTCGCGGGCCAGCCGGGCCGCTTCCTCGCGGTGTCCCAGCTGCAGCATCGCCCAGGCCTCGTACGCGGTCGCGTGGGCCGTGCCCATCGGGCAGCCGGCGTCCGCGTACAGTTTGCCGGCCAGCCGGAAGAGCTCGAGCGGCTCCTCGACATTGCCCTCGTCCCACTTCAGGTAGCCGCGGCGCATGGTGAGTTCGGCCTCCGACCTGGCGTCCCCGATCTGGGACACCAGCGGTGCCGCCGCCTCGTACGCGGCGCCCGCCTCCGCCATCCGGCCCGCGTTGTAGCGGGCGAAGCCCAGGTCGCTGTGCGCCTCGGCCAGCTGCAGCGGATCGCCCAGGCGCTGCGCGGCGACCAGCGACCGCTCGAACAGGACGTTGAGGTGCGTCGTGCCGCAGCGCCGCGCGAAGAACGCCCGCATGAAGCGCGGCAGCTCGCACACGTGCACGTCGGCTCCGGCCGCGACCGCCGCCTCGAAGACGGCCATCAGGTTGGTGTACTCCGTGACGAACCAGAACAGGGCCGCACGCTTGTCGGTGAACTGAGGCAGCTCGGCCGGAGGCCGGCCCGCGGAGACCGCCCGGCTGGGGGACAGGGACGACATCGCGGCGTCACCGGCGGCCGCCGCGTGCACGTAGTAGTCGAGCACCCGGCCCAGCGCCTGCTCGAGCTCCGCCGGTGAATCCTGCTCGGTGGCGGCCCGGCGCGCGTGCTGGTGCACCAGGTCGTGCAGCCCGTAGCGGCCGGCCGCCGGCTGCTGGACCAAGTGCGCGTCGAGCAGGTCCTCCAGCATCGCCCGGGCGCTGCGCAGCGGTATGTCCGCCAGTGCCGCCGCCACGTGCTCGTCGAAGGTCGAGCCGGGCAGCAGGCCCAGCAACCGGAAGAAGCGGCGCTGCGCCCGGTCCAGCTGTCGCACCGACATCGCGAACGCCGTGTCGAACTCGGTGGCGCCCTCCGCCATCCGCTCGACGAGGATGCCCACGGTCCAGCCCGGCCGGTGCCGCAGCCGGGCCGCGGCCAGCCGCAGGGCCAGCGGCAGATGCCCGCACAGCCGCAGCACCTCGGCGGCGGACTCCGGATCGCGGGCCAGCCGGCTGTCGGGTCCACCCGGGTCGCCGCTGGCGCGGGCCAGCAGCTCGGCGCTCTCCTGCGGGGTCAGCACGTCCAGCGACACCGGGGGCACCTCGTCCAGGCCCAGCAGCCGGTTGCGGCTGGTGATCAGGGCGACGGAGGGGCCGGCACCGGGCAGCAGGGGGCGTACCTGGTCGGCGTCGGCGGCGTTGTCGAGGACCACGACGGCCCGCCGGTGGGCCAGTTCGGACCGCCAGCAGGCGGCCAGCGGCTCGATGCCGCCCTCCTGCGGGATCTTCTCTGACGGGACGTCGAGGGCGGCGAGCAAGGCCCGCAGCGCGGGGTCGGGACCGAGCGGTTCCCGCCCCTCGGTGAACCCGTGCAGGTCCAGATAGAGCTGAGCGTCGGGGTAGTCGGCGGCGAGCTGGTGTGCGGCGTGCACCGCCAGGCAGGTCTTGCCGACGCCCGCCATGCCGTCGATGGCGAGCACCCGGCTGCTGTCCACCGCCGACAGCACGGCAGCGAGCTGGGCTTCGCGTCCGGTGAAGTCGGGCACGTCACGCGGCAGATCGTTGCGGGGTGGGCGCGGAGCCCCGGCGGGCGGCGACGGGGGCTGG